>JBBQFO010000062.1:0-23924 GCA_038322035.1 Candidatus Obscuribacterales bacterium
GGCGAATTGCCAGATTTCAGGCTTTTTGATAGCTCTGGTGATTAGCTGGTGGTTGACTCCTGAGATTCGAGCGCGCGCGGTGCAACTCAAATTGGTTGACATGCCTGGGGAACGTCGCGTCCACACTGTACCTACGCCGAGGTTGGGTGGGGTAGCAATTTACATTGCTGTCATGGTTTCAGTTATTTCGCTGATCGCTATTTGTGGACGTTTGCCGCATACGGCACGGGGAAGCGAAGGCGGTTTCATTGGTATCGCCGTCGGTGGCACAGTTATTTTCATTCTCGGTCTGATGGACGACCTCGGTGGTATTCCAGCAAAGATAAAGCTGGTTGTTCAGGTACTTGCCGCATGCGCAGCTTACTCCATGGGAGTGAGGATTAAATCCATTCCGATCCCTGAGTGGATCGCGCAGGGATTTAAATCGGTTCCGCTGCCTGACTGGCTCAACAATGGCTTGCCGCCAATTTTGCATCTTTCGTCGCACTTCAATGTGCATAGTCATTTGAGCAGCTATGGGATCGAGCTTGGCTTTGCCTTAGGCATCTTTCTCACGGTGCTCTGGTTGGTTGGTATCGCCAATGCCGTCAATCTCATTGATGGCATGGACGGTTTAGCCGCTGGTGTTTCTGCGATCTCCGCTTTAACCATTTGGAGCGTCTCTTTAGCGGTCGATCGTCCCTACGCAGCGCTTGTTGCAGCCGTCCTGGCCGGAGCTCTGTTAGGATTTTTGCGATGGAACTTTAATCCGGCTCGCATATTCCTGGGAGACTCGGGCGCCTACCTGACTGGATTTATTCTTGCCGCCCTTTCAATAACTGGAGTGATCAAGGGTGTTACCACTGCAACCCTGATCGTTCCAACATTCATTCTCGCCTTCCTCATATTTTTCTTTCCGATTCTGGATACAACATGGGCGATTGTCAGACGCCTTTCGAAGGGTGTATCACCATTCACTCCCGATGCTGGACACATCCACCATAGATTGCTGAAGCATCTTAAGTACAACCAGAAGAAAGTTGCTTATCTGATTTACGGTATGACAGCGACACTGGGGCTAATTGCTGCCTGGGTGGTTGGACAGCAATGGTACTTTCTGTCCTTGTGCGCGGGCGTTATTTTGATGGCTGTCTTTTTCGCTGAGGTATTGAATCGAAACCGCCAGCGCAAGCAAATATTGCCTGGTGAAGTACCTCAGGCTGCGCTCGATGAAGAAGAGAAAAAAGGTAGCGCTCAACCCCTATCCTGATCGAGTCGTCTTAAGACAAAAATGCGCCCCCAAAAGAGAGGCGCATCTTGATTGTTTATGGCGCGTGCATTACGGCTCTTCAGGCTCTTCCTGCGGATGCTGGAAGGGCTGCTGCTGTTGGAATGGTTGCTGCTGAAACGGCTGCTGTTGCTGAGGCTGAGGCTGCTGTTGCTGAGGCTGAGGCTGCTGTTGCGGCTGAGGCTGCTGTTGCGGATGTTGGACTTGCTGCTGATATGGGTTGGCTTGAGGAGTCTGGCCGGGCAACTGCGAACTATACTTGTGCATCTGCGCCTGCTGAGCCAACAAGTCCTGGTCAGACTGGTATTTCTTCTGCTCGAGCTCTTTCATCATGCGCTCTTGCTTTAGTTCTTGTTCTTTGATTTCCACGGCCTTTTTTTCGGCATACTTGGCTTTAGCCATATCGTCATAGCGCTTGCGATCTAGGTCTTTCTTGGCGCGCTCGCGCTCTCTCGCCTCAATGGCACGTCTCTCAGCCCGGTGCTCTTCTTCGCGCCTGTACGCGGCTGCTTCGTTCAGTTTTCGTTGTTGGTCGGCATTGGGCATCTCAGTTAAAACCTCGGAAAAGCAGCACTAGATTCCAGCTTATCATCTGCGGTCGGTCGTCGAGCCTGATTATGCCGAGCAGCTAGTCTGCATAGGCTATCCTCGGATTTAATCACCAGACGACCGCCCGGAATTCTACTTACTCTTCATACCCAATATCGTCAGGAATGCGAGTCTTTTTGTGTTTGCGTGCGACGCCAGTTTTCTTAGCCGCCTCAACCACAGCCTTAGCGACCAGCTCGACCACTTTTGGATTAAATACACCCGGAATGATGTAGTCCTCGTTCAGCTCGCTGTCCGAAATTACCGAGGCGATGGCATAGGCAGCTGCCAATTTCATCTCTTCGTTGATGTCGGTCGCATGACAGTCGAGGGCGCCTCTAAAGATGCCAGGGAAGCACAGAACGTTGTTGATTTGGTTTGGATAGTCCGAACGTCCTGTAGCCATGATGCGCACGTAAGGAGCGGCGTCTTCAGGCATAACTTCAGGAGTTGGATTGGCCATGGCGAAAACGATCGGATCGCGAGCCATCTTCTTCAAATCGATCGCTTCAATCGGTCCAGGTCCAGACAATCCCATGAACAAGTCGGCGCCTTCGAGAGCGTCTTTAACTGATCCCTGGAAGTTAGTTGGATTGGTGTTTTCAGCAAACCATTCCTTCATGAAGTTCATTTCTTTGCGACCCTTGTAGATGGCGCCGCTGCGGTCGAAACCGATGATGTTTTTCACACCTGCGTGCATCAGGATCTTCGAACAAGCGACGCCGGCAGCGCCTACACCTGTGACGATCACCTTCAAATCTTCCATCTTTTTGTTGACGATCTTCAATGAGTTGATCAGGGCTGCAAGCACAACTACAGCGGTTCCGTGCTGATCATCGTGGAAAACTGGAATATCCAACTCTTTCTTCAAGCGCTCTTCGATCTCAAAACAACGCGGCGCCGAGATGTCTTCCAAATTGATGCCACCAAATACGGGGGCAATGTATTTCACAGCTTTGATGATCTCTTCGGTGTCCTTCGTGTCAAGACAGATCGGAAACGCATCCAATTTGCCGAATTCCTTGAACAGCATCGCTTTTCCTTCCATTACAGGAAGCGCCGCGGCCGGTCCGATATCACCTAAACCCAACACTGCTGTTCCGTCAGTGACGACAGCGACCATGTTGCGCTTGATTGTCAGCTTGTAGACGTTTTCAGGCTCGTCGTGAATGGCCATGCAAACTCTCGCTACTCCTGGCGTATATGCCATGGATAGATCGTCGCGTGTTGTCAGAGGAACTTTGTTTGTCACCCGGATTTTTCCGCCCAAGTGCATAAGGAAGGTTCGGTCCGACACGTTCACGACTTCAACGTCGCCGATCTCCTCGATCTGCTTGACCAACTCTTCGCCATGGCTCTCGTTGCGCACATTGACGGTGACGTCGCGAATGATGTGGTCTTTTTCGAACCCGGCAATGTCGATGGCACCGATGTCGCCGCCGACTTCTCCAATTCTTGATGTGATCTTGCCTAGCATTCCTGGCAGGTTCTTGATTTTCAAGCGCAATGTGACGCTGTAGCTCGCGCTTGGTTTACCGAGCTTATTCACTGTTGAGTTCTCCGCAGAATCCTTGCTAGGTGGGGTTTTGGTTGTAGTCATAATCACGCTCGAAGTATGTTAGGGTTTCATTGTCTGGATAGTCGGGCACCTTGCTCTTACTACCCTCGGATAAGGACTACCTAAAGATATCGCGTACGGCAGCCAGAGTGTATGCGCTTTATCCTCAATCGGTATTTTTAATTCGCTTGGCAATTAAAACTTTATCTAGAATCTGAGATCAATTTTTGCGCCAGTGTTTATAGGAGTTTTTTATGGCCTTTAAAAAAGAAATCGTAGGCAATTACGAAGTAATCAACGATCGTGAGGTGATTACTCGCCGAGAAGTGCTGCTCATGGGAGCGATGGCTGCGGGCGGTTTGGTTGCTGCTTCGCCAGCTTTTGCTGCGGCACCCAAAGTGATTGCGGAAGCCAGTGGCGTTGCCAAAGCGACGAGTGAGACGCCTTATGTGGCGCGAGATTTCAGCAACCTGATTAGTAAAAAAATGCCTGGACTGTCAGAGAGCCAGATTTCGCAGCACATCAAGCTTTATCAGGGCTACATCGGCAAAGCAAACGAACTGAACGGCAAGTTGAAAGACCCAGATTTGGCTGGTCCAAATGCCACCTATGCGCCGTTGCGCGAAATGTTGGTAGAGGAAAGCTACGCCGTCAACGGCGTTGTCTATCACGAGTATTACTTCGGTAACCTCGGCGGCAAAGGCGGAGAGCCCACCGGAGACTTGAAGGCTGCGTTGGAAGAGCGTTGGGGCAGCACCGGAAAATTCATGGATTATTTGAAAGCGGCTGGAAAGTGCATGCGCGGTTGGGTCGTGATTGGCTATAACACACGCGGAAACCACCTCAGTGCTTTTGGTCTGGATATGCATAATATGTGGTCGCCGGCTAATCTGGTACCAATCTTGGTGCTGGACGTTTACGAGCACGCCTACATGATCGACTACGGCATAGATCGCGGCAAGTATCTTGATGCGTTCATGAGCAACCTGGATTGGGACGTAGTGGCTAAGCGCCTTTCGTACTCACGCAAACACCCATCCGGATTAGACTCAACCGTATAAGCGCTCTCTAACCTACTTTTAAAAGTGCCATCACAACCGGTGGCACTTTTAATTTCGTCAACTTACTTCGACGCTTGCGCAGGAGCAGCCGCTTTCTTTTCCGAATTGAGCACAAACGCCGGAATTTCCTCAGCGCTAGGAATATCCATAACCAGATGCCATGCGGCACTCTGGTCATCCTTGGCTAGCTTCATAATGCGTCGAGACAAGGCACTAGCCGTGACTTTATTGGCTTTGTCGCTCGTATAAAACGGGAATTCCGGACTCTTCAATGCAAAAACGTGTAGCTTGACCGGCTTGGGACCAATCTTCATTGGCTCTCGAGAGCCTGCAACGGTGCTAACTGTATGTGGCGCGTCAGGGGTAAGTTGTTCTCTTTCGCCAAAAGATGGCAACACTAAAGTCGGCATATCATCCGCGCCAGCAAGCAGCGCATAGACGAAACACGGCTCCTCAACTCGGAAAGTCATCGTCAGCGGATCCCCGAACCTGTAGCTTTGGAAGGGCTTTTCAAGCACGACTTGCACAGGCATCAAGGTTGGTTTGTCGATCGTCCAGGTCTGTAGATGCTGAGCACTTGTGAAATAAGAAGCAACTAAAAACGAGGCGAAAAATGTCGCCACGAAAGCAATCAATGCTCTGGCAACATTCCAGAAGGCGCTGCGCTCAGCGGTTACAAGATTCTCTTCGATGCCAAGCTCTTTTAACGCGTCAATCCAAAGCGCCAGTCGAATTGAAGTTGTAGCTAAATTCAATCCAGGCAAAGTGGCTGTGTCGCCGCAATGCAGCGCCACAACAGTCTGCCCGTCGAAGATAGGTGAACCGGAGTCACCGGGTGCCAGAGCCAAATCGTGAAGGATGTGGAAGCTATCGTTTTTACGAAGCGGTCCAAGCATTCGGCCAATTTGAGCCAGCGGATTTGGCGACGAAGTGAACTGACCAAGGTGAACGGGATAACGCACCGCCGACAATTCCTGGTGCACAGCAACTGTTTTATTGAATTGAACCGGCAGAGGGTTCGCTTCGCGCTCCGGATAGCGCAATTCGACGTACAAGAGCGCCGCATCGTAACGCACCAACTGGTCGGAGGCCCGTGAGAACTTTGGGTGCACTTTCAGGTCGCGAATCGTGTATCCGTTGCCTGATGCCGGAAATTTGGCAATCAGCGCGCCTGGCGTATTGGCGAATCTCTCAATCACGTGCGCACACGTGATCAGCATCCCCGGACCAGCAAGCCAAGCTTGCCCCAGCACCACATCTTGATTATTTTCAACCGTAATAATGTGCGCCAGCGACGGACCAAACCGCTCCGGGTTATCCGGCAGCCCATGCTGCTTGTACTGGGAAAGGGAAGTGGACACGAATACTCTCTGTAGTTCGCTTAGTTTACAGTTATCCGCTGACCCCTGCCAAAAAACTATTTTGTCAGTGAATACCAGCCGGGCCCCTTGCGGCATAGGCTATCCTAGAATAAACCGGCCAGCTGCGGCATAGATTATCGTAGGATAAGGCACTGGAAAGTTGCGGAGCACCAATGAGCGACGGAAGTCCGAATGTAACGAGTCACTCACCTGAGCGCCGTCCGTCGATGATTAAACAGTGGTGGTGGATTCCCGTCACATTCATAGTTCCTTTTGTGGCAATTTATGAATATTTGGGCAATGTCGCGCATGCCAACCTTGCGGCTTGCTTTCGCTCAGGAGCGATCGGTGTCGGAGTGGCTGCACTGGTCTACGGCTTGTGGTTGATCGATCAGAAGATTCAAAATCGTCCGAAAGCTCCAATAGGTCCACTTATCGGCATGCTTGGCATGATGCTCTGGCTGGGGTGGGTGGTGTCGGTGCATGTCATGGTAATCGCCAACGATGACGCCCACTACCTGGCTGAGTCCGAAACCCACTAAGCTGTTCCAAAGTTTTTTGACTGCATTGTTGAGCCACAATGGCGTCGACAGGAGCAAATACCGTATTATTGGTACGTATTGGCGGGTTCCTCAAGGCACTAATGCTTCAAAGCACGACCGAACTACAAGTCATTTTGCAGCTGGCTCCTGACTGGGCTCCAATTTTTGACAGCGTTGTAGAAGCTAACAAGTCTGAGAAGGTTTCGGCTTTCCAACTGTTTGAGCGGCTCGGCGCCAAAGCGATTTACAAGAAGGCGCTCTCCCTGGGCGAAGGGCGCAAGCCGCTTATGGCCCTGATTCGCGACCATTACTACCAACCCGTCCTCTCCAAGATGCTCACTAACAATCAGAACTTGCGCCGCTTCTGGAGCCAGCGCAGAGTGCCTCCTGATCTGCAAAAGGGTCAAGCCATATCTGTTGCGGTCGAACTTTCGCAAAAAATGGACGGTGTGCTCACCAAACATCTATTTCAGCAGAGCGAAGATGGATTCAAAGTCTTGCTGCCAGCCTACCTTCAACGCACTGTACATAACGCCGTGATCGATCATATTCGCGACGAGTGGCAGTGGGAACACACAACTTTGCAAGACATGAATTTGGATCCCGAGCAGGACGATCCGCGGCAGAACACCGCTGATGATGCGCGCTACGCTCCGGAGAACAGAGTGCTATCCGGCGAACAAGTCTGCCAATTAAATCAGTTGCGCCAACAACTCGAATCGCTTTTAGGCAACAAGAATCATCAACAAGAGCCGCTAATCGTCGTCGATTGCATGTTTGGACTTGGATTGACTGAGCATTCAACGGTCGGTGAAGAGATGACGATGCGTGAATGCTGCGAGAAATTGAAACTCGCCGGTGAAACGCAAGCTCGCAAAATAGCTCGTTGTCAGGTTCTTCTGGATAAGGGTCTGGATATGATCAGGCAAGTCGTGCGCGAAAAACTTCCATCGGTCGCTGAATGCTGGCAGTCTGAAATCAACGTCAACACCGCTTCACGACGTGAACTGGGACATCAGCTTGGTTTCACTGAAAGCGAAGTGGACCGACTGATTGCTGCGCGACAATATATTGCCCTGAAGCAGTTGGTAGAGAGTGCCATCATTAAACCAAATAAATTGCCGGATCTGCAGAAACGTGGTGCTGTTGCCGCTTTTGTTCCAGTCGATCTAAACTCTGCCACTACAAGAGAGATCATAGACATCGTTGGTGCGGATAAAGAGATCGCCCAGAAACTGGTATCTACCCGTCCGTTTGAGCATCTCACGGAGATTGTAGAGAAGAAGATTATTGATAAGGCGTCGCTCGAGCGGTTTACCAAGCGAGGCGCCGTGCTGCGCTCTATCGGTCCTGGCGCGGAGAGAATAGACCTCAACAAAGCTCTCAACGAAGATGTTGAAAAGGTTGGCGTGCCGGAGGCGGTCGTTCAGAAACTGGTTCGAGGGCGCCCCTTTTCTACCTGGGCAGAACTTGAAGACTTCTTATGCTGTGATGCCCCAACCTGGGCGCTTTTGCGGCAAAAATTTTGTTTAGGATTGAATACCCACTAATTTTCTTAAATCTTCCGTAGAGTCAAAGTGTGGAAAAACGGAAGACGTCTAAACAACCCGAGGGGAACGGTAATGCCCAATTTAATAAGCCCAGAAGTGACAAGACTGGCCCAGCTCAAAGCAAAGCAGGCTGGCGTCGACCTCAACTATGAGCTGGCTCGGTCAATTGTCGAAGAGTCAATTATCGAACTAGATCCTGAATTGGATTTGGTTGTCAACACTTCGGAAAGCTTTAGCGAGATTGCTGGATTGGCCAAGTTCGTCGGTGCAAATGACATTGTTGTCAACGATCGCCACTTCGACGTTCGCGTTCTTAACGACGAGGGTAATGTTGAAATCAGTCGGGCTTTGATTGGCACATCATATCTATTGAATGGAAGTTTGATTGTCTCTCTTCAAGGCACCGAGGGCGGTACCGTTGTTGGACTGGTTACACCCGCGAATTGGGTGTCTGTTGAGCAGCGAAGCAAAGACAGCAACATCACACTCAAATTTCAGCCACAAGCTGACTTTGAACTTGGTGCTAGTTTGAGCTGCATCTGCCAAAAAGCGCAGGTTGACATGCCAAACACTGTGAAAACGCTGCCTAACGAAAGCGAATTGCACGGCTTCATCCAGAATCGCGACAACATTATCGCAGCTCGCCAAAAGCAGATCGTTATTTCAATCTTGAATGATCCAAGTGTGCGTGCCAAATTCGAAGAAGCACAAGCGATAGCACGAAAAACCGATCGCGTCGTCAGCGATTCGGCGATTTGGGAGAATCGCGTTGAGAACTTAGCTGATTCTGTCTCTCCAAAATTTTCGGCATTGTCACCTAAAGAAGTACGCAGCGTAGTTCGCAAAACAGGCGAAATCTTCGGTGGACAGCCTGAATCGCCGCAATTCCGCAGACACATGCTGAGTAAGTTAACTGTTGAGCAGCTTTCAAAAAAGTTTGCTGGAGTTTCATTGAGCAAAGTTGCTGAAGTTGTAGATCATGTGTTCTCGGGCCAATCTGCACTTGATTCCGTCAAAGGCATCGTCAACAACAAAGTAGCTGTAGATATCGCTGCCAAGATCAAAACTCAGCGCAATCGTGCCGAAGGTTTCGTCGCCGCTACAGCCGAAGAAATCGGCATGGCGTTCAACCAGCTCGCTCTGCAACCGGCTTACGCAACTCATAGCTCCGCTGACTCAGGCATAGAGTCGATCAACGAAGCTCTCCAATTACTGGAAGCAGCAGAATTAGCTGAACAAACCTGCGCTTTAATCCAATAAAGAGGACGCGCTATCACATAGCCACCGGCTGCGGTATTATTCGTCAATGATCGCCGCAACAATGGTGGCATTCAGCTTTCTGGTGAGCAGCGGCATGATGGTTTATTACAAACAAAAGCTTGGGTTCGTGGCTGATCAAGTGGCGCACCAGGTTGGGTTGATGCCAAATATGGACGATATGACGATGCAAGAAATTACACGGGATATGCTTGCCCACATCGACATTTCCACAGCCGATTTATCCGTGACTAGAAAAGACACCACCATATATGGCCGACCGGCGGTAGAAGTGACTGTTTACAACGGTAAACTTCCGTTATTTTAAAATGTTGACTTCTTGCCCATGTCAATAGCAATGCAAGATAAGGGAATCGCTCTGGTCACTCCCAATGCGACCGGCGCCGAGGCATATTATTGGAACACCAAAGGGCGCATGGCATCCTACCTTGTGCCGCTCGTGAAGATACCGCCGTGTGGTCCTAACTTCTCGACAGTTCCCGTTATTCAAAACTAAGCCTGGTTGCCAGGCGTTGTCGTTTCCTACGACTGGTACAATCGCTGCATGACGACCGAAGAAAGAAAACTCCTCACCTGCAAAAGCTGTAATGAGACGAACGATCCGGGGATGCTGTTTTGCATCCATTGCGGCCAGGGTTTGACTGCTTCGGCAGAAAAAATACGCAGCAACACAACTATCATGGGCGGCAAGTGCCCGGCCTGCGGTAAGCAAGACGACCTGAATATGCGCTTCTGCATTTTTTGCAGTTCACCCATGGTTTTGGATCAAGCGTCGCAACGACCGGTCGACAAATTCAGTTGGGAGATGGAACTGGCGGAAAACGGTCAGCTCAAGAGCGCTACGAATGCGGCGCTCAAATTTAAAGACGCTGTTCAGAAAAGTCCAACCAAGAAAGCAATCAACTACTTGCCGTTTGGATTAGCCGTTGGTGCGGCTCTTGGTCTCGTCGCCCTCATACCGCATGTGCAAGATTTGGTTAAACGTACTTATCTCTCTGGGGCTTGGCCGAAGAAGAGTTTAACTATATATACAAAACACCCCTTTGCTGAAGTGACTATATATGAGCCTTCTGATGCAAAAGTGTTTACGCTTGCTGAAACTGATGACAAAGGCGCTGTACGTTTTGTGAATATGGAAGCCGGTGACTACAATATGAAGATCACTGGAAAAGGCTTGAGAACTGCGTTCCAGCAAGTCAAAATTGATGGAGACAAACCAACAGTTATTGGTTACGGAGACGACAGACTGGTTGAATTAGAGCAGGATTCGAATGCTCAAGCCAATTCAACAGCACCCGAACCGCAATCTGACGCCAGCAAGGAATCAAAACCGAGCCTAGCGCCGACGGAAACCAAGTCCACTGGCACCACGGAATCTTCAACGACAACAGAATCTACTGAAAAGCCGTAAGCACCATGCCGAAAGCTAGATCAAGGCAATCCCTGTCCACAATTCGCCAATTATCAGACCAAAAATCACAGAATTCGGTACTATAGACCCCATGGTCCAAGACGCAACAAGAATGACGATATGCACCGAATGCGGGCGGAAATTGCCGGCCGGCGCAAAGTTCTGTGGTTACGACGGTACCAAGCTGAATCCAAACATCGGCACAACAGACTTACCTGGCGGCGCTCAGCTTCCGAAATATTGCCCTGCCTGCAAAAAGACTTATCCACTGCAAGCTACGTTCTGCCCCATAGATGCGGCGCGCTTAGCTACGGTGACGATGACTTCTACCCTTCCAGGAGATAGTCGACACTGGGAAGAAGTTGCAGCCGCTGCTAGTCGATCTGACATCAGTCTGCAAACAAACTTAGCTGGCAAGACTATCGATTACAAATATCAAGTCGAATCCGTACTCGGCGAAGGCGGCATGGCAGTTGTCTACAAATGCTTCCATAAGCAAATGGAACGAACTGTCGTCATCAAAGTAATGCAAGGGTGGCTACTATCAAGCAAAAATTCGCTCGAACGATTTGAACGCGAATACAAAATTACAGCCAAGCTCAATCATCCGAACATCGTCTCTGTCTATGACGTGGGCTTCTTGAACGGCAATGAACCATACATCGTCATGGAATACATCAAGGGTGAAGCGTTAGCGGATCGCATTGCTCGATCGGGTGACCTGCCACTACAAACGGTGGCAAATATTGCTATCCAAATTTGCCGCGGATTGCAAGAAGCTCATTCGATGAACATCATTCATCGCGACTTGAAACCAGATAACATTCTATTGCAAGAGAAATCGGATCGTCCGGATTGGGTCAAGATTGTCGACTTCGGAATCTCACATCTGGCTGCCGGTGAGGCGAAACGTCTGACCAAAACTGGAAGAATGGTAGGCACGCCTGAATACATTTCGCCTGAGCAACTGCGTGATCAACCGATTGATGCGCGTACTGATTTATATTCTTTCGGAATCATCTTGTATGAAATGTTGGCCGGAGAAGTTCCTTTTACTGCTGAAACTGCAGAAGCAGTTTTGATGAAGCATTTGCTTTCAGACGTTCCTAGTCTATCTACTTACCGAGCCGACGTAAGCGACGATTCGCCATTCGGTCTAATCGTTCACAAACTCTTGCAAAAAAATCCAGATGATCGTTATGACACTGCTACCGAAGTGCGCTTGGACATCGAGCAAGCGCTGAACGGAATAATGTTAAAGCGCGACGCGTAGGTTAGCACCACTATTTTTTTCGCCTTCAGTGATCATCAGTTGTTTCGTGGTCACCACTTGCTCACGGCGTATGCGTAGTCTCAAAGTCGCGAACATTTACTAATTGGCGAAACCAAGGGAGCTTCTGCGATGGCAGCATTTGGCATGCAAAATAATCCGTTAGAAGGATTTCGGGGAGACAACACTCAAGTCTGCGGACGAGCGAGTGGCTGGAATGTTGATATGACAAATCCGGGCGATTCTAGAGTGGCACTCAATCGAAATAATTCGATGCCATCTGAGTTTGGTTCTCCATTTGAATTATATGATGCGTCGCAATCTAAATCGCCGTCAAATCAATTTGAAGACATGCAATTTCAAATGCGCATGGTGATGCAAATGATGGAGCGGTTTATGCAATACATGGAGGCGATGCTCAGGACCCAGATGGGCGGGCAGAGCGTCGGGGATCGATCTTCTGGACAGCACTGTGATCATGCTGACGGCGGACACAAATCCGTGGATGACGGCGGAATTAAGCCAGGCAATGATGGTGGCACCAAACCGGTACACGATGATGGCGGTAGTGTTAATGACGGTGGCGCGACGAAATACGCTGATACCGGTGTTAAGCGTGGGCGAACGATCTATCGTGATGATTTCAGTGGAAGCAAAGGCGATCACCCAAATTCGAATGTTTTTGATACACAACACATTGGTCCTGATGGACTAACTCGTCAGCGTGGGGCTTCGATTCAAGAGAATGCCATGATCAGTGATAACAACACGGTCATGGACGGCAACGGTCATCTGCAACTGTTCGCTGACAAACAGCGTACTCTCGACCCGAAAACTGGTGAATACGTCGATTACACTAAAGGTTCATTCAATACCGGCAGGGATGCTGCTACTAACGAAAAGGGATTGACGTTCAATTTGAAGGACCATCCAAACGGCATTGTAATTGAGACTAGAGCAAAGCATCCGACCAATCCCGGTGCTAAATTCGATGCGCTCTGGATTATGACCGACCATTGGGCTGCCGATCCTGCAAAAGGCGAAAAGAAGAAAGACACAATCGAATATGATGCTGCCGAAGGTGGTGGCGCAGGAATTACCGTCCACTATCCTGTTAAAGACGCAAGCGGTAAGTCCGTTTCCATTTACGGTGGTGGCGCTCATCGGAAATTAGAAGACGGGAAGTTCCACACATACACGGTTTCCATAAGCCATAACGGCGACGTTGTCGAATACATTGACGGCAAGCAAGCATTTGCTCAAAAAGATGTTTTCCCAACTGATAAAGAACTCCATTTAAAGGCCAGCCTGGAAGTGAGTCCCAAGTGGACCGGAAAAAAATACACCGGTGATGGCGGACTTAATAGTGATGGAGCCGGTATGATCGACTACCTCGATGTGTCTGAGCTGAAACCATAGATCTAATCAGCTTCTCAACTGAGCACCACTTAGGGTACCAGTTTGTGCAGAGCGGAGGTTGTCCGCTTCGCCAGTTGGCGGTTTTGATGATATAATGTAATTGAAAAAACTTCTGTTGGTTGCGCAAATTGATCGGAGAGCTGCACATGATTTTGCTTGTTGATGACGATCCGCTTCAGGCAGAACTGATGCAAGAAGCCTGCGAGCAAATCGGTGTGCCTTTCGATTTAGTAGCTGTGAAAGATGGTGTCGAAGCCATGAAATACTTGCGCCGCGAAGGGCCATACAGCGGTGCCAAACGCCCATCATTTGTTTTTTTGGATCTAAACATGCCGCGTAAAGATGGTCGCCAGGTTCTAGCCGAAATGAAAGAAGATCCAGACCTAAAAAACATTCCTGTATCGATATTGAGCACATCATCATCGGAAGAAGAGATTGGGCAAGCATATTTGCTACACGCGAACTGCTATCTGACTAAGCCACGCACCATGGATGGCTTAGTCGAAATGATCAAAGACGTCAATAAATTTTGGTTTGGAACGGCCTGCTTGCCTTCATCGACGTCCTCATAGCTCAGAACTCCGAGCTCAGCAGCTACTCTCTGTCCGCAAACTTTCCAAGTTTAAAACACTACCCGTTATGCAACCACTACGGTTGCCATCGCATTACTTTCATGGAGCTTCCACTGAGGCACCGCAATTGGTATCTCAAACCAGAAAGTTGAGCCAACACCAGGAATGCTTGACACTCCGATCTTGCCACCATGCTGTTCAACAATTGACTTTGATATGGCAAGACCTAGTCCGGTTCCTCCCGTTTGACGGGTGTCAGATGAATCGATTTGCCGAAAACGGACAAATAATTTGTGCAGTTGATTATCTGGAATTCCCATTCCTTGATCAGTTATGCTGAAGCGAAGACAATCGGAATCTGTTTTTGCAACCTGCACGGAGACGAGCCCTCCAGCGTTCGAAAACTTAACTGCATTTGATACCAAATTAGTTGTCACCTGTACCAAGCGCGGTTCGTCTGCGATTAGAAAATATGACTGATTGGCTTCATTAACAAGTTGTACTCCTTGCTCCGACGCCATTCCGCGCACGCCATCGAGAGTCGCTTTGACCACGTGCGATGCATCGATTTCTGCATACGCCAATTTAAACTCATTTTCTTCGATCTTTCTAAGATCGAGAATGTCGTTGATAATGGCTATCAGGCGCCGAGAACTTTCGTGGGCAATAGACACCATCTCCAAGGTTTCCGGAGAAATCGGACCAGTCATTCCTGCCTCTATTAAAGACAAAGCTCCACGAATTGAGGTCAAAGGTGTACGCAATTCATGCGAGACCGTTGAGTAAAATTCTCGGACACGGACCTCCTCCAGTTTGCGTTCGCTTATATCACGGAAGCACAAAACCGAACCGTTGATCTTCCCCTGTAGAGCGAAAGGAGAGATGGAATATTCTACGGGAATGTACTGATTGTGAGTAGTGATGAAGTAATCTTGATCGTTCCAGCAGTGCACTCCGGACTTTATTGCATCGCACATTGCGCAGCCTTGGAGAGGACGATTGTCTCCATTGCGCATTCGAGGATGAACCACGTCGTGAATATTTTTGTCCATCAATTCTTCGTGGCTGTAGCCCAGTATTTTGATTGCCGCTGCGTTTATATAAGCTGGTTTGCCGTCAATGTCTAGCTGACAAAAGCCCTCGCTCATGCTCCCTAGTGCCGCTGCAAGTCGGGATTCAGCGTCCTGGGCTTCTCTTAGCCTTTGATTGGCTTGAGCCTCTAAGTGCTTACGCTCGATGGCATAGCGCAAAACTCGAAAGAGCGAATCGGTGTTTACTTGTCCCTTCACTACATAGTCTTGAGCTCCGCATTGCACTGCTTCAACACCAGTAACCGCATCATTGAGCCCAGAAAGAACAACGATGGGAGTGCTCGTCGCAACTGCCAGTGCTGCTTTTAACGTGTCTATCCCACTACTATCAGGTAAATTCATATCCAGGAGGACGACGTCGATTTGCCCCCGAGCAACTCGGTCCAATCCAGGTTTCAGACGACTGACAGATTCAACTTCGAATGTGGCATAAGGGCATTCGTCTAAGTACTCACTAATGAGCTCGGCGTCCATCGGATTGTCTTCAATCAATAAAAGTTTTATGACCCGTTTGGGCATACCCTTCTCCAGTCAATACCTCCATCATTCTACATATGGCTGTGTTTGTGAAGCGCTCATACTGGTGGAAACCCATCCCCCGAAGTTATGACTTATCAGATAGCTCTATTGGTTGATAGCTTGCACGCCGAGGCGCGATTAACATGGTAGTACTGAAGGATTGTGACTTGGTGGCTGCAGGAGCATGGTTTTGAGATTTTTCGTCAACATGGCATTGAGAAAGAAACTGTTGATTAGTTTCGGACTGATCATCTTTTTTCTCTGCCTCATTGTTTGGACTGCTTTCGCCACGATATTGGAAGTGAATAAAATTCATCACGCAATATATGAGAAAGACCTCCCAGTAGCGCTAGATCTGATGACTTTGAGTGAAAACATCAAGCGCATGCGTTTGGCCGGACAGTTACTTTTGCTGGTCGACGACAGCACTGTTGAAGATAAACAGATGCAAGAGCTGGCGGAGATAGAAATCGAAAATAAAGCGATAATAAACAAGCTTCAGAGCCGTTTTCAGCGAGAACCTGAGACTCAATTACTTCTCTCGAAAGTAGATCAGTCTTTGAAAAGTTTTTATCACGGCGGCACGCTGTCTTTGAATCCACGAACGCTCGCATCAAAGTCCGATGAGGAAAAGGTTAAACTCCTAAAAGTCCAAAGACAACGTTTCAGGCAGATGGTGACTCAATCGGAAGAGTTGCGCAACTTGCCTATCCTTTTGGCCGAGGAGCATCTGAAACAGTCAGAAGAGAGCGAAAATAGATCTTTGACCTTTTTTGCTGCGTTGGGAATTGCTGCAATTGGTTGTTCTGTTTTACTGGTGGCAACGCTGACCCGTCTAATTGCTGAACCCGTGCATTCGTTGACTTTGGCGGCAAAGAGAATTGAGGATGGCGATTTGTTAGTACAGCTCCGTCCAGATGATCGCGCCGATGAGTTCGGCGTTTTAAATCGTGCATTTTTGCGCATGAGCAGCTCTCTGGTTGAGCGATCGCTTGAACTTGAGAAATCGATCAAGGAAGTCAAAGAATCAAACGCGCAACTCAAGCACTTCGCCTACATTGCTGCACATGATTTGAAAGAACCTCTGCGCACCATAACTAGTTATCTAGAATTGTTGACCAAAAGACAAGAAGGCAAATTAGACGAAAAGTCCGAGAGGTACATCAAAAACACCATTAGTGGCGCAACAAGAATGGGTGAACTAATCGATGCGTTATTGTTGTACGCACGTCTTGATAGTCGTGCGGAGCCCTTTGCTGATACTGATTGCGAAGAGGTCGTAGATCAAGTTATCCGCGATCTGAAAGTTCTGCTGCAGGAAAAGCAAGCTAATGTCACATATGATTCACTACCGGTGGTGCACGCGGATAAGCGCCAGGTAACTCAGATATTCCAAAACTTGATTCAGAATGCGATCAAATTTCAAGGCTCAGATTCGCCTGAAGTGCACATATCAGCGACGAGGCAAGAGTCAGACTGGCTTTTCTCTGTCAAGGACAATGGCATCGGAATGGAGATGCAGTTTGTCGATCGGATCTTTGCAATTTTTCAAAGACTTCATACCCGTGACGAATATCCTGGCACAGGCATGGGACTGTCAATCTGTAAAAAGATTGTTGAGCGTCATGGGGGTGAAATTAGAGTGGAGTCTGAACCTGATAAGGGGTCCAATTTTCTGTTCACTATCAAGGATGCCTGAAGAATCTGGCTAATTAAACCGCGCCTCGACACTATTCGACACTAAATATGGTGCCTAAGCGAGCGGCGCTCACGACCGTCAAGTGATTGACCACAACCCACAGAGCACCATCTCGATGCATTATGAAATCTTCACGATTCCTGAAGCAGAGTAATTTCACTGCATATCAGGTAAGATAACGTCGGCATCACCGTTACCTACGTCAGTGTGATCGCTGGATGTTTTTAAGAATTTGTTTTACCTTAACGATGTTGCTGATTGCTCTTCAGCCAGTCCATGCTCAGTCTGGACAAAATCTTCCAGACATTTTGCCATATAGCAGCTTGCACCTTTTTGACTCTGGTGACCAGCTTGTCGACCAGGATGGCGATACTTTTAGAAAAGAAGTTCTGGCAAATGCAGGCGTTTCGGTCGTTGAATTCATGCTTCCTACTTGTTTAGCCTGTAACCCAACTCAGACTGAAGTATACAATTTGCTTTCGAATTACAAAGGAAAGGTGCGGTACCTGAGGCTGCATCTCAATAACAATCTTAGGCTGAGCTATAAGTACGACGTTCCAAAGGTGCCGGCGGTTCTTGTTTTCAACAACGGGCATCTGGTAAGGAAGTTCTCTGTTTACAGCAGAGACCAAAAAACTCAATTGGCCAACGTAATTGAATCTCAACTACCTCGACCGATTCCGGCACTGGCCGGGATCTCGCAACCATCCCATAATTGAGTTGAGTCTATGCAGCTCCACATCCGCGAACAGACTAGACCGCAAAGAGAAATAGTGATGAAATCTGGATGGATAGATCTCTGGATAATCAATAGCAGTCCGGTGAAAGGTTCCGTCTTTCTCTTATCGATTAGTCTGATCTTCGCTATCTTTATCAACGGCGGACCAGCGTGGGCACAAGGCTGATCACGCAACGTTATCGTGCCAGGTGCGGCAGGATCGGAATCGGATTTACAACCAGGACATTTTACTTTTTCAACCGGCTGGAGATACGTTCAAGCCAACAGATACTTTCTCAATACGGCTTTTTTCAAACAAGCCAACAATACCCAGAAGCCCTTCAGGCAGTGGCACACGCTTGACGTGACTGGGACCTATCAGGTCAATAAAAGACTAAACATCGCGGCGACATTGCCTATCGCAATGAACGAAGCTAGTTTTCTTGCGCCTGGAAATGGCTCTCAGCCAGAGTTTCGCCAAAACATTTATGCCAGATCAGTGGGCGATCTTTTGTTGATGAGTCGAACTTGGTTGCTCGATCCAGAACAGCACAAAAAGCAGAATCTTCTCATGGGATTAGGCGTTAAATTGCCAACCGGAAATTTTCACGAACAGGCACAGTATGCAAACTTTACTGGTCTACCTTCGACCAGATCAAACAAACCGGTACCGCTGACAATTATGCCTGGTGATGGTGGCGTAGATGTCTTAGTTGAATTGTTGGGTTACAGGTCTGTCAACTTTCCGATCAGACGCTCTCAGTTATTTGGCTATGGGAACTATTTGATCACGCCGAGAAACACAACACATGTTTCGTCCCAGGTATTGACCTCTGGCGACCCTGCTTTGATTTTCAATCCAGCTGTTCTAAGCACTGGCGCAAATGTCAATACCACCCCTGATACCTACTCGATTAGGGGTGGCTATGTTTTCCCGATTGCCAGCAAAGACAGTCGCTATTTCCGTGGGATCCGATTGATGGCAGGTTACCGTTTTGACGGTAGCCCTAGACGAGACTTAATTGGCGGTAGTAAGGGTTTCCGTCAACCCGGCTACTTCATGGCCTTCGAACCAGGAATGTTTTACACATACAAGAGACACTTGCTGACAGCGACTTGTCCAATTTCGTTCGTTCGTAATGCTCAATCAGATCTTGCTCAGTTGCACGGTTCTCCTGATCCTCGCACAACTGCATTTTCACCAGCCAGCCTCAACCTTCGCTATACCTACACTTTTTGAGAATGATGCCCTCAGTAGACTACCGTTTTGCTGCTATGCTCTTCGCAAGATGTATGTCGCTGTTGATCTGTTTAACGAACAGTCTGATTGTTGTCGGCTGGTTTGCAGATGTGCATATCTTGAAAGACCTTATACCAGGGCAATCGGTCATCCCAGCCAACTGTGCATTGGGTTGGGCAGTAGCTGCTGCTGCGTTATTTTTGCTGTGCACTAAAATACAAATGTTGCGTTGGTGTGGTTTGCTGCTCGCCTTGCTCATGACAGTAACAAGCGTTTTCACGCTCTACGGCGGCGTCGTCAATCAGGATTTGGATTGGCTTGTGATTCAAAGCAGTGTTGATGCTGTTCCAGTGGAAATACCCGGGCAAATGTTGTTCCAAGAATCAGTTCCGTTCATGCTGATTGGATGCAGTTTGCTGCTTGTTGAAGCGCGGCGCAGATGGTTCTATCGGTTAGCTGCTATCTTCGCCGTCTTGGCGATGCTGCCCGCCGCCCAGTCGTTGTTAGGATACGCCACCGGTAATTCAGAGCTTTTCACATTTTGTACAGCGAATGAATGCGCTCGCCTCCACATTTTCCTCGTCGTCGTCAATATTCTTTTTTGTCTGACGTTGTTGGTTAAACCATCAGAAGTGAAAATCGTCGAATCGAATTGAATCTACCTACTGCGCAGTAGCTAGAAATTTGCTTTCCAGCTTAGCGCAATACAAAAGAGCAAAGCAAAAAACCACGCACAGTAACGCCAGCACTAAATGCAAGCGAGCACACTCATTGCCGGTGCAGAATGTGAAGAGCTCAGGACTGCTGCAACCATAACCAACCAGTGCTTGCATGGAGGGCAGTGCAGCCGCGACTGCTAGTGCTGCGCAAAAAGTTTGCAATTCCTTTTTCTCTGTTCCAACGAGCAACAAAGAAGAACCAATTAGTATGAACGGAATTGATTCTTGAATCACCATTTCTCCTGGAAATAGAATCGGTATCGAATCGTCTCGTGTTTGAAAGATGAGCCAGTCAAAACTCAGTCCCCAGTCGAACAAAGTGTTAAACAGAGTAATCAGTCCGGCGAAAATAATAATTATTGAGAGGACGCGACCGACGATCAACGTCCAACGATTGCTAGTCGAGATCAGCAACAACGACCACCCCGCAAGCGCCCATGTTATCGAACTGTTTGCTGGCACTGCTGACTGCCCTGGAATGATCGATTTGAAGCTTCCGATATCACAGACCCACCCTACGATGATCAAAGATGCCACCAAACCAACGATGGCGCCTACAGCCTGACTGAGACAAGTGCAGATTAAGCGTAATTGGGAAGGCACCAGTTTTCCTCACAATCTCATTTGGTGGCAATTGCTTTTTCTATTGCCGCTTTGTACATCTCTTTGGTCTTCGCTCCCAATATCTGCTTCACCATTTTTCTATGCGCGGAGAATACACCTACTGCCGGATACCAATCTTCGGCGTCAGACAGGAAGGATGATACTCCAAGAGATTTCGCCGTCTTCTGTGATTCTTTCAGGCAATCTTTTGAGACATCAAGTTCGGTGAATTGGACGCGATTTGTGTATTCGCCCTGAAGTTCACGAATTATTGGTCTGACTGTATTGCAGGAAACTTTGCAAGATTTGTCGAATATGAAGACAACGAGAGCCGTGGAGTCGCTTGCTTCTTGGGCGTTGACTGGCACAAAGGTGATATTGAGCCCGGCAATGATTGAGACCATCAGCAAGAAGAGGGACCTGGCAAATCGACGACATCTAGACACTTCGGTTGATAACAAGTTTTCTCCGATCAACTAGTGATTACAGCAAAGCTTCCGCTCCCAGCGCGCTATTCCAATTATGGCAGACGGTAGAGAGCGCTGGGTCGCTGCATATGGTGATCTATTCGTCCCTAGATAGAGTGACTATAAGGAACTGCTGGAAGTGTTCTTCTCTTAAGAATCATCTGCAATTTGGCACACAGAACCAGAAGGTGCTTCCCTCTCCTTCGATGCTCTCGACGCCGATGGTTCCAAGATGAGCTTCCGCAATTGCTTTGCAGATTGCCAGTCCCAATCCTGTTCCTTCCACCCTTGCGGTCTCAGGCGTGCCCGTTTGGTGGTAGCGATCGAAGACGAGATCTTTTTGCTCGGATGGAATTCCTGGTCCATGATCGGTCACGGAAATTCGCACCATAAGACTTGTTTCTTCCACACTGATTTTGATTTCGGATTTCTCTGGCGAAAATTTGATCGCGTTCCCCAACAAATTAATCACTAGCTGTGAAAGTCTTCGCTCATCTGCCATTACGGTTGCTTGTGTCTCCGGCGATTTGACTGCAATTGCTTTGCCATCTGCTAATGCTGAGACTGCTTCGGTGCATCGGTCTAGAACCAATTGCAGGGATGTTGGTTTCAGCTCTAGTTCCATCCGACCCGATTCCATTTTTTCGAGATCGAGAAGGTTATTGATCAAATCCATAGTGTGACGTAGATTGTCTTCGGCCCTAGTCACTTTCAGTTGTGCCTTATCCGTAAGCGTACCGAGCGCTCCGGCGCCCAGTAACTCCAGTGTGCTCTTCACAGCGCTCAGCGGCGTGCGTAAATCGTGACTGATCATCGAAACAAATTGTTGTTTAAATCTTTCGACTTCCAGGCGTTCGCTCATGTCGTGTGCCACGCAGAACAGCGCTCGATCTGCCTCAGACCAATGCCCCGACCAGCGCATGTCCACCAGTGTTCCATTCTTTCGAATCAGTTGATTTTCTAAGGCGGTTTCTGGTGCAAGACGCATCAACTTTTCCCAGTTCAAGGAGCGATCGAGATCGTCTTTCAAAATCAATTCATGCCAGTTGCGCCCGATCAAATATTCTGGAGCATATCCCCATAGTTTTATTGATGCCGGGCTGACGGTGGCGAATTTTCCATCCGCATTGATTGTACAGATCACATCAACGGCGTTGTCGATCACCGCACGTTCTTTCCTTTGCGACTCGGCCAGTGCATCGGCTGTGTTGTGCAATACACGATCGATTTGTCCGATTTCGTCATCGCCTTCCAGCGCTTCAATAAGTTTTGCACCAGCTCCGATTCTGACACTATTATTCATCAGAACCTTTAAGCGTCGTGTGGTGCTTTGATGGAATTTCATAACGAGCAAAGCCGCAAGAAGAATGCTCGTCAGCACGCCACCAAGCAAAGAGATTTTTATTATCGAATTAAGTCTATTGGCTGCTTCGGGATCTCCCTGTTGAGCGCGTTCATCCTTAATCATCGAATCTAGTTTGGCGACCATTTCGTTGAGACTCTGGCGCATGTTGAATGCTTCCATGAGGTCGAGATGACCGCCATCTTCTATTACTTTTTTTCGAGCCTTGACTAGACGAAAATTTTCTTCTGTTTCAATCGCCACGTTTTGAACGATTGCCAAATGCTGTGGCTCAGTTCGCACGAGGTCTTCCAAAGCGTTGAGTTGTTTGGGAGTTTCGTCCAGTTCTTGGTTTAAACGATCTCCAAGTAGTTCGTTCGTTTTTGCGTCATAGGCAACAAAGGCGTATCCAACATCGAAGAGGAGTTGCACGACTTCGGTGGTCTTGGCAATCACGGCTTTCGAGTGGTCAGCCTGCCTTGATTCCTTTTCAGCTTGATAGAGCAAAACGCCAACCGTGCCAAGCAAGCACAGTTCGAACGTGAGCGGCACTGCAACCAGGATCAACGCCTTTTGAAACAGTGTTAGATGCATGGTATTGCTGCTCAAGATTTCTCTCGATAAATTAGCGGGATTAGGCCGGTCAATTGTATATGATTGTCTTGCCCGTGGATTTTATCTCGGTGCTGTCATATGGAGACGTCGTGTCCAGGATTTTAGTAGTTGAAGACAACGAAGAACTAGCTGACAACGTTGGCACGTGGTTGCAGAACGAACAGCACAAAGTAGACACCGTTGCAGATGGCGTTGAAGCTCTGCGCTATCTGCGCACTTACGAATACGATGTCATTATTTTGGATTGGACTCTTCCGAAGATGAGTGGTATCGAAGTGCTCAAGCAGTATCGTGCCAACAGAGGCGCCACTCCCGTGCTGATGCTGACAGGACGCCGTGACTTAGACGACAAAGAGTTCGGATTGGATGCAGGCGCAGACGATTACCTGACGAAACCGTTTGAGTTGCGAGAGCTCTCGGCGCGCTTGCGTGCATTGCTGCGTCGTGCTCCAATGCCACCATCTGAGCAACTGACTTTCGGTGATCTGGTTTTAGATAAACAGTCCAAGCGCATCACAAAAGCAGGAAATGACGTCAAGTTGATGCCAAAAGATTTCGCTGTCTTGGAACTCCTAATGACCTATCCAGACAAGGTTTTCAGCGCTGAGTCTCTGATCGAACGTGTGTGGTCGGAGGGCGAAGCATCAGCTGAAGTAGTTCGCAAACATATTAATAAAATCCGCACTCAAATCGACAGCCCCGAAAAACAATCCTTTATCCGCACCGTGCACGGTATCGGTTACTCATTCAACAACAAAACCGAATAAAAACTGAGCACCGATACGGAGCGCTAGTATGGCCCTTCTGTTGGCCCTTATGTTGGGGACATTTTAAAGACATTTCCCGGACAAAATAAGGACAAATCGCCCCATATAACCTCGATAAGTGCCAGTAGAAAGAAGAGTCAGGAGGACGAACCACCTGACCAGTCAAAAGCAAATTACGAGGATTTAGACATGAACAAGCAGTTGAAGAGTTTCGGATTCGGAATTCAATCAAAACAAACCTTTGCTCTGGGTTTAGCCGCGATCATC
>JBBQFO010000063.1:0-23923 GCA_038322035.1 Candidatus Obscuribacterales bacterium
AAGGTGATAATGTCATGAAAAATATGGAGCTACTTGCAATCGTTCTTCTAGTCATTGGAGGAATCAATTGGGGCTTAGTAGGTGCATTTAACTACAACTTAGTTACTTCTCTGCTGGGCGATGGAAGCACAATGACACGCGTGGTATACGCACTTGTAGGTCTCTGTGCGCTCTACGAAGCGTTCAAGATGATGAAGAGCAGAGCCGCCTGAACCGAGACAACAACACGTAGTACGACAGTACTGCTGTTCTAGCTGAAAAAACACAACTGAATAAACAAGTACCGAACGCATCGTCTAAAAAATCGTTTGGAAGTTGAAACGCGCCGACAAGTTCGACTGAGGGAGTCGCACTGTTTGCAACGCTTGGCTCACTCTGAGCGAACTAAGCAGACTTGCGTTCTTCGTCCAACTTTGCCACTGCGTTCTCGATATATCGAATCGGCGCCCATTCGTCGGTACTGTTTTTCGTACACTCAATTGATTCGAGAATCAGTTGTGCCTTTTCTGGCATATTGTTGCGCTCGAAATACGAGGCGAGCCATACGAGTTCTTTAACAGAAGTAGATTGTTCAGACATTGCAACTTTACCGCCGAAGTTTTGCCACCGTCTCTGTGACGGGCGCCTACGAACGTTTTGTTCCACGCGAATGAGGAATTTACTCCTGGGCGCTGTTCCAAGCTTCTGGTGAATGTAAGAGGGCTGGTTCGACCTTAATTATCCCGTAATGGTCAGTGGGTGAGCCTTGACCTGGTTCTGGGTATGAAGTGGATACGGTTATTCCAGGTGTTCACTTGTACCGCACCCAAACAGAGACAAAATTAGTCTGGTGGCCGACACCGCAGGATTACAACGAGGCGATTCAAATTCCTCTAGCAAGCCTGAGTGATTCCGACATGAAGGCGGGACTTCCATATACCAACGCACTGGAGCTACCACGCTCCATAACCGGCTCGTTTGCCTCTGTTTACAGGATGCATTGCAATAAACAAGACTTTGCACTGCGATTGTTTTTGAATAACATCCGCGATCAACAGGAGCGTTATGCGCTCATTTCCGATTTTGTTCAGCACGATGATCTCCCCTACACTGTCACCTTTGATTTTCTCAAAGAGGGGATCAAGATTCACGGAGAATGGCTGCCAGCATTAAAAATGGACTGGCTGGAAGGCGCCCAGTTTGACGATTACGTCGTCGAGAATCTGGCAAATCCGGAAAAGCCAGGAAAGCTGCTTGAAAAATTCGTCAAGATGATGCACGACTTGCGTCGAGCCGGTATCGCCCATGGTGATCTCCAGCACGGCAATATTTTGGTCTGCAAAGATGAACTTCGCCTGGTCGACTACGACGGAATGTTCGTGCCTGCTATGACGGGCTTTTCCGCAAGCGAATTGGGGCATCGGAACTACCAGCATCCGGATCGAGCCGCACACCACTTCGGCCCGTATCTGGATAATTTTTCCGCCTGGATTATATATGCGTCTGTTTACGCCTTACAGATCGATTCTCGTCTGATGCACCAGCTTGGTGGAGGAGATGACTGCTTGCTATTTAGACAAGCAGACTACATGGACCCACTGCACTCAGCCGCTTTCGGGGCACTGGAAAAGCATAGCGATCCAAGATTGAGAGATTTAGGAAGATTTGTTCGGGCTCAACTAAAAAACGACTTGCAGAATATTCCTTATTTGGCCATCCCGCCACCACAAGTTCTCGAAAAAGAATTGCGCCCTCTTTCGAAATCTGCGCCGGTCGTTAAAAGCGGCGCCAGGCTGGTTCGGGGGAATCTTCCAGATTGGCTTCAGGAGGAAAACGCCGAGGTGCTCGCGAATTCCAAACTCGGTCATTTGGACAGTGCTGCTCCAGCATCGCAATCAAACAGCGCGACCAATAAGACGATGCAGCCAATACCGGATGCGGTGCATTCATGGACAGTTCCGGTTAAGCCGGCACAGCAAGCTGCGTGGCTCAAACCTGGGGTGGCTGCTGCGAACGCCAACAGATCACAAAACGGCAGCAAGTTAAACAAACTCGTAAACACTATCAATGCGGCAGCACAACAAAAACATCAACAACTGTCAGCCACACATATGAATGCCGCTCAGAAGACATCGGCGTCGCAGGCACCATCGCCAGTTCAATCACAGCATTCACAGCCGCAGCTTCCGGTGGAGCTGACCGTAAGTAGTGCTCCACGCAAAGTGAAATGGAATCGAAACTGCGGACGAATGAACCCTCGGAACGCTCTCTGTCTGATGCTCCTTAATCCAGTTGTGTGGTTAATGCTGAGCTTAAACTCGCACGCGATGGGTATTGATACTCAGCTCTTTACACAGGGCGTGCTTGTACCTGCATCTGTCACTAACATCGAAGTTCATCCTGGGAAAAGTGGCTACACGAAGGTTGATTACGAATACAAGGTCAACGATCATACAATGCGTGGCTCTGAAAAAAGGGACGTGGGCGGTAGAGTGTTCCAAATAGGCGATGGATACACGATTGGTGTCTTGCCTGATAAGCCTTTTATGCACGAACCTTTGAACGCACCGCTTGGCACCAAACGACATGGCGACCAATCATCTGCCTTGCTCTGCCTGTTGTTCAATCTCGTTTGCATTGTCGCGATATTGTGGGCACCATTGAAACAAAGGAAATTAGCAATCAATGGAACACCGGTGATGGCGTCGATCAAGGCGCTTAGAGCAGTAAATGGAGTCGCTACGGTGGGCGGCACAGGCACCACGGTAGGAGACACGTGGTTTAAAGCGGATGTATCTTTTGTGTTGTCCGGAATGCGTATGTATAAGACGATCGATGTGACAGAAATCGAGTATGCAACTCTTAAGGTAAACGACTTTGAGCCCGTTCTGTTCGACAAAACAGATGGCGAAATTGCGTTCTATAGATTCTGTCGCTATCTCGCTGCATCAACGACAGTCAAAACCATTAAGCCTTAAGTCTCGCTGAGGTTTGTCGCTGAGTACAGAACCAAATCAGAAACGAAATTAGTCTGGTGGCCCACACCACAAGACTACAATGAGGCAATCCAAACTCCTCAAGCAAGTATGCACGATGCGGAGTTGAAGGACGGTCTCCCGTACACTAATGCACTGGAACTACCACGCTCGATTACCGGGTCTTTTGCCTCCGTCTACAGAATGCATTGCAAGAAAAAAGATTTTGCCCTGAGGTTGTTTTTAAGTAACATCCGCGATCAAAATGAGCGTTATGCACTGATCTCTGATTTTGTTCAACGTGATGACCTGCCATACACCGTCACCTTCGACTTTCTGCAGAAGGGAATCAATGTTCATGGCGAATGGCTGCCAGCCCTAAAAATGGACTGGCTGGAAGGTGAGCAATTTGACGACTACATAGTCGCCAATCTGGACAATCCGGCAAAGCTTGGATTGCTGCTCGAAAAATTCGTCAAGATGATTCAGGACATGCGTCGTGCTGGTATCGCTCACGGTGATCTTCAGCACGGCAATATTTTGGTCTGCAACGATGAACTTCGACTGGTCGATTACGATGGCATGTTCGTTCCTGCGATGAAAACCTTTTCCGCAGGGGAACTGGGGCATCGAAACTATCAGCACCCCGAGCGTGCTGCTGATCATTTCGGTCCGTATCTGGATAATTTTTCCACGAATACATTACAACTACACTTTTGACCATCAGATCTATCATGGGTCGGAGCTTAGACGTGTGGATGCAAGAAACATAGATGAGCTCGGACCTTCTTATTATTCCATTCAAGTGCTGCCAAGGAATCCCACGGTGCACGAGTCTTTGAACGCGCAACCGGGTTCAAAGCGGCTCAGCGACCAATACTACGCTTTCCTTTGCCTGGTGATCAATCTACTGCTAACCGTGGCGATTTTGCGAGACCCACTAAGAGATAAAAAGTTAGCCCAAAGAGGACAGCCGCTGTTTGCAATAATTGACGCGCTCAAGATCGTAAATGTAGCCACAGCAGGAGACCAGCATTACATGGCTGACATCTCTTATTCCTGGGATGGAAAGAAGCGCTATCACAGGATTCACCTGAGACCGTCTGAGTACAATTCTCTGCAACTCGGCTCCAGTGAAATTATTCTGTACGACGAAATGAAAGATCAACCTACGTTGTATCGATTCTGTCGCTACAATGCGGTCAGTTCATCCAAGCATGCTAAATCGGCAAAGCCTTAGCGTTAGCTTCGCGACAAGAACTTTCCAATTCGCCGAATAGCTGACTCAGTTCACTCTTAAAATCGCTCGAGTTTCGAACGATTTCGATAATTCGAGAACCTACGATGACGCCATCCACGCCAACCTCAAACAGGGCGGTGGCAGTCTGCTTGTTCGACACACCGAAGCCCGCACAAATTGGCAACTGGGTCTGGCTCTTCAGTCGGCTGATCAGCCCACTCAGGTTGGGTAAGTTGCTTGCCGATTTGTCAGTCCCAGTTACACCCAGCCTCGAGACGAGATAGATGAAGCCACCGGCAATGGTGGCAATCTTGCCGAGCCGTTCGTCTGTTGTCACAGGCGAAACAATGAAGATCAAATCAACATCGTTTGCTTTCGCTATCGGCAGCACTTCCTCTGCTGTCTCGACAGGCAAGTCTGCAATCAAAACACCATCAATGCCAGATGCGTTTGCTTGCTTGAAGAAAGACTGAACACCAATGGCAAGGACGTTGTTGTAATAGACAAGAATACCAATCGGAATCTCGGCATCAAGCTTACGGACTTCTGCAATCAAGCTGAAGGCATCGGCTGTTTTGAAACCAGATTCAAGAGTTTCGAAAGCTGCTTTTGCGATTACTGGACCGTCGGCAACGGGGTCGCTGAAAGGAAATCCGAGCTCCAGCGCAGACGCGCCTGACTCAATCATCGTTTTGATGATCGCTAAAGATTTCTCTTTGTTTGGCCAGCCCAGCACAGTGAAAGGCATAAATGCTTTTTGATTGTCTTTTTTCAGCTTGTCAAAGCGTGCTTGATAGCGCTTACTCATGCCTGAGGACCTCCGCTAAATCTTTGTCTCCGCGACCCGATAAATTGATGAGCACCCGGCTTCCGGGCTTCAAATCAAGACACAGCTTTTTAGCATAAGCTAAAGCGTGCGCACTTTCCAAAGCCGGAATAATTCCTTCTCTTCTGGACAATTCATGGAATGAAGCAAGCGCTTCTTTGTCATCAATGGCAACATATTTGGCTCGCTTGATCTCTTGCAGATAAGCATGCTCTGGTCCGACGGAAGGGTAATCCAATCCAGCTGAGATGCTGTGAGCCTCTATGATCTGTCCATCGTCATCTTGCAAAACCATACTCTTCATGCCATGCAAACAACCAGGCTTTCCTTTGCTCAACACCGCACCGTGCTTGGTAGTGTTCAATCCATGTCCAGCCGGTTCGACGCCGATAAGATTGACGCTCTGATCATCAAGAAAGGCTGAGAACATGCCGATGGCATTTGAGCCTCCTCCGACACAAGCGATCACATAGTCAGGCAATTCTTGATAGCGATCAAAAAATTGTTGGCGCGCCTCTCGACCAATAATGCTTTGAAAAAACTTCACCATAGTCGGAAACGGGTGGGGTCCAGCTGCAGTGCCAAGCAAGTAGTGCGTGTCGCCGAGATTCGTAGTCCAATCACGGAGAGCCTCATTAATAGCGTCTTTCAGAGTCTTGCTGCCGGTTGTGACGGGATGCACAGTCGCCCCCATTAACTTCATGCGCTGCACATTTGGTTGCTGTCTGACGATATCAACTTCACCCATATAGATTTCTGTTTGCAAATCCAACAATGCACCGGCCATGGCACAAGCAACTCCGTGTTGCCCAGCTCCAGTCTCAGCAATTATGCGCGTCTTACCCATAGATTTGGCGAGCAGAGCCTGTCCGAGTGCATTGTTCGTTTTATGAGCGCCACCATGAAGCAGGTCCTCACGTTTCAAAAATATCTCTGCGCCCCAGAGTCTCGACAGATTTCTTGCGTAATACAAAGGTGTTGGGCGACCGGCGTAATCGCGAAAGAGATTGCCCAGCTCGCCCATGAATCCCTTATCGTCCTTGGCGACAAGAAAGGATGCCTCCAGTTGTTCGAGCGCAGGCATCAGCGTCTCCGGAACATATACGCCACCATAAGTTCCGAAATATCCAAGAGTCTTCATCAGGAAATTGCCTCATTCACAACATTCGCACCATCAGTGACTGCATCGCAAAATGCGATCATCTTATCCATATCCTTCACACCAGGAGAAGCTTCGACTCCTGACGCGACATCCAGAGCGCTAGGTTTGATGCGGCTCAATACACGCCGAACGTTCGTGTGGTTCAAACCGCCCGCAAAAAAGTAGGGACGCGAAACGCGCAAATTTTCAACCTTCTCGATCGCTACGTCAAGCCAAGTCGCAAAATCAAGTTGCTTTGGTTTGTCAAAGAGAATGTAGTGACAACTTTTGTAGGAATCAATCAGTTCAGATAATTTTGCATCATCCAGGTCCGGATTTATTTCAATCACTTTGATGATCGGAGCGCCGACTGACCGACAGAACTCCGGGGACTCGGACCCGTGCAACTGCACGAAGTCGAATTTGAGCGAAGTTGCAATACGTTTGACGTCGTCGAGGTCGCTGTTCAGGAAGACAGCCACGGTCTTCGAACGCCGATCGATGAACTTCAAAACTTCTTGCGCCGCTTCTTCATTGATGGCGCGAGCGCTACCAGGTACAAAAATGAAGCCAAGAAAATTCGCACCAGCAGCAATGGCATTTTGAGCGTCACTAGAATTTGTAATTCCGCAGATTTTAATTTGAGCCATCACTTTCCTGCCTTGGCTGGCGCCTGCAAGCTGACAAAATCTGCCATCAACGCATCCATATTGTCGCTTTTCATAAGAGCCGATCCAATCAGGAAATTGGAGCAGAATGGCAGCAGTCGCTCAATGTCGCCTTTGACAAGAACACCACTGGCGGAAATCAAAATTGTATCTGATGGAACTGAACCAGCCAGCCGTTCGGTCGTCTCCAAATCCAATTGGAACGTGCCCAAGTCTCGATTGTTGATCATCACGATGCGTGGATTTATGCGCAGGGCTCGCTCGATTTCCTCGGCAGTTTGCACTTCCACAACTGCATCCATCCCTAAAGAAGCAATGCATTCGTAAAGTGATCTCAACTGACTATCCGTCAGAATTTTGACGATTAATAGAACTGCCTTAGCACCTGCTTCTCGCGCTTCATAGCACTGGTAAGGAGCAATGACAAAGTCTTTGCACAACGTCGGCAATTTGCTCTTTTCAGTCACTTCAGAAAGAAGTTCAATACTTCCACCAAAGTACTTCACATCCGTCAGAACAGAAATAGCTCTAGCGTATCGATCGTACGAATTTATAATTTCATTCACGTTCACTGCGCCACGAAGAACGCCTGCAGAAGGAGACTTGGGCTTGAGTTCGCAGATCAAATTGACGCCTGCATGAGAGAGCGCACTGGCGAATTCGTGATTAGCTTTGCCGACGGACGAGCGAAAAAACTCCAGGTCACGCTTCTGCATGCGCTCAGCCAGTTCAGACTTTTTATTTTCTACGATCTCAGCTAGCGAACCAGGCATAAGCCCTCCTGCATTCTTCATACTTTGCAGCAACAGCGCCAGTCAACAATAATTCTTTGGCTAATGCGGCGCCATCATCTATGGTGCCGACTTTATCAGCAACCATGAAGGCTGCTCCGGCGTTTTTGCATACCAGATGCATAAAATAAGGCTCCGCGCTACCGACAAGAACTTGATGAAAGACTTCATGGCTGTATTCTGGCGTCATGATGTCCTGGTCTTCCTCGACGTCGTCGATGGCAGGCAGAGTATGATGCTGCAACTTCCCATCACGAATTTCAGTATAATTGCTGATCGTGCAGGGATCGAATTCATCCAAGCCACGTTCTGAGCGAACCACGATCGCTTGCTCTGTGTGCTTGTCTGCGAGCAAATAATCCGACACCAGGCGATAAACAAGCGCGTCACTTGTTCCCATCAGTCTCAGTCGCGGATTGAGTGGGTGCAGCAACGGTCCAATCGAATTGAAAATGCTGGGACCCGGCAAGCTGCGTCGAATCGCGGATAGTTTAGCCAGCGATGGATAATAATGTGGCGCGTAAAGGAAAACGAGTCCGACATTTTCCAATAACTCATGCACGTGTTCGTAGGGAATTGATGCAGGAATTCCGAGCCCTTCGAGCAAGTCGAAACTGCCGCTCAGACTACTTGCTGCGCGATTGCCAAATTTCGCTACCTTAACGCCACCGGCGGCAAGAACAAACGCGACGGTTGTTGAAGTATTGAAGTGTGGAAGCCCGCTGCCACCTGTTCCACTGCAATCCATCGCGTTCAATGTGCCGTCGAATTTGAACGCGCACTTAGCTTTTACGGACTTGATAAAGGCTGTCAGAATGCGAAGATCGAGTCGCTCGCTGCTCAGCTCAATGAGAACCTGGCGGATTTTTTCATCCGGCAGCTCGCAATCAACTAAACTAGCGATAGTCTTTTCAGTCAACATTTTTCGACGAAGTTCCTCAGCATCTTATGTCCCTGTGGAGTACCAATTGACTCGGGATGGAATTGAACTCCGTAAAGTCGATCGGTCTTGTGCTGCAGCGCCATAACCAGACCCTGTCCATTCTCTTGCGCGGTAACTGTAATTTCGTCAGGCACAGTATCGAGTTCGGCAATCAAAGAATGATATCTCATTGCCTCGAATTCATCGTCAATGCCATCGAACAGAGGCGTTTTGCTCTTGACGCGAATCTTGCTTGTCTTACCGTGGATGATTTGAGGAGCGCGAATTACTTTTCCGCCAAGGTGATGCACAATACCCTGGTGTCCTAGACATACACCGAGTATGGCGGCATTCAATTTCGCTCTATTCAAAATCACATCTTTGCAGACACCGAAGTCAGAGTCGTTGCCGGGATGGCCGGGACCAGGCGACATCACAACGTGATCGGGATGAAGGGTCTGAAGCTCCTCGAAAGTAATTTCGTCATTGCGAAATACTTTAATTGGCTCGGCAACAAAGGGCTGCAACATCTGGAAAAGATTGAACGTAAACGAATCGTAGTTATCGATGATGACAAGGCTCATTTGCTGCTCACCTCTGCATATTTAACTGCTTGCAGCAAACTCTTGGCTTTGTTTCGAGTCTCGCGATATTCCATTAATGGATCTGAGTCGTAGACAATCCCTGCACCTGCATTGACATGGACATGACCGTCTTTAACCAGGGCTGAACGGATGGCGATTGCACCGTCCATGTTGCCGAGCAAATCGAAATAGCCTACAGCACCGGAATAGACGCCGCGCTGTTCAGGTTCCAGCTTCGACAACAACTGCATAGCGCGAATTTTAGGGGCACCGGATACAGTGCCAGCAGGAAAGCAACTTCGAAACGCGTCAAAGCAAGTTTTGCTTTTAGCCAGCACACCGCTCACTTCCGTGAACAAGTGCATGACGTGCGTATACTTAGTCAAGCAGGCGATTTCGCCAACTTTGACGGTTCCTGGTTCACAAACGCGGCCCAGATCATTGCGACCCAAATCGACAAGCATGCGATGCTCGGCCATTTCCTTTTCATCCGCTTTCAATTCCACAGCTAATTTCTCGTCAGCCTGATCATCCGCTCCGCGTGGGCGCGTACCGGCGATGGCGCGCAGCAACACATGACCGTTCTGGGAGCGCACAAATGTTTCAGGGGATGAGCCGAGATACACAAAATCTGGACACTTCAAGAAGTAGGCATATGGGGAAGGGTTTGTCGCTTGCAGGGCGCGATAAATATTGATTGCAGGAATCGAGCAAGGGGCGGAGAAACGCTGCGAAAGCACAATTTGAAATGCCTGTCCTTCAGCTATAAATTCTTTCGTCGCCACCACGGCATCGGTGAACTGTTTTTCGCTGAATGGTCCAGATACGTTTTCAAAAATCTCTTCTTCGTTGAGAGCCTGCGACGGAATCTCTTGCGGAGGCAACTTAACAGCTGATAGGGCCCGCTCTAGAAGTTGCCGAGCATGCGCTTCTCCACGATGTGAAACGAATGAGACTTTGCGATATTGCTGATCGAAAATTACGACTGAATCGTAAAGTCCATAGCGACCATCCGCTACTTCAAACGGAGCCGAAGCTTGTTTCGGAATCTTCTCCAGGGCGCTCACTGCACCATATCCCATGTATCCAACAAGTCCACCGATAAAGGGCAACTCGAGCTTTTGAATAATGGAGTCCTTCAAAAACTTTTTCAGATTCTCGTCGCTGCCGAAGGTGGCTTTGACAAACTCCTCAACTTGCAAGCGCAATAACTCAATTGGATCGGCGGCTTCGACGGTACGAGTTTGGCCGTCCAGGTCAGCGATTTCAGCCGAACCATCTTTGAGTGATATGGTCCGAATCGGATCGATTCCAACCAGCGAAAATCGCGCCAGGCGTCCGTCGCCTTCGGTACTTTCGAAAAGAAATCCGTCTTTTGAAAGTTGGCTGAGATTGTGAAAGACCGAGACAGGCGTCCCGAAATCCGAGGCGACAGTGATGACAGCCGTCTTCGGGCTTTGACCAGCGTCTGATTGGTTCGATTTATTCATGGTAGGTTGTTGCATTTCCTGCTCTCCGAGACAAAAACAAATGACCGCAAGCACCATCACGGGTAAGCTTGCGGTCAATGAATTCGGTTTGGTGTTCGAAAAGGACTACCAACCCGGCATAAGCTTACTTGGCTGTTGCGACCAGCGCCACCAACCTTTGAAGCTAATTTGGATTGTATCGGGATGAATCATTGTTCCGAGCCGTGCTTTCCGGTTTCTACCAGTGAGTTGCAATGTTAGCACAAGGGTCAAGAATGGCAAGCAGTTTTCAACTTTTGCAAAGTTATTCAACTCAGGGAACGAATCAGGGAACGAAATAGCTGACTATCCACATCGCCCCAACGAAAATGAAGATCAGACCAATTCTCGTGCCCATCGATACTGATCCCCCATCTCTTTTGCCGACTGCACTAGTGGCTTTTGCACCGATTAAAAACAGGAGCGCCAGACTGATGCAAAAAATGGGCGTAAAATAGTGGAGCAGCCAAATCGGAGTGTTGACTGGCAATTTCACAATACACAGCTTAGGAGGACGCCCTCCTTTAGATGCCTTCAGGGGCTCTGGGAAATACTGCTTACCATTACTGGACGCGATCAAATAGATGGTTCCTCGCACCGAACCAGCAATAAATTTACTATTGCGATCGAAACCATGTGCAAAGAATTTTCGAATCTCTCCACTCGACAATTTCTGGTTCGCGTTCAAGCAATGGATTCCACCGGCATAAGGAGCAGCTTCCTTCAGCCACTTACCATTTTCAGCAGACTCGAGTATTTTCTCGAGAGGCATACTCACATCTGGAACGTCGACAAAATCTTGCACGTTTTCGGCGGAGCTCTCTAGTCGATCAACTGATGGAATCTCAGGTCGCAAACTAATCGGATTTTGCGCCAGCTCACCGAGTTGAACTTCTCCTTGATGGTGCGGATATTCTCGCCGCTGTTGGAACCACGCCGTCGCGATCTTGCCGATCATTTCCAGCTGGCGCACTATCTTGATTTCAGGTCCATTTTTAGAATATAGAATTACTCCGTCTTCGCGCTGCAATCCCATCGGTGTCTCTTCGAACCAAACTTCTTTATTTAGCAAAGAGCTCAGGATGGAATCTTTAAAATCCATCAAATCCGGTCCCATAGCCGTTATCGTCGCCGCAAATGGTTGATTACCAATCTTGTAAGTCGGTTCACCGTTCGGTGAAATCACTAGATCGATTTGACCGTCTGAAGTTTTGTAGGACGTTCCTTTGAGATGATTTAGCTGAGTTGGTTTCGCAGAGCTCGTGTTCAAGACGTTCAGCATCATGTAACCGCAAAAAATCAGAACGGCAACAACGACCAGTGAAATGAATATTCCGCTGGAACGCTTCAGCAAAATCAACAGACTTTGCATCGCGTCGTTCTGACTTCCGTCTTTCTTTTTATCCTGACGAGGACGCGGAGGTTGAGGTGGTGCGTTATCGTCGTTAAATCTGCTCGAAACTCTGCTTGCAGATTTTTTTCCAGCGCTGTCGGCAGGAATGCGAGAGTTGGTCTGCCGTGGCAATGAAGCAGGCGAGACGATGGAATTTGTGGATGACGACGGTGAAGAGGATGAAGGCTTAACATCCGGCAACGGGCGATTCAGAGTAGCCATAGAGGACGTCGACATTGTGTTGGCGCGGCGAAATAGAGTTTCAGCGTCATCGACCAAGCCCAGCTGCTGATAAGTCGAGGCAAGACGCAGCACCATATCGATGACCATAGGATGCTTGCGACCAAGAACTTTCTCACCGATGACAAGCAGTCGCTTGTAATGTGGCATCGCTTCGGTGAAGCGACCCATCTGATAATAAATGTCGCCAAGACTTTGTAAGCACGCGATAGTGTCCGGGTCACCGGCTCCGAAGTTACGCTCCAGGACCTCAAGAGCACGCCGATAAATGGGCTCGGCAGCGCTGTAGTTTTTCTGTTTAAAGGCTTGAGCAGCGTATTCTAACGATGTTGCGACATCGATGAGCTCTCGTTCAGTATCTCCAGCAGGCATCCACCAATCTCACATGCTTTCATAGAAAACATACCCGAAATTGATGGATTATCCTAGATTGTCTAACCAGATCAACGATTCCGACTTGCGTCACTGCTCTGCGTTCCATGATAGCTAAAGAAACTTCCGCTTAAAACGGCACGGCGAGCGGCTAAAACGTCGGCTGCAGACATGGCGTAGGTGTCATAAACACGGTCGACCCCTCGCCCATCTCCACTCTGAGCCGCTTGATTGGCGGAAGAATTAGAGTTGTTATAGGCAGTGGCGTTTCCGCTCTGTTCTGGTGTCCAAGTGTCTCTGGAGTAATTGCCTCTTGCCGTAACTCCGTTCGAGAGGTCAAAGGATTCGCTGGAGAATCCGGGGGTGTTCCAGGCGTTGCTCAAGCCTGGCATATTTGCTCCTTCAGTTGTCACTGGGTATGCGCTGTATTGCTGGTTGTTCTGGCTCGCACTGGGAGCTTTGAAAGCAATTTGATTTTTCGCTTGTCGCGAGGTGCGAGTCTGCTTTTGAGCGGTTGCGGACTGTGGTAATAAAACGCAGGCAATAGTAAATAGCGTCACTAGTAAAAGTGCGGACATAAAAACCTCCCCAAGTTGCGTTGCAACTTCGGTAGTAAGAATTTAGTAGTAAGCAAGAGTAAAGGGGTTTCCGTAGGGTTTGTATACGGCGGGTCTGGTTTTTGGACAGGGTTTCCGAAAATATTTTAAAGTTTTTGTTTAAGAGCAACCAAATGTCATAAAGCGAAATTCAACGGAATTCTGCATAGAACTGCATCGGCACCGAATGCGGTGACAAACGGCTCAGGACGCCGATTTTCTAATCGGCGTCCTGAGCCAGTGTGGAAACTGACAATCCCTTAGTTCAGGCTTCGTTTACCAGTGTGCTTAGTGGTTCGTGCGCACGTCTGTCGCTTCCTGGAGATGACGCCAGTATTTGGCAAGCTCTTCACTCGGCGGAGGAGGCTGCTTGAATCCTTCGCCCGTACCGTATGGATTGTGGATAGTGTGCGCTTCTTCTACACCTTCAGCGTATTTCTTCGCATCTGCGTCTACTTTGCGGATTTCTTCCGGAGTCATATGCGATCTAACTTCGGCAACAATTTTCTTTTCTTCCGCCAAAGCGCGCTTCTGAACAATCTCATGCATTGGGCAATTAGGTGCGTCAGGGAACTTATCAGGATTCATGGTCAATTGCAGTCCCCAACGCTTAACTTCTTCCTGGTATTTTTGTATAGCTTTTTCTTCTTGTTCGTAAGCCTTGTATTTAGCTTGTTCGCGAGGATCTTTGCTGTCCTTCATGTGTTCTACGACTTTTTCTTGAATCTGTTCGTTGAGAGTTTGATGATGTTTACCGAAGAACTCTTGCACTCCATGCCAGAGTTTTTCTGCACCGGTTGAATGGTCTTTTGCTTCCTGATCGAATCCGGTCAAATCAATCTGTGGTAATAGTCCTTTCACGTCCTTGAGCTGCTTATCGAAGTGCTTGAAGAATTCGCGATGGTCCGAATCATAAATTCCAATCGGGGAATTTTCCATAAGTCTAGTAATTTTCGCAGCGTCACGGACGCGTTCATCGGGCGACACATATTGTGCCGAATGGTCGTTAAAGCTCATATGCAGCTCCTAGTAAAATCGGGAAGGCGTAGTAATACAGACAACTAAGGTTGTCCGGGAAATTCGCTTGAGAGAGAGAGAGAGCAGGCGTGTCCAAGATTAGTTATACCGATTGCTCGTGACAACCTTGTGACAACTGCGATACACGACGAAAAATTCGCTCGATTTGAGTATCACCTCCGAACGGTCCAATACTAAAAATCTAGAATTCAATTCATCATGACGACGCCATCATGTGCGGTGACGATTTGTCGGTGTGATGATGGACCGCACCAAAATCCTGCATGCTAAAAACATTCGGGGAGGAGCTGCTCGCCATACACTTTACCTGCACTGTCGGCGGTGCACGTAGGTGGAATGATGCATGGAGAAGAAACCTGAGGAACGTTTTTCATCGGCAGCAGAATTAAAGCTGGCTATTGCTGGCAGTCCAGTCAAGAGCAAACCATCTGAGTCTCTAAGCGGGCTGGACAAGAGCAAAAACAAATTGTGGCCGTTTTAGAACCAAACCGACATCCGTCATTTTGAAACAACGGATTTTTCTTACTCAGCTGTGACTTTGAAATATTTGCCGACTTTTTTTCAAAATTATTTTGCAGTCGCAAACAGATCCATCTACCTAGCTAAAACTGAAAGAAACAGAATCAATAGAACACAACTCCTGGATCGATTTTCTTGATTTGCGCTCTTACTTCCATAGACGGATAACTCGCTATGGACAGTCCAACCAAGCGTGATCCCCTAAACTGGGAAAACATCTTAATCTGGTCAATGCTCAAAGTACATTCCGACAAATACAAGTGGCTCACGTTTTTGAATTGACAAATTGCTTTTACGACATCATCAGCCACTTTGTTATTTTTGAATCTGATCACCAGTTTGTGCAGATTCGGACAGAATCGCAATTGTTCGAGCGCCGCTGCGGACATAGAGCCATTCGGCAGCACAATCAACCCCAAGGAGTTTATTGCCGAGGAACGGGCTAATTGACGAATGACTTGGTCGCCATCAGCAGCCTCTAGCGCAGTAATGCTTAGCGATTTCAGACGAACCAAAAATGGCTGCTTGACAAACTCTTGCGCATCAAAGTCGCAGCTATCCAACCCAAGATTTTGTATGTTCTCTAATCGATTCAATTCGGCGAATGCCTGAGTTCGAAGAATGCATTGCTTGAGATCAAGCGTCTCCAAGCCCTTCCAACCGGAAAGATTCGCAAGTACGTTGGCAAAATTTTTAGCTCGAGAGCTTCTCGCCTTAACGGCTAAATCACCGACGGGCTCGTCGGCAGCGTCGGCAGCACTGGAAATGTACAATTTGCGAAACTCTTGGCCGCTTATCTTGCTAAAAATGGAAGGGGTTTTTACAGCCGCACTAGCACTAGTGCTTGTTAGACGGAACGAAAGATCACCCTTAGAGACAGGCACATAAGTGGTGCCTTGCGCCTGGCAAATTACACTAGTCTCACTTTCTCTTAGGAGAGGATTCCGGGAATCGTAAGTAAAAAGCGTTCCGATACCGCAATTTGGAAAAACGTACATTCGCAGTTTTGCGCCATCGGAGCCGACAACGATGGATGCCTTAATGGGACCGCTCTTCTCGATCTGCTGTCGCTCCAGTTCAGATCTACTGACATTCTGTTCATTAGCTGCACTTGGTGTAACAGAAAGATTTTGTGCAGCAGAAACTATGGTAGTTGAAGTCTGACTTTGCTTGAACGCAGAGCCACAAATCCAGGCCAAAACTGCCGGAATCAACGCAGTCACAGCCAGGAGACCATATAATTTGTTAGCAGAAATTGTTATCTCTCTGTTGCTGTGCTTTTCAGGCTTAGTTGCATTAGTAGAGCGACGATCGCTAGTGGATACATCAATTCCTCTGCTGATCGCCGCCAAATCGTGAGCGACCAAACCGAGATTTTGGTATCGCTCGGCAGGAGCCTTCCGCAACATCTTTGCCACCACTCGCTCTAGTGCTTCCGGAAAGTCTGTGCCTAGAGAGGCTTCTTTTAGTGACGGTGGTTTGCCGGATTCATGCAACATCATTGTCGACAGAGCACTCTGCCCGAAATAAGGCGGAGTTCCGGTAAGCATTTCAAACAGAACGCATCCTAATGAATAGATGTCTGATCGATGGTCAATGGCACCACCAATACACTGCTCTGGGCTCATGTACAGTGGACTTCCGAAAATTTCACCGGTTGCAGTGAGCGCCTGAATCTCGCCGCTATCTCGACTTGTTTGCTTTGCAATTCCAAAATCAACAACTTTGATACTTGGCTCGGAACCCAGCGGCAATCCAGTTACAACCATAATATTGCCTGGCTTGATGTCTCGATGAACAAGCCCCTGTTCGTGAGCGGCGAGCAAACCGAAACACGCAGGAGCAAAGTATGCTGCTACGTTTTTCACAGAAATCGGACCACTTTCTTTGAGGTGTTCGGCGAAAGTTATTCCATTCACAAGATCCATTACTAAGTAAGGCTGCTCGTCATCCAGCAATCCAAAATCATGCACGTGCACGAGATTTGGATGATTCAGGAGAGCTGCGGCTTTTGCTTCCAATTGAAATCGTTGCAGTGAAACGTCGGATGCAACACGGCTATCCATGGTCTTGAGCGCAAAATCTTTGTTTAGAAAGATCTGGTGCACTTTATAGACAGTACCCATTCCGCCACTGCCAAGCTTGGAGAGGAGACGATACTTTCCAGAAAACATGTGCCCGATCTCAAAGCGACTATCGTCCATTACTTTTGACGGTACAGTGTCAGGGTCGTTCCATCCGGCAAAGGATGACTGGCGACTTCCTGGAAATGCGCGTCTGTTTTGACGAATTGCTTGAGGCGCTCGAATGCCTTCTGGGATGCCGCATCAGCGAAGCCCTGGTAGTGATTTTCGCTTTGAATCAGATACCACTGATAGTACAGCGCTTCAGTTGGAGAAAAGGTGACCTTGTCACCGCCAATGGTGTATTTCCTGGAGGTTGTTGGCACCACTTGGCTTTGCAGGTCATGTGCAATCAACTCAAAAGTGTGCACATTTAAATCAGGTGAATTAGAAAGAATGTTCAAATAGACTTTGCGCCCGCTGTCTTTCTTGTCTATTTCACGCATTGCCCAGTACTGTCCCCAATCCACTTCCGGCCGAGGATTTACGAGGTTGATTCCGAGGCGCGGTTCAGAAATCGAGTTCCCCATCGACCGCCCGAAATTACAAAACCAGGTCGGACGCGATACTGGATATGGTGAGAATTCCAGCGATAGAATTTGCAAGACGGCAGCTGCCAATACTACCCAACTCAATCTCCGCACATAGCGGTTCTTGTTCTCAATCATTTGAGCCAGGCAACATCCGGTGATCACGGCAGCCGTGATCAGTGCTGGTGCGATGTACTGAGGCTTGGGCAAAATCCACGCGAGGGTGCAGACGGCCAGTACTCCACCGCCGGCAGATAACAGCAATGGGTACAATTGGCGCCTCACAATTTTACGCGCAAAAAACAACGCAGCCACGCAGAGGGCTAGCAAATACGGTGACATCGTGGCCGGCAACACTTCAGCATAATGCAGAAGGTTGTCCGCGAAAGACTGTGTATGAGTTATATTCACGGCACATTCATCTGCCATTAATTTTGCCTTTTCGGCGTTCAAAATAAACCATGGCGCACTAATAGATGCGGCGATCAGCCCGGCCACTGAAAGCTTGACTGCATCAGAAATGGACTTTGACTTACCGGCAATTCTTTCAATAAAAACCGCCGCTACAGGTAAAGCCAAATAGACGACCGCTATCTGCTTTGTCATGCAGGCAGCCCCCAATGCGATTCCCGCAAGAATTGCCCGTCGCCAGGTTGGATCTGTTCGAAAATTGAATAACGAAAATAATCCAACTGCAACCATAGATGTGAGTGGAAAGTCCAACCAAAATGCTCGATTCAGCAGTGCTAATTCCGGATACAGGTTGATAATGACAGCACTTAGAACTGCGGCTAAACCCGAGCCAGTCAACCGCTTCGTGATGCCGTAGAGACTGAGAGACAAGGCTGCGTTGAACAATGTCAGCACAGCGATATCAACCGCTCTACTGCTGCCAAAGATTGCCTTGAACAGACCGTTGATCATGTGCGCGAAAGGTGGATAAAAACTATTCACCGACAAAAATTGATGCCACCACTCAGACCGCAGTAAGCGAGGATGCTTGAACAGATCAGCGTAAGTGAAGGCGTTGAGAATGTGTCCGGACTCATCGATCGTGGGAATTCTATGCTCATGCGAAAACCAGATCGGAACGAGCGCGGCAAAGGCGATCACAACCACTGGCAGCACAACTTTTCCGAGTCGATTCCATGACAAATTTTCCGACAAATTTTTTGAGTCGGCTTTCACCCCTTGATCGATCAATTGAGACTCGGGCAACGCTAAACCTGTGGGAGATGCGATGCCAAGATCCTACGACAATGTGTGAACTCAAGTGCGTCCGTAAAAGCAACTTAATGACTGGTCGGAATCGGCGCGCCGCCAGGTTTCGAGTTTCGGGTGCGCTTAATACAACCGAAAACCCGTCAGGTTCGGTGTCTCCGGCGTAAAGACTATGGTAAGGATGCACCCAACTCAGCCAAAGTATGATAACTTCTCTAGCGAATTCGAGACATTCCTTAGCAAGGCAGCGCGCTTGCAGACGCTTTACTACTGACCAAATCGGGGAGCTACTTAGTCAAAAATGAAAGTAGCCGTCGTGGGATTGTGGCATTTAGGTACGGTCGTAGCATCCTGTCTGGGTAAGGCTGGGCACGAAGTCATCGGCATCGATGAAGACCGGGGTGTGATCGCCGATCTCGTTCTGGGCAAACCGCCAATATCAGAACCCGGCTTGGAAGAAACATGCAGGGCAGCCGTACAAGCTGGGGGATTGCGCTTCAGCTCAGACCTGGCGTCAGCTTCGGAAGCCGACCTTGTCTGGATCACTTACGACACTCCCGTCGATGATCAAGATGTGGCAGATGTCGAATTCGTTCAGCAAAAAATCCGCACAATTCTTCAGCATCTGCTTCCCGAAACCCTTGTCTTGATTTCGTCTCAGGTTCCGGTCGGTTTCACAAAATCGATCATGGAATATGCGCAACACACTTATCCTGAAAAGAATTTGCTTTTCGGATATAGTCCGGAAAATCTGCGCCTGGGAAAGGCTATCCAAGTATTTATGGAACCGGACCGAGTTGTAGTTGGCATCTCGCACGAGAAGTCCCGCTTGAAGATTCTCGATTTGCTCAAATCATTCACCGACAACATAGTCTGGATGAGCATTGAATCAGCGGAAATGACCAAGCATGCATTGAATGCATTTTTCGCCCTATCGATCACCTTCATCAACGAAATAGCTTCCATTTGTGAGCAGGTTGGTGCCGATGCGAAGCAAGTCGAGCAGGGACTCAAAACAGAAGCGCGCATAGGTCCCAAAGCGTATCTAGGACCGGGCGCCGCCTTTGCCGGTGGCACCCTGGCCAGAGACATCGAGTTTCTCTCACAGCTTTCGATCAAGAACGGATTAAAGACACCGATACTATCTGCGGTGCGCTTGAGCAATGACGAGCACAAGAACTGGCCGGCACGCCGCCTGCAACAAAAGCTTCTAAACCTGGATGGCAAGGTAATTGCCGTACTGGGACTGACATACAAACCTGGCACAGACACATTGAGGCGCTCAAGTGCCGTCGAACTTTGTGAATGGTTGGTAGAACAAGGCTCAACCGTGCAAGCGCATGATCCAGCCATTTCAGCCTTACCTGAAGAGAAGCACAGTGCGATTCATTTGAAAAAATCAATCCGTGAAGCAGTCAATGGAGCAAGCGCAGTCGTAGTTGCGACCGAGTGTCCTGAATTTAATGAGATCACCGCAGAGCAGCTAACCAACTGGATGCAGCAGCCATTAGTTCTCGATGCAAACGCATTTCTGAAAAAGAATCTAGCCAGCGACAAAAAGATCGACTACTTGACTGTGGGCAAACCATGAAACCACTTGAAGGAAAGACGGCAATCATAACTGGCGCCAATCAAGGATTGGGAAAAGTTTGCGCGAAAGCATATCTCGAAGCAGGAGCGCATTTAGTAATCTGCGCTCGTAATCAAGAGATGCTCAAAGCAACCTATGATCAATTGCGTAGCAGCATTGATCCTGAAGTGCAGCGATTAAACTGGCTTGCTACAGACGTTTCACGCGTGCAAGATGTCGAGCGATTGATCGATTATGCGTTAGAAAAAAATACGCGCATCGATATTCTCGTCAATAATGCCGGAGTTTACGGACCCAAAGGCTGCATCGAAGACGTTGATTGGGATGAGTGGACGCGCTCCATCGAAATCAACCTGTATGGACCAATCCTCATGTGTCGAGCCCTGCTTCCGCATTTCAAAACAAACAAAGCTGGAAAGATCATCAATATGTCCGGCGGCGGAGCTACCGCACCGCTTCCACGACTGAGCGCATATGCCGCCGCCAAAGCAGCACTAGTACGGCTGACCGAAACGATGGCGCACGAGACATTGGGATGCGGCATCGATGTGAATGCGGTCGCCCCCGGTGCACTTAACACCAGACTGCTGGACGAAATTTTGGAAGCCGGTCCAAATCGTGTCGGCAAAGATTTCTACGAACGCTCACTCAAACAAAAAGAAGACGGCGGCGCCTCGATGATCAAAGCAGCTGAACTCTGTGTCTATCTGGCTTCCGATCAGAGCGATGGGATTACAGGAAAGTTGATCAGCGCGGTTTGGGATCCATGGAAAGATCTGGCTCGACATATGAACAAGCTCAAGTCATCAGAAATTTACACCTTAAGACGGATAGTTCCTGCCGATCGAGGCGAGGATTGGGGTTAGTATGAATGTAGCAATTGTTGGTTGCGGGCTGATCGGTCACAAACGGGCGAAGAATCTGAACGGGCACAATCTTGTGATTGCCGCCGACGTCGTCATGGACAAGGCTGAAGCATTAGCCCGACTCTATTCAGATGCGATTCCAATGCAGTCATGGGAAGCGGCAGTGGCGCACGAAAGTGTTGAGATAGTCATTGTCGCAACCACTCCCGACAATCTTGCCCACGTGACGTTAGCCGCACTGCAAGCCGGAAAGCACGTGCTCGTTGATAAACCAGCTGCACGCCACTACGAAGAATTGGACGCTGTAATTGAATTGGCCGAGCGCAAAAAACTGAAAGTCAGAACAGGCTTCAATCATCGCTTCCATCCGGCATTGCGTAAAGCAAAGAAAATCATCGACTCCGGTGAAATTGGGCAGTTGATGTTCATTCGCGGCCGATACGGTCATGGTGGACGCCTGGGTTATGAGAAAGAATGGCGCGCTGACCCTGCCATCAGCGGTGGTGGCGAACTGCTTGACCAGGGTATGCACTTGATCGACCTATCGCGCTGGATTTTAGGCGATTTCGTGCACATAGACGGCTACGTGAAAACATTCTTCTGGCAAATGCCGGTCGAAGATAATGGCTTCATGATGCTGCGCACGAAAAAAGATCAAGTTGCATGGCTGCACGTCAGTTGGACAGAATGGAAAAACACGTTCTCGCTAGAAATTTACGGGCAGCACGGCAAACTTCAAATCGATGGACTTGGCGGAAGCTACGGCACAGAGCAGCTCGCCTTCTACAAAATGCATCCACAGCTCGGTCCACCTGAAACCACAATCTGGCAATATCCAGGAGAGGATCTTTCGTGGAGCTTGGAATTCAAAGAATTTGTCAAAGATATCGAGCAGGACCGTGAGCCAGATCCAAACGCAAAAGACGCACGGGAAGCACTGCGCATCGTCAACGCCATCTATGAGCGCACAGTCGAAGCGGTAGCCGGTGGAACCAGATGATCATTGCACGCAGCCCACTGCGCATTTCAATTGGTGGTGGTGGCACAGACTTACCGTCGTACTACGAAGAACACGGAGGCTTCCTGATCGCAGGCGCTATCGACAAATACGTGTACCTGACGCTGCATCAAACTTTCGTCGATCAGATGATCATCAAGTATTCGCAGATGGAACGCGTCAGCGATGTCGCCAAAATTCAGCATCCGATTATTCGTGAAGCAATAAAACTTCTCGGCATAAGCGAACTAAGTTTGGAGCTAACTAGCATGGCGGACATTCCCGCTGGCACCGGCTTAGGCTCGTCAGGAAGCTTCACTACAGCGCTTCTCAAGGTTCTGCACCACTACAAGAAAAATTTGATTCACCCACAAGAATTGGCAGAGCAAGCATGTCATATTGAAATCAACCTGCTCAACGAACCAACAGGAAAACAGGATCAGTACATCGCCTCTTACGGTGGCATTAACTGTTTTGAATTTGAGAAAAACGGAGATGTAAAAGCCTGGCCTCTTAATCTCAGTAATGAAGACCTCTTCAATCTGGAGGACAACTTACTGCTATTTTTCACTGGCTATTCAAGATCTGCCGGCTCAATTTTGAAAGAGCAGGTTGAAAAGACAAAAAGCTCTGACTCTGAAATGGTTGAGAATCTGCACTTCGTCAAGGGCTTGGGTCTACAGATCAAAGATGCACTTGAAAGCAGCAACCCACATCAGTTTGGACTGCTGATGAACGAACATTGGCAGTACAAAAAGCGCCGTTCTGGTTCGATGAGTAACAAAGATATTGACGACTGGTACGCATTAGCTTTGAAAAATGGCGCTGTCGGAGGAAAGTTAATTGGTGCAGGTGGCGGTGGTTTCTTGATGTTCTACACGGAAGAGAAAGTCAAGCTGAGACACGCTATGCGCTGTGCCGGTCTGACTGAAGTGCGATTTAGATTTGAATTCGAGGGCACGAAAATTGTCGTCTAACTTTCCTGCAACAATTATCCTGGCTGGCGGCATAGCCACCAGGCTTGGTGCAGTGTCGGAACAGACCCCAAAAGCGATGATGCCAATCGATGGCAAACCATTCATCGACTACCAGCTCAGGCTCCTGGCTGAACAACACGTAAGCGAAATTGTCCTCAGCGTTGCACACCTTGGTAAACAGATCGAAGATTTTGTCGGCGACGGACATTCATATGGAATTTCCATCAAATACATCTATGACGGACCAAAACGTTTAGGCACCGGAGGTGCAATAAAAGCCGCTCTCCAGGCTGTTCCAAACTGCTTTGGCATTCTCTATGGCGATACGTACCTGGACATTGAATATACGCCGATTTACGAATCCTTCCTCAAGAGCGGTAAAAAAGGATTGATGACTGTCCTGCAAAACGAAAACAGTTGGGACAAAAGCAACGTACTCTTCGAAAACGATGAGATCAAAATATACGATAAACACAACCCAACTGCCAAAATGCGGCACATCGATTATGGGTTGTCGATCATGTGCAAATCCTGCTTCGATGAATATGAAGATAAAGAGGCGTTCGATCTCTCGGATGTGTTCGAACGGTGTATAGAACGCGGCGACATGGCAGGGTTTGAAGTTAACAAGCGATTCTACGAAATCGGCACGCCCGCGAGCTTGGCTGAAACCGAGCAATATCTGAAAAACCGAAGCGAGCGCACTTGAGACATCTGTGCTTTATACTTATCAAAATGCAGGCACAGCTGGACCAGAGAGGATGTAATTTTGGGTTCCTGGGATGTAAGCAGCTTCGGAAATGACGGCGCCCGTGATTGGCTCGAG
>JBBQFO010000064.1:0-23921 GCA_038322035.1 Candidatus Obscuribacterales bacterium
GTTGGCTCGTTTGGGCACGCAGCTGCCTTCAGTTTCTATCCAGGAAAAAATTTAGGTGCCGTCGGTGATGGTGGCGCAGTCGCTACAAATGATGCGCAGTTGGCTGAGAAAATCACGTTGCTGCGCAATCATGGTTCTGAGCAAAAATATCACCATGATATCATCGGGCACAATTTCAGACTGGACTCCGTGCAAGCGGCAGTTCTCAGTGCAAAACTTGCCTATCTCGACTCTTGGAATGAAAAACGAAGAGAGATCGCCCACTTCTACAATAAAAAACTGGACGCTCTTTACGGCATCAGCCCTGTGCTTTTGATAGCTGATTGCGAGCCTGTCTATCACTTATATGTAATCCGAACCGCCAATCGCGACCTTGTCTTGCAGCAGCTTAAAGAGATGCGAATTTCTTCTGGTATTCATTATCCGATTCCAATTCACTTGCAACCTGCTTATCAATTTCTGAATTTGAGCGAAGGTTCATTTCCAGTTTCGGAAGAACTATCGAAGTCTGTCGTCAGCTTACCGATTTATCCCGACATGCCAAAAGCCGATCAGGAGCGTGTTGTCGCAGCCATTTTGAAAGCCTCCGAACTAATGCAAAGTCGGAGCTAGCATGACGCGTGAGTTGAGTCGTGCAGATCGAATTGCTTCCTGGTTTCTGCCTAATCCCGGCGATATTCTTTTCATGGTCGTTGTCTGGTTTCTTCTTTGGGTGCGGCCTAATTTTGTCTTCGGCGATGGATCGACAGGCTGGCACATAGCGACCGGCGAATTCATTTTAAAGAACGGGGTGCCGACAAAAGATTTTCTCTCCTATACCTTTCCTGAAAAGGCTTGGGTTGCATATGAATGGCTCTCAGACTCGATAATGGCAAGTCTGGTAAATTTCGCTAACGGCGATCTTAGCTTGCTTGGGGTATGCGTGATTTGCTCAATCGCTGCGCTGATGATGATGCTTTACGAACGGTGCAGAAAAGAGGGGGCCAGTTTTCCGCTCGCTTTCTTTCTCGTTCTCGTCGGTACAATGATTTCTGCAATTCATTGGCTTGCCCGTCCACACATCTTCACATTTTTCGGGGTTTACTTTTTTTCTATCTATCTTGAAGATTTTTGGAGCGGAAAACTCAGCGGAAGGAAGCTCTTACTGAGGCTTTCGTTGATCGCCGTGGTTTGGGTGAATGTGCATCCTGCATTCATGTTCGCTTTTGCGTTGACGGGAATTTATTTGGCTAGCGCTTTGTTTTGCGCGGCATTCGCATTTGGAACCAGCGCTTTTGCAAGCTACACCGAGAAGGTGAAAGTCTACTTCGGCTTACTAGCCGCCTGTGCAGTCGCAACATTGATCAATCCGTACGGTCTTAAGTTGCATCAGTATCTCGTAGATTACTTCAAAGGAACTCCTGGTCTGGCAGACGCGACTGAAGAGTTTCTATCCCCGGTTTTTCACGGTGGACTGCAGCCAATCTGCCTGGAGATTTTAATAGGACTATTATTGGTTGGTCTTGGATTGTCAAAAACACGGCTCTCTTTGCCTCGACTGTTGATCTGTATCGCGTTCCTTCATTTGACATTGTCGGCGGTGCGTAATATGCCGCTATTCGTACTTGTTATTTTGCCTGCAATTTCGCAGCTGTCATCGAGAACGGCTTTGAGCGAGATGCTACTTCCTGCCGGAGAGGCGCAGAGGGAATGGTTCCAGTCTATCAATCAGAAATGGCTGCGATTAGATCAAGGGTTTTACGAAAATGAACTGTTGTGCGGCAAACATATGGTATCGCTGGCGTTTTTTTTGTTTCTCAGTCTTGCTGCGCTAAATCATGGTCAGTTGCTAGGCACGCAAATGTTTAAAACTGGATGGAGTACTGAGGATAAGCCTACTGCGACAGTCGATTATCTACGCCAGGAGTTGGACGGCAAAAGACTCGATCCTGAGCGTGGATTCAACTACGACAACTGGGGGGGCTACTTAGGCTACAAGCTGAAGAGACGTGTGTCACTCGATGACCGAGCTGAGTTTTTCGGTGCGCCATTTTATTACAAATACACGCTCATAGCTCTCAATCAACCAGGTTGGAAAGAACAGTTGGATGGTGGCTTTTTCAAAGACACAGCCAAGGCAGGTGCCACCGTGCAATGGGTTTTGATGCCTCGCGGAAGTGCTCTCAGTCATTCTTTATCAATCGATCAAAGCTGGGGCCCACCAGTCAAAACGGACCAGGCCTCGGAGTTGTTTGTGCGGAAGAACTGAGCGTAACTGAGGGTAGGAACTCAGTTTAAGGCAGGACACCGCCTAGAAGATAGACAACCATGAGAACTAAGCAGAGTGCCATTACACCTTTCAGGGCTGTGCTGGCGAGGTTGTTTTTGCGAATTGCTTGAGACAGAATCCACGAGGCAAAAGCGACGAGAGCAAATATAATTGTTGCACCATGTCTGAGCAAGAAGAGTATGGCGGAATTGATCACTGGCATGAGCCAGGCTCGATGTGGGCGAATCGACGGACTGCCGGAAAAGGCTAAATGTGGTCTTGGAGGAGACTTCAGTACGCCGTTGTCCAAGATAATCGCATATGCCGTATCAGGCTGACTGCTGATAAACGGTTTGCTCTCGCGATCGAAAGGGCGAATGTAGAATGAGTTGATGTCGCCCTTCTTCGTATGGATCACCATCGAGTAACAGTTGATTCCGCCTGGATGACGCTTAACTTCATTTGGCCAGCGAAGTCCACTAAGGGTGATGTCGTACAACTTTTTCCGTTGCCCACCGTCATCAGCTTGAGTTTTCTTCCCCAGTGTTATTGTTTGAATATTTAGTTTGTCTAGCTGTCCACTGAATGGATTATGGTAAGCGCGCTTATTGCTGTCTATCTCTTCCAGCTTTCGCGGGTAGTGCTTGGTTTTCAAATACGATAATTCTGCCGCTTTACCGACTTCCTCGGCGAAGTCAGCAACACTTAATTCTGGACTTGCTTCTGCATACAACGTTGAGCCCTGCTCATCAATCAATCCGTTTTTGCTTTTGGTCACCCAATGCGGATGATTTAGTAACGGTCCAAAAATGATTCTGCAAGTGTCCAGAAGATCACCATGATGCTGATAGTAAGGCATCTTGGCAGTATCAGCTCCAGCTACGAATTCGCATTCACTCGGTGAGGTGAGGAAGAATAGCTTCTCACCATCCACGGTGCGATAGCGATGTGCCATGTTTCGAAAATCATCTTGAGTATTAGCATGGCTAGTGAAGAGGCTTGCTACCAGAAGCATCAGGAAGCCGCCCATGAAAATTCCCAGAATCCACTTTCGTTGCTTGTCTGACTGAAACAGTTTTAGTTCAACCACATCTTTCTTTTTCTGCGGCGACACTTCTTTGGCGCGTGCTGCGTCAGCGCGCTCAATGCTCTGACGTTCTTGCAGCGGTGACTTTTCAATGAGCGTCAGATCAGAACTGACTTTCTCTTTGGCTTCCTGTTTAAGCGAATCTCCGAGAACCACCTTTGTCATTGCAGGATCAGGCTTCCATTCACCCGGCTTGATGGCGTCAACGCCAATAACTTCCGCAGTCTCCAGTATCGGCGCTTTAGGATCCACAACCTGTGCGGTTTGCGACTGATTCAGCTTCGACTTCAACTTTTTTAGAATGTCTGATGTCGGTGGCGGTGGATCGGCTGTCGGTGAGCTAGATGGTGCCTTGGCACTGTCCCCGGTACCATCCATTCCATTGCCATCTTTCGCGCTTTTCGCGGCCACTTTTTTTAGTTCCGCTTTGTCCATAATCAGAGTTTCTAATTGCGGATCCTTTTGCGGTGCAATCTGGTCGTCACGAAGCTTAGGCAACTTCATCGTCTCTTCGGCCAGATCTCGTTTCTTTGGCTCCGAGGGCGCCGAGCTGAACTGATAAGCGATATCGCCCGGCTTTGGCAAACCGATCTCGAGATTGGATTTTGCAGTGTCGGAATACTGGTAACCGAGTCCCAGCTCTTTAGCAATTTCCTCTGGGTCTGGTACGCCCTGGTCAGTTTCGGGCTCGTTGACCTGATCCGCCCAAATTGAACGCTCGCTCGCTTTTCGGGCGCGTTCAAACATGTCCCGAGACTCGCCTGCCCGACCGAGCTTTTCATAAAGAGCGGCAATCTCATCCATTAGTGCAATTGTTTTGGCGTGGTCTTCGCCAAATCGCTCTTCGCTAAGCAGGAGCAGATGGATGTCTAGTTTCAGTGCTTCAGTGAAGTCTTTTCGCTCAGAGCAGATATGCGCCAAATTTTGCAGACACCCAGTAATCTCAGGTGTGCCATCGCCCAAAAATTCCACCCCTTTTCGATAGGTGGGTTCGGCAAGGGCATACATGCCCTTTTTGAAATTCTCGTCGGCAACTTTGATCGCGCGGAGGAGTTCAGATCTCTCTTCCTTACTGATCCCGGTCATAGCCACCCCAACCCTTTATCGCGCCATCAGACTTCGTTCATGGGAATCCTGATTCCAGACTTTTTGGCAAAGTCTATCGCTTCATCATAGCCTGCATCGGCATGTCTGATCACGCCCATGCCCGGGTCGGTTGTCAGCACCCGCTGCAGGCGAGTGGTAGCAGATTCGGTGCCGTCTGCGACGATAACTTGTCCAGAATGTAGGGAGTAGCCCATGCCCACTCCGCCACCGTGGTGGAGGGATACCCAGCTGGCACCACCGACTGCGTTGATCAGGGCGTTCAAATAGACCCAGTCAGCAACGGCATCTGAGCCGTCTTTCATCGCTTCCGTTTCCCTGTTGGGTGAAGCTACAGACCCTGAATCTAAGTGATCTCGGCCAATCACGATTGGTGCCTTTAGTTTCTTCTCAGCAACGAGCTGATTGATGATTAAGCCCATTTTGGCTCGGTCGCCGTAACCTAACCAGCAGATACGGGCTGGCAGTCCCTGGAAGGCTACTTTCTTTGCTGCCATTTCAATCCAGCGGCACAGGTGCTTGTCGTGGCTGAAATTTTTCAGAATCGCCTCGTCCAAGACAGCAATGTCGGCAGGGTCTCCGGACAAGGCGGCCCATCTGAACGGTCCCTTGCCTTCACAGAAAAGCGGGCGGATATATGCCGGCACAAATCCCGGAAAGTTAAATGCGTCTTTGACGCCGTTGTCTCGAGCCACTTGTCTAATGTTGTTGCCGTAATCAAAAACGATCGAGCCTTGGTTTTGGAATGCGAGCATCGTTTCAACATGAGTGACAATCGATTTGTTTGCCAATTCCAAATATTTGGTTGGATTGGCAGCACGTAGTTCAGCCGCTTGTTCGGGGCTCATGGTCGCTGGGACATAGCCATTCAGTGGGTCGTGCGCGGAGGTTTGGTCTGTCACCACATCTGGTTTGAATCCCGATTTCAAAAGAGCCGGTAGAATTTCAGATGCATTGCCGAGAATTGCAATTGAAACCGCTTCGCCTTTTTCTTTGGCATCGTTAGCAAGTTTGATTGCATGCTCGAGCGAATCAGCTTTGACGTCGCAATATCTTGTTTCGATACGTCGTTGTATACGTACAGGATCCACTTCAACGCACAGCGCAACGCCACCATTCATCGTAATCGACAAAGGCTGAGCGCCACCCATTCCACCGAGTCCGCTCGTCAAGACGACTTTGCCTTTGAGCGATTCACCGAAATGCTTGCGCGCTAAAGCTGCGAAAGTTTCGAATGTGCCTTGCAATATTCCTTGCGTACCGATGTAAATCCACGAGCCGGCGGTCATCTGACCGTACATCATCAAACCTTTGCGGTCCAACTCTCTAAAGTGCTCCCAGGTTGCCCAGGCACCAACCAGATTCGAATTGGCAATCAAAACCCGAGGCGCTTCTGAATGACTTTTAAAAATTCCGACTGCCTTACCTGACTGCACCAACAGTGTCTCGTCAGATTCCAGTCCAATCAGCGATTTGACGATGCCTTTGAAGCAATCCCAATTGCGAGCAGCTTTGCCGGAACCGCCGTAGACGACGAGATCCTCAGGGCGCTCTGCCACTTCTGGGTCCAAATTGTTGAGCAGCATGCGCAGTGCCGCTTCCTGGATCCAGCCCTTCGTGTTCAGCTCAGTTCCGCGAGGAGCCTGCACTGTGATCGGTTTATCGCTGGCCAGGATCCTGCCAAGCAAATCTGCACCCGTGGCTGACGAAGTGGCTGATGTCATGACGAACTCCTGTTAGTGAGTATAGGCTGTCGCACTAGTGGATTATGCAGCTTAGCCGCCTGGATCCGAGAGCCTAACGCCTTATAAAAACATTACAGTTATAGATCTGTGTTGTAGACTGGCGTTGGAGATCGTATCCCGTAGCCGCAAGTCTTATGGAGCAGTAATGGTTAAAGAATTGTCGAAGCCCAAGGGCGATCAGGTCCAAAAGCGTACTATCGAGACGCTGTCTGGTCTTGAGCTAAAGTCTGTCTATACTGCAGAAGACTTGAAGAACTGGGACTACAAACGCGACCTGGCTGACCCTGGTCAATTTCCATACACGCGCGGCATTCACCACAACATGTATCTTGGCAAGCTCTGGACGATGCGTCAGTTTGCCGGATACGGCGGTCCGGAAGAGACCAACGCTCGCTTTAAATATTTGCTAAGCCAGGGTCAAACTGGACTATCTACCGCATTCGATTTGCCGACCCTGATGGGCTATGACTCGGATCATCCTAAATCTTTAGGAGAAGTAGGTGTCTGCGGCGTTGCCATCGATAGTTTGGAAGACGTGGAAATTCTCTATCGCGATATTCCGCTGGATGAAATTTCCACTTCGATGACAATTAACGGACCCGCCGTTGTGATCTTCTGCATGTTCCTCGCCAACGCTCAAAAGCGCGGCATCGACTTGAAGAAGCTGAACGGCACTTTGCAAAATGACATTTTCAAAGAGTACATCGCTCAGAAGACATATCTGGTTCCACCAAGACAGGGACTGAAGTTGATTCAGGACATGATGGTGTTCTGTACCAAAGAAGTACCGCGTTGGAATACGATTTCAGTCAGTGGTTATCACATTCGTGAGGCTGGTGCGACGGCGACTCAAGAATTAGCATTCACTCTCGCTGATGGTTTCGCTTATGTTGATGCGGGACTGGAAGCCGGACTAGAGCTCGACGATTTCGTGCCTCGTCTGTCCTTCTTCTTCAATGCGCATATCGATTTCTTCGAGGAGATTGCCAAGTATCGCGCTGCTCGTCGCATTTGGGCGAAGCGGATGCGCGACCATTATGGTGCTAAAGACGAGCGCTCATTGAAGCTGCGTTTCCATACTCAGACGGCTGGCTGTAGCTTGACCGCACCACAGCCTGAGAACAACATTATCCGCACTGCTATCGAAGCGCTGGCAGGAGTGCTTGGTGGCACTCAATCGCTGCACACGAATTCGATGGACGAAGTTCTCGGTCTTCCCACTGAGAAAGCTGCGCACATTGCATTGAGAACGCAGCAGATTATCGCTCACGAAACAGGTGTGACAAATGTTGTCGATCCGCTGGCTGGCTCGTATTACGTTGAGTGGCTAACGGACGAAATGGAGAGGGGCGCCAACGAGTATTTCAAAAAGATTGAAGAGATTGGTGGCGTTATCGCTGGTATCGAATCTGGTTACTTCATGAGAGAGCTTTCGGATTCTGCCTATCGCTTCCAGCAAAAGCTTGACACAGGTGAGCGAGTCTTTGTTGGCTTGAACGCTTTCACAGAAGAGGCTCAGGGCCCGAAGATAGATATCTTGAAGATCGGTCCGGAATATGAAGTGCGTCAAAAGGAAAGACTGACGAGTCTCAAGGCGCGTCGCGATAGTGCGCTAGTGGCACAAACACTTGAGACTTTGAAAGGTGCAATGCGATCAGGTGAGAACACATTCCCACTGATTCTCGAGTGCGTCAAAGCCTACGTAACAATGGGCGAAATCTGTGATGCGATGCGAGAAATCTGGGGCGCTTACCGCGAAACCGCAGTTATCTAATGTTCCTGTAGCACCGTCATTAGTTGATCGCACGGTAGCATCATGAATGCCATGATTTGGTTACTTAAAATTGCTGCCTTCATGATGTTAGTGGGCACGTGCACTGCTGATCTCTTGGTGATCATCGCCTGGTTGGGATATGGACTGGTCGAAGAGTCGTGGACTAAGTTCCCGCTCTGGATAGTTCTGGTCACAGCACTGGTCAGTTTCTTGAACTTCATAATTAGCTCGTTCCTAATTGGTGTCTCGAAACAAGTCGCCACCAGTCGTGGTGCCGACAAGAAAGACTTGCCGCTCGACGAAAAACTAAGCGATACAATTGATGAAGGCTGGGGCACCAGTTTAGTGATTGGAAAATTCACCCTGCTGATTGTCTCTCTCTGTTTGGTCGCAACTGTAGCTGTCTTCTTTAACGATCTAAAATTCCTGATTGGCTTTCATAAAGGAATGGAATTAAATGCGATTGCGCGACCTAAGGAAGCAGAGAATTGGTTCCGTATGTCCATGCAGTCTGCTGGTGCGGATCGCATTGCCATCGCTCGTTTCCTGTTGGCCGGAACCTTGATACGCGAGCGCAAATATGCCGAAGCCGAAGCAGAGTTGCAGCGTACTCTGACGGAGCTTGATCAGAAGAATGAAGATCATTTGGCCCTTTTAGTTTATCTCTATTCTGCAATGTCGAACTGCTACATGTTCCAAAATAAGCTACCGGAGGCTGAACTTTGGACGAAGAAAGCGATTCAAGTAATTGAAGAGCACCCGCAAATGTATGGATTGAGATTGCGATTGATTGGATCGTACAAGCAGTTTCTGATTCCCGAGCCGCCACCATTAGCGGTAGCAATCAGCGGACTCAACGATATCTACATACTGGAAAAGAAGCCTCAGTCAGCTCTCTCGACATATGAGCGCATCCTCAAAGTTCTCGAAAAGCAACCTCACCTGGCAGAAACGGACATCTTCGATGAACTCTATCGTTTCGAGCATCAACTCAGTCGCTTACCGATAGAACAAATAACCTCGCAAAAGAAGTCAGCCATTGCTGCTAGCGCGGAATTAGCTATCCAAAAATGCAAAGTCAAAGACGCCGCTCATTTCGAGCAAGACTTCGCACTGTTCGAAGCGCAGAAGCAGACAAAGAACTAATTGGTAAGATTAGAAACATTGCTGAAACAATCGGCACGCATTATAGGGTTTGTAAAGAGCTGGAACACCCACCCAGCTGAGCTCTCTTACCGCTCCCCTGACTCACCCTGATTCTAAGGCGATAACCGACATGCCAGATAATCCGAATGATCGGGGCGATAAAGCCCCGGCAGTACCGTTGCGCGATGGCACGAACAAATTTTATGAGGATGCTTATAAGAATGCCGCTCTTCTGAGAAGTCCAGGTGTTTGCGCCTCTTGTCACCCAAAGGAAGAGACAAAATTCGACTCCAAGACATTGGATTTTTTCAAAAATGACTTTGGTCGATTCGACAAATTTAAAGATCTTCCGCCGCGGATTGGACAGGCAAAGCCAGCAGACGTTCCTGGAAACAAACCCGCAGACAAGCCTGTTGAAGTAAAAGTAAAAACAGAAGCAGAAAAATTTGAGCAGGCAGATGCTTTAGGCAAGACCACCACAGTCATTGCTCGCTTACCAGATTTTAAAATCAATTTCGCCGACAAAAAATTGGCGCTGCAAACAGATTTCGTAAAACTTGTCGAAGCTACGCCTGGTATCACTGCCGGAGGTGAAGTAAGAGACATCCTAGCAGCAGCTAAAAAGGTCACTTTCGATGCTGCTGACAAATTCACGCTCGATTTAAAAGATGTAGTCAAATTGAAAATCGATCGTGACGTTCCTCTAGTCGGAAAAGTCACCGAACTAAATGTAGGCAACGCACAAAAGCAAGTCAAATTCGATGTGGAATTCGATCCTAAAAACCCTGACAAGGTCTCGATCAAAAATATTTCGGGAATTACGTTGGCAGTTGAGGGGAAGGGTGCGCTCGCTATTCACAGCTTAAGTCTTGATACGTCCGGAGACAAACCGCAACTCAAAGTAACTGTCGATAATCCAATCAAGCGGCCAAGTTGGATCGACGAGAAAAATTATCCGAAAACACTGTCAGTACCATTTGATTTGGATAAAGTGGTACCTGGTCTGAATTCTGATTTCCTCAAAGGCATGGTCAAAACACTTTCTGATTCCAAAACAGCTCTACAAAATAGAGATGCGAGCATGTTGCTTTCTGGTCTACCAGACGAGGGCGTTCGCACCAAGCTGATTGACATGGTGAAGGGCTTGCAAACCATAGAAAAGAAGGGCAATCACATAACAATAGTTCGCGACAACGGAGTCACAGAGCATGATTTCGGTGGTCCGCGGCTTTCCGTATCTGCCACGATCAATTTCACACTCGAAACGAATGGCGGTGGAATTGATGTCAAGGAAATTCGCGGCATCGATTTGTGGACACCACTTCCAACTGAAGCGGGACTAGGAGACAGGTATTCGGTTGGTATCAAGGGAATATCGCTCAGTCCAAAATATGGCGATTCTAGAGCGCTCACTGTCAGTGCAGACAAGTTGGTGGATTCTGTAAAAATCAGACTCAATGATAAGGACTTGCTTCCAGCCACAGATGCTAACGGCAATTGGAGACTGGATATTCGCATGACCAATCCACTGGATCTGGCTGGCACTGCCAAGATCAACGTGCCGCTAAAGTTCAATCAATCTGGTGACTTGGCCATGTCAAACGGCGAAATCGCTGGATTAGCGCAAGATATTGTCCAAAGTGGTGCAAAGTCGAACGTTATCAAAGCTGTGCAAGTAATCGACAACAAAGCCAATCAGATCGTGGACGCAGTCGATCGAAAAGCTACTCAGGCTCTGGATATTGCCAGTATGGCTGCGACTGTGACCAAATCCGTAGTCAAGTCGGAAGTACGAAACATCATTGATTACTGGACGAAATAGGTATAAGACATTTTAAAATCGTTGGTCCATTTCGGTCAGGCGTGCACCAATTGCTTTTTGTCCACCTTGCCGATTGCAGTTTTCGGTAAAATTGTTTTTGCCGGCAAAAATTCCCAATCCATCGGACGCAACTCGCGTTTCAAATTCTGCTTGCAATACTCTTTGAGCAGACCGGCAAGGTGTTGCTTCGCTTCTTTCTTCTCCGCATCCGAGCCTTCGAGCTTGAGGCTGATCGCTTCATCCGAAATAACGACAATTGCCTTAACGATCTGACCGAGCTTGCTGTGCGGCAATCCAATCACGGCAACTTCCTTGACAAGCGGTTCTTTGCGAAGCACGTCTTCTACTTCTGATGGGAAAACTTTGTTGCCTGCGACGATGATCATCTCTTTGGTGCGACCCGAGATGAACAGGTATCCGTCTTCCATGTGACCCATGTCACCGGTGTAATAACAGTTTTCCTTGATTACTTTCGCTGTCGCTTCTTTATCATTAAGATAGCCTTTCATCAGCATCGGTCCTGAGATTCGGATCTCACCAGTTTGTCCTTCAGGCAAGACTTCATCCTTGTCATTGACGATTTCGATCTTCGCTCTAGAAATACTTCGTCCGACACTTTCAGATGGTCCTCCTAAATTCAAGGAGATGATTTTCGATTCTGTCGAACCGTATCCGTTGTTCAGCATTTTTCCAAATTTAGCCTTGAACTCGGTCGCCAACGAAGTCGGCAGAGGCGCTCCACCTGAGAGCAAGACTTCGGCGTTGTCCAATCCTGCTGTTTGGGGATCCATCGGCAGCATCGCCGAGTAGAGCGTCGGAACGCCGACTAGAATGTGCGGCTTGAATTTTGGCAGACAGGTGAAAAAAGATTTCGATGATGCTGGGTCCGTAAAGATAATGCAGGCGCCCGTCACCACGCAAACGAAAGTGACTTCCAATCCAAAAACATGACTGAGAGGAAGCGGAAGCAATCCTTTCTTAGTCGAATTCATATCGACGAGCTTGCCCCAATCCTCAAGATTGTCGACTAGCGTATTCAGATCGTGCACTGCACCCTTTGGCACCCCGGTAGTGCCGGAAGTGAGGATGACGAGCGCATCTTCATCTGGTCTCAAAGTGCTCAGCACATTCGGCAGCGGTTGCGAATTCTCGTTGATATTGACGAGGTCTAAAATTTTGGCACCATTCTCGGTGACTGGTGCCAGTGTTTTTTCGAAATCTTGTATGACTGCACTAGAGGCAATAACTACGGTGGCAGAAATTTGCTTCGCTACATTGATAACTTCAGGGAGCGTCATGCGGAAGTCAACCGGTATTGCAACTGCACCCAATCGCCAGGTGGCCGCAATTGCCGCTGCCAACTCAGGAGAGTTCGGGGCAGTCAGCATCACCTTGTCAGCTTTCTTCACTCCGAGGTCCGTCAACCCCTGATGGGCACTGTCGATCAACTTCTCGAATTGCTCGAAAGTTACCACCCGATCGTTGGCAGCTGCTTGGATAATGCACGGGGAGTCCTTCAAGTCAGGTCGCGAAGAGGCTGGATAGAGCAAATGCTTTATTGATTCAGTGGTTGTGTCCATGATTTTCTCGTTTTGCGGGCGGCTGCTTTGAGGTTTGCCAGATGAGGAAATTTTACGCTGTTTTGGATAATGAGGGATTCTTGCTCCTACACCTATAGAATTGTATGGTTCTCTCGCAGTTAGGTTTCCACCATTGGCGCATATTGTTACGGGTGACACGGTCCTCAAATCCAACAGCCTGGCTGTCATACCCCTTGGCGGGCAGTCGGAAATTGGTCAGGCGCTCTGGGTGATTGCTCATGGCGGTCAGATTCTGCTGGTCGACGCTGGTTCTGCCTACCCGACCCAGGACATGCCTGGCGTCGACCTGCTCTTTCCCAACACCAACTTCCTCAAAGTCAACGAAGATCGGATTGTTGGGCTTGTCCTGACCAACGCCTACGACGAGCACTGCGGGTCAGTTTCATACCTTCTGCATCATCTGAAGATCCCGAAAATCATGGGACCTCGCTTTGTCTCGACGTTTCTTGCTCAATGCGGAATTGTCGCCAACAAGGAAACTGGCTTTCCTTGCCCAGTTGTAGACACGGTGGAGATCGGCACCGCCTATAAGATAGGGTGCTTCGAAGTTGAGTGGGTGCAGGTCAACGATGCTATTGCAGACGCCACCGCGCTCAAGATAGACACCGATGAAGGAATGGTGGTCTACACATCTAGCTTTAAGGTTGACCAAACACCTGTCGATAATCGCCAGATGGATATCCGAAAACTGGCGCAGGCTGGAGATAACGGCGTGCTCTTGCTGATCGGTGACTCGGCTGGAATCGAGTCAGAAGGCTACACACCCTCAGAAAAAGCCGTCATTCCGGTGCTCAAAAAGACTGTGGACATGGCGCCAGGACGTGTAGTTGTGATCATGCCAGGCTCGAACACTCATCGCTTGCAAATCTTGTTCGACATCGCCAAACAAACCGGTAGGAAAGTTGCGCTATTAGGCGAGTCATTGCTGAGAACTGCTCTATCTGCAGCAATAACGGGCAATTTGAGTTACGAGCGTAGTATGGAGTCAAGTCTCGAACTAATTGGCAAGTATGCCGATAAGCAAGTCTTGATTCTCGCCACTGGCCAAGATGGGGATGCCATGAGCGTTATGGCCGCTCTGGTTGACTCTTCCTGTAAGGGTCTTGCCTTAAAAGCGGGCGACACTGTGATTTACAGTGCTGAAACGGCCGCCGGTCGTTCCAGGCAGATGGCGATGATCCAAGATCACTTCTTGTCGCTCGGAATCAAGTTTGTCTGGGGCGTCAGGCAAGGTGTGCATGTCTCGAAGCACGCCAGTCGAGAAGAGTTGAAGTTCATGCTTTCAATTACCAATCCCAAGTATTTTATTCCTGCGTTGGGAGAAGGTCGCCACATCATGCACCATGCTCAAATGGCGATGGAGTGGGGCATTCCTTCCGAGAGTGTCTTTCCTCTGAGCAACGGTGACATCCTGGAAATCAACAATGGTGTTGCCACCATCGTCGGTACCGTGGAAGCTCAAGCAGTTATGTTCAACCGCGAACAAGGTGAGAGTGTCAGCCAGTTTTCGGTGAGCGAACGCCGATCTCTGAGCCTGGAAGGCATAGTCACAGTCGGTTTAGTCGTAGACAGCCAAGGAAAACTTGTCCGAGGACCAACGCTAGAAGTGGGCGCAGCAGGGTTCTTGAAGTCATCAGAGTGGGAAACAGCGCGAGCTGAAATTATTCAAGCAATTACCGACTCCGTCAAGCGTATGCAAACACCTGAACAGGTCGGAGATGATCCTCCACCAAGCTTTGATATAAACGCGTTGAGATCCGCTGTGCGCGAGGTTTCAATCAAGGCAATCAGATCCAAGTTGCAATCAAAACCGACAGTCCAGGTTATGGTGCACGAGCTGATTACCAGCCGCCCTCAATAAGTAACGCGTTGGCTTCAGTCAGTTCTACAGACTTTGGTTGATTCTCTTGAACTTCTACTGGTTGATTCCAGTAGTAGGTGAGACCGGCGACCTTGTGCGTGCCGACCAGCCACCATGAGCCAGGAAGCACACGCGCTGTGCCAAAGCGAGTCACTCTGCCATCAAATTTTTGAATTCGAACTTGTACTGGAAACAATCCCTTGCGAACGGAATCAGCTTCGACATCGACTCGAGTTTCGTCGTATTCTTCTCTGGCGCGCTGATATCGTTGTATACGCTCTTTCTCCGCCAGGTTCATACGAATCACTTCCGGCTTCATGTAGGGAATCATTTCGTCAGTCCATGAATACATCTCGGTCATGATGTGAGGCACACCCAGACCGCTTCTTCTCAGTGCGGCTTTAAATGCATATTGCCAGCGCCAGCCACCGAATGGATAAGCTGTTGTGGCTTGCGTTCTCTGCACGTAGCCGGATGTGAGCAGCATTTGTTTGAGACCGTTTTGCGCAGTTTCAGGTAACGCTTTGTGCTGTTGCTTCGCGGGTGGTGGCATCATGGGATAGGGATAAAACGTAAATTCGTTGCGAGCATCAATGTTGCGAGGAACGTTGATGACGACTTTGAGCGGCACTTTTGAGTCGACTTCAGCAGGAAGATTTTTGCGTTGCTCGGCTGGAAGAAAATCTGCGGTGCTAAAACCATGGTCTGAAGATCTTTCGTTCGACTTCTTCACTGGCTCGGTTACAGCGTCGTTCACTTCGCCTGATAGATTTGCCGATGCTGTTTGCTGTGCACAAACAGCACTGAGACTGAACGCGACCAGAAGCGACAATGTGCTGATAATCAATCGGAATTTTTCGAAGTGCATATTTCATCCAAATACGGGCCCGGACCAATCCATGATTTTAAGGCCTTTCTCTATCAGGCGCTCTAGAATTCGCTCATGTTGACGGCGCAGTGTCGGTTGACACGGCTGATCATCCGATTTAGGATGAGTTAACATCTCCGCAATTTGCCTTTGCGCGTGGATTTCCGTGCTTATAGTTATCTGGACCTCCACCTTAACACTCAGTCATTCTAAGAAGTGAGCACTGTAGCGAGCAATGTTATCGCTCAAAAAAGCAGCAGGTGAGCTGCATTTCTCGGTCAACTACTGGCTTTTGTGGCTAGAAGAGAAATTCTCACGAACTGGCCTTGAATTACAGAAATCTGAGTGGCTTTTCTTGCTGGGCATCGTCTCATTGTGCTTCGCTTTTCTCATCATTGGTCTCAACGGAGACAGCCCAATCTGCACAGAGAATGATGAGCTGTGCTACGCGCCGGTCAGTTTGTTCATGATCAATCACAACACGCTTGATCCCGGATGGTTTACAAATCCCGCATCGACAACGATCTATTCACTTGCTGTTTACTACAAAATTATTCAATTCTTTACCGGTCACGCCATTGTTGCTCAACAGTTTACGCCTACTCAAATGTGCTTCAGAAACATGGATCTGTTGCTCAAGTGGCCGCGTCTAACGTCAGTTGCATTCGTCCTTTTTTCCTTGCCTCTTCTGTATGTTGTCGGTCGGAAGTGGATGGGCAAAGCCTCGGCAATGCTTGGAGTTACGTTCTACGCGCTTTCTCCTCTGGTTGTATATTACGGTCAAATCCTGCGACCAGACATGCTGGCCAATCTGCTCATCGTGCTTTGCATTTTTTTGCTCGATCGTTTGTGTGAAGTAACCTCCAATCGGCGACTGTCCGTAATCCTCGGGGGCGTCATTGGCTTAGCCGTTTCGACCAGATTTTTCTGTCTGGCTCTCGTGGTACCTCTAGCCACCGTATATGGTATCGCCCTGATTCGGTCCGCCACTAACAAAGAGAGAATTGAGATTTTCTGCTGTGGTTTGATCGCCGCAGTGGTGAGCTTCTGCACATTTTTTATCACCTCTCCGTTTGTATTTTTCGATTTCCATCAACTGCTTGATGATTTGAAATTCGAAACACAGTCAGACTTCGCTGAGCTTACAGGTCTTGGACCCTTTGGCAACTTGCGTTACTACATTGTCGAAGGTATTCCTGAGGCAATCGGGGTTTGGTTGACCGGTTCCGCGTTCTTGGGTCTGGCGCTGATACCGTGGCGCAGGCGAACTTTCAAAACATTTATATATTTGACATTGCTAGCCGTTTTCGCGGTCGGCACATGTATAAATCCACGACACTGGGCTCGATGGGTCTTGCCCGTGCTTCCAGTTCTGGCTCTACTGGCTGGTTTTGGACTGACCAGCCTGTTTGATTTTCTCAATTACCTTCTGTCGAAGCGCATCTCTGCGAACGCGGCTCGAACAACCAGCTTAGTAATTGTGCTTGTTTTGGGCGTCTCTAGTTTCTTTTTTCCGCTGCGTCGGCTGATATTCGACCAGTGGCAGAAGTCTCGCTTAAGCGAAAGGGCTCTTGTTTTTCCCTACATCACATCATCGATAGCGCGTGGTTCAAAGATCGCATTGGATAGCTCCTGGGATTGGCCCAATAAGGAATTGTATCAAGTCACACCGGACATCTGGCGACCCGATTTTGTGCCCCCCAGACCGCACAATTATCACTTCCCTGAAGATTTAGCTAACGCCGGATTTGAGTACATGATCGTTCAGCGCTGGAATCGCGAATATTACATGTGGGATGAGAATAAAGCCAAATATCCCAACGAGTACGCTTTCTTCCATGCGCTCACTGAGCATGTGCCACTAATATTCACCACTCACGTAGAGAATCACCCCTTCGTCCTGGGAAAACAAATTGGCTCACGAGTCTCACCGGTCGAGGTTTACGACCTGCGTCCTCTTGCAAACAAGAATCCGCTTAGAAAATGATTTTGGTCCCTATCCCTGGTTTGCAGAAATATTTTATACTGTATGGTGTAAGTAGAACTGCGCTACGCCAGCAGTATTTCAGGGCGGATCGCTATTCTTCTCAATACCCAGGGTAGATATTACTAAGCCCGTCCCACTAGTGAACTGCATTGCCTCCCTTATTAGCTGGTGAAATCCAAGAAACTTCGGGTCTTTATGACGCTTTGAGTCGGGTCAAAGACGTCGAGATCACTTGCGGTGTTCTGCGTATCGCTTGCGATGACTTTATCGGATTAATAGGAATAGAATCTGCCAACCGCATTGTTGGCGCTGTTACTAAAGATGGACAGGCAGGTCGTCTGACTGATAATGGCGCAGTCACTAAGATTCTTGGCATGACCGCTGGGACGTTTGAGTATTATGAGGTGCCCGAAAAAGAGCTCTCGCGGCTAAATCAGAACCTTGAGATGGATATCACCGAGCTTCTGTCAAACCACGCCAATGGTGCTGTTGCTGAAATTGTCGCTGAGCCTGAGGCTGAGTCTCCGTCTGAGGCTGAGTCTGAGGCTACCGATCAGAGCCTTGTAGCGCCTGATTCGCATGAAGAGGGAATACCCGAAGCATCATCTCAGTATCAGGAAGTTGTACAGGAAAGCTCAGAAGTACAAGTCGAACCGGAACAAGTGGAACCGGAACTTGCAGAGCCGGAAGGCGCCGAAGTTATTCCTGCAGAGGAAACTTATACAGAAGCTGCTGAAGCCTTAGTTGATGTTGCACCACCGCTAGAATCAACGGATGATTCTGCTGATGAAGAACCGCAACCAGTCCAGTCTTTAGATGCGAGTTCCGAGTCTTCTACGAAACCAGAAAAGGTCAGCACGCTGCTTGCGAAGTTCAAGAAAGAACCGAAAGTCCCTGCAATTGAACCCGCCACTGAGAGTAATGAAGCAGCTGCTTTAGCCGGCTTCGATAAATCTATGTTGGATCAAATTGGCACCAAAGAATTTGACGCTAGCGCCTTAGATGCAATTGGCACCAAGGGGTTTGACGCTAGCACCTTAGACGCGATCGGCACCAATACTGATCCCACTTTTGACCCGGCAACCGATGCGGTGAACTTAAACGCTGCTGCAACTGTTGAACGCATTAAGAAGTTGCGCAGGCCAGACGCCGAACTGGAAGCGGAAGCAGCAAAAGCACAGCGCATGAAGTTCGCCTCGCGGAAGGCTGGGGAACCACTACCGCTAACAGAAACATCTGAATCAGTCCAAGGCGAGCCTGGCGACGTCGGGGAGAGTGGGCGGCAGAAGTCGATCCGTCCGTCCGGACCACAGACGCTGCCGACCATCCAGACTCCGAAGCCGAAAATAAAAATATCTCCGAAGATTGGAATCGCTGCTGGAGCGGTGGCCGCCCTGGTGGTGATCTTCTTCATCGTGCGCGTTCCAATCGGCAATTTCTTAGTCACATCCTCTGAAGCTCAATTCAACAAGCGCGACTTCAAAGGTGCTCTCACTTCTCTAAATCCAGTGTTTTTCTTCGATCCGTCAAATACTCAAGCGCATTTTTTGAAAGGGAAGATCTTGAGCGCGCAAGGCGATCAAGCCAAAGCGTTCGAAGAGTACGATGAGGCGCTCAAAGCCAATCCGCTTGATGGTGAGCTATTACGCGCCCATGCAATTCTTGCTTGGAAGATGAATAAGCATGCCGTGCTCAAAGCTGATACCGATTCGTTGATTATGAATGACCCTACTGCCAAGGTGGACGGATTCTTGTATGGATTGCGAGCCAAGGCCGAGCTCGATCTGGGCAATTTTAAGGCTGCTTATGATGACTGCACTGCTGCTCTCAAACTAGGTCAGAAGACGCCATGGATTTACGCAAGAAGAGGTTGGGCTCAGGTTTCCACTGGTAATCCAAAAGCGGCACTGAAAGACTTCAACACGTCAATTGCTTTTCCAAAAAATGATGCAACTGCCGATGCATATGTTGGAAAAGGTGCAGCGTTAGTTGCCTTAAAAGACAACAAGGGTGCGCTTGCTTGCTACGATGCGGCAATCAAAATAAATGATAAGAGTGCCGCTACCTACGCTACTCGGGCTTATCTGTATACCAATATGAACATGACAGACAAAGGCCTTGTCGACTACACGCAAGCGTTGAAGTGTGATCCAGGTTACACGGCTGCTCATATCGCAAAGGCAGACATTTACTCGCGTCAGTCAAAATTCGATGTGGCGATCAAAGAACTAAATTCAGTTCCGAAGAAATACGAAAACGCCGACTTATTCATTGCTAAAGGGCGCACTTACACTCGCTTGAACAACATGAAGGCAGCGATCGCGAGCTTCAAACAGGCATTCAGCCTGGACCCCAAGAGAGACCCGGATGCTTACATGGATGCTGCCTACTGTTATGGCCTTCAGAAAGACTACACCGCCGCTCTAGCCGCATTGCAGTCGGCTATCGACCTGCGCCCCGACAACGCGCAGTACAGAGCGTCCCACGGGTTCTACAATCAGTGTGCTGGGAACGTTGTTACAGCAGGACAAGACTTTGAAAAGGCCATAAGTATGGATCCGAAAAACTCGGATGCACACTTCTGGCGAGGTGGAGTTTTTGAACGTCAAGGGGATAAGTCTGCTGCAATTCAAGACTACGAGGCTGCCCTTGCCAGTAATCCTGATTACGCTGAGGCCAAGAAAAAATTGGCATTGCTTAACCATGTCGATAGGCATTCCTCTGTGAACCGTGGCTCGACACTAGAAACTATCAAAATTGTTCAGGGTGATTACGAAACGCTGATGACGCAAGGGTATGCAAAGATGAAGGCAAAAGACGCTCGTAGCGCCTGTAGTTACTTCGCATCAGCGGTAAGTGTGAATCCGAACAGTGCTCAGGCGCGCAAGTATTTAGCTTACGCGCTGGTTATGAAGGGTAATAATTCGGACGCTATCACTCAGTTCCAGTCCCTGGAATCATCGGGGTCGGCTGACAGTGCCGACCTACGAGCGCTTGGTACTCTTTTACTGGGGGCGCAGCGACCAAGTGAAGCGGTCGGCATTTTTCTGAAATTAGTGATGGATAATCCAAGAGACACCGCTGCACGTCTGAAGTTGGCCGAGGCTTTCTCGAAGAGTGGAGACGTGTCAAAGGCAGCCCTGGCTTGTCAAGATGGACAAAAGGTAGATCCGTCCAACTCAGCAAGATATCTTGAGATGCTTGAGAAGCTGAAGACAAGCAGTTTTCAACCTGCAGCAGTGAAAAGCAACATTCCTATGCCCGCTGGTTAGGCTGGGTAGGCTTGGCTTTACATCAACGACGGATCGTATTGAAACTTAATTATACTTTCGTTTTGTTATTGCTAAGTTGGCTTTGGGCACAAACAACAAAGTAGTCTCTTCAGCTAACCTATTTACCATGCAAAAAAGAAATTCAAAAGGAAGTCAACTAGCAGAGCTCCCAGCCGCACTGATTCTATTGCTGCTCGGAATCGCTTTTCCAATGTTGATAATGGCGTCTATTTTCTACAAGGTTTACATGTTCGAATGCGTCATCAAGAACGGCGCGCAGGTTGGCTCTCAGCAGCAAGACTTCACTAGTGCTCAGGCTGCTGCTTCGACCTATTTAACAACCCATAATCCAGGAGGGATCACGGTTTACGCTCCGACAACGACTTTGGTGACCCGTCCTATCACGTATTCATCAGGCTCACCTGCAACGAGCAAAACCTACACGGCCTATTTTTTACAAGTTCAGGCGACTGGAAGCATGGATCCTTTAGTAAGACTCCCGAATTTCTTTGGAATGATGATTCCTGGACTGACTGGACCAATCACCCTTCAGGCTACTCAAGCTGTTTACTTCGAAAATCAAACTGCTGCGGCATCATAAAAGCGGCTAAACCCGATTCTCAGTGTTACTCTGTCCACTTTTCTGGAGCTAAAAAATGAGACTTAAGAACATACGTTCTCGTAAGGGTGCATCAATGATCGTATTGGTCACCTGTATCGCATTTTTCATTGTTTTGCCTCTCAGCCTTGTAGGATTTGAGATGGGTAGATATTTCCTACTCATTACTCAAGTCGAGAATGTTGCAGGAGCCTGCGCCCTCTCAGGCACAGGCGCGATTGCAACTATTCCGTCATCAGCGTCTGCTGGACCTGGTCTGGCAGCTCTCTACAATGGCTGTGCGCAAGAAGCAGTTTACTGCCTGCAGTTGAATTCGATACTTGGCAACTCTATGACCAACGCTCTCGGAGCGGCGCCTTATAACATCTCGAACAACACGTTGGCACCTTATGTGGCACCACCGACGCCACCAGATGGACAGGCTGCTATATCAATCAGCTTTCTCAATCAGGATGGCAGCTGGCACAACAGCTTGACCACATCAGGTGCTGTAAAAATGTCAGTGACAATTTCTTACACCACTCACCCGGTCTTCTCAACACCTGGGCTTATTCTCTCACTGATGCCTACTGAGACTGCTACAGCTTCCTCAACTGGTGGACTCCCGCAGCTTGATGTTTTCCTAGCCTTCGACCTCTCAGGATCGATGGACGACCAGACTGGTGTAGCCTATGTCAACCGATACTGGGATGTGGTCGGTAAGCACGTAGCTTATGGGTTTGCTGCCAACAGCGGTGGGAACCCGGAGACGATCTACAATCAAACACCTGGCGTGAGTATTACTGGTACTCAACTGAATGCGATTCCTCCTCAGAACCTAGGAAAGTGCAGTGTTAACTTGTACTTTAATGAGCAGGTACGGACTGGAACAGGGACTGAAGCAGGTCAACTTCCTGGTGGAGTTACCTTAGTGCTCGGTGTACCGACTCCACAACCTATAACGTACGGCGCAGGACCGATTGCCCCAGGCGTGCAAGATCCGTACTTGGTGGCCGGTAACCCCTTGAGTGGTGCAAATCCCAACTGGTGGAACCCAGGTGGTAAGGCATTCACAGACATGGTCGTAATTCCTAGTACGACAGCTATCGGGACAGCTTACACTGCTCCTGCCGGATGGCAGAACACGGCAATTGTCGAAACAGAGCAATCACGTGGAAACTTGACCAGCCTTCCAGTTCTGCAAGCTAGTCAGGGGGGGGCGGCTTCTCTCGCACTTCTCACTGCCTCAAATCCGACTTTGGGTCTTGCGCTGACTACTGCAGCAACAAGCGGGAAAACCCCGCAACAATACTGGGCTTATGCAGCAGTAAACGCTACTCCAAGCTACCAGGCATTGACCGCAGGGCAAAACTTCGTCAGTACAATGAACCTTTCAACTGATGCTCGTTTTGGTCTCTCGACATTCGCAGATACCGCTAGTAGTTCTTCCATCAACACGATTGCTGGTCCGAACTATTTAATCGCTGGAGCATGGCCAAGCTGGTATGCAGCATACACGCCGGGCGGTACGCCTCCAGGCGGTACACTGCCACTTCCATGGGTGTCTTTGGCTGCCGGCACCCCTGGTTCGTATAATCAAGCGTATGCAGCATTGGCACCGCCTGATGCGACCTACAACCCCGCTACGACTACGACTCAAGCCGTACCGACTGGTAAGACTGACATGTACGACGCGCTAAACAACGCAATCAATGATGTCATTTCGTTTGGTAGAACCTCTGCCAGAAAGGCAGTTGTCTTATTCACGGATGGCATCCCAACATCGACGATAGCAAACAACAACGATACGGCGCTCTTTGCTCTGGCCACGACTTGCAGCGGTCCAAACATTCCGATCTACACAATCGGTCTGGCAACCAATGCTGCCCTGGTCGGTCCTGAGACGACTACGCTGCAAGGGATATCAACAAGAGGTGGCGCCGGAGGTCAATTCTTCTCGACCACGTCGGTAACCGGTTTGAACGCAGCATTCCAAGCAATTGCCAGAGGTCTGGTACTACTCAGAGCGGGTTAAAAGGGGTTTGACGTAATGAAGAGAATCAATTCAGGTTCCGTAACCGTTGAGGTTGCTGCCACCACTATATTCGTCGCTGCCTTTGGAGTCGTAGCGTTTGACGTAGCAATCCCGTTGTTGGCTTATGTTAATGCCGACCAAGCTGCCCGGGATGCTGCCAGAGCGGCAGCGTCCGCTCCATACGTGACAGACAGTCTCGGCGTTATCGACCTACCAGGCACGACTGCCGCAGCTCAAGCAGCAGCGTCTGCAGCACTAACATCTCACAACACTCCGTCCGTGTTTGTCGGAACTCCGAGTGTGACTGTGCTACCAACACAGATCTCACAGCAGTACGACATAACGCGTCTGGGTCAGACCTCGACCGCTCCGTACAACGAAGTGACGGTGACTCAACCGATCCGAATTCCGGTAGTCATTAACCTGTTCGGTGCCCAGCTGCAAAACAACACTATGGTCTACACAAGGACTTATGTGTTCCCAGAGCTGGGGCAGAGCTTCACAGTGCAGCCTACTGCCGTAGTGGGAGCGCCGCCGGCACCACCGCCGCCGCCTCCGCCACCGCCACCGCCGCCGCCACCTCCTCCACCACCACCTCCTCCACCACCACCTCCGCCGAAACCACCACCACCACCACCTCCACCACCACCTCCGCCGAAACCGCCACCACCACCACCCCCACCTCCACCACCACCGAAACCACCTCCACCTCCACCGAAGCCACCACCACCACCACCACCACCACCACCTCCACCTCCAAAACCACCACCTCC
>JBBQFO010000065.1:0-23890 GCA_038322035.1 Candidatus Obscuribacterales bacterium
CGCCAAATGGCTTAGTTACAAAGAGCAGGCTGAACGAGCCATTCAACAGAACAAATTCGAGCACGCCGAATCCTTATGGTATGCGGCCTTACAAGATGCTGAAGCTTTCCCGATCAACGATCCACGATTGACGATTACGCTTGAATGCCTGGCTGAAGTGCTTTTCAAACAACGAAAGTACGCGCAAGCTGAACCGCTATGTGCCCGCACACTGCAAATTTATGAAGAGACAATCGGTCCAGAGCATCCAGACGTCGGCATTCTCGCCAACAATCTGGCCATGCTTTATCACATGCAGGACAAGTTTGAAGACGCCGAACGACTTTACAAAAAAGCTCTGATCGTGCAGACAAAAGCGCTCGGATCCAAGCATCCCGAAGTGATCAATCTGCTAGGAAACTATGCCAATTTACTCTTTAGAGTGCACCGTGATGCAGAGGGTGAGCAGTTAAGAGCGATGGCAAAGAGTGCAACTACCGGTAAATGGAACATGTCTGGACGTTATCAGGCGTACAACGCTGGCGGCGCAGCTCCACAACATGCACAACAAGCACCAGCTCAGGCACAAACGCCTCAACAACGACAATCACAGCAGCAACAAGCAGAGACTATGCCAACTCTAGGCAAAATCCTAGCATCCTCAACTCCGCCACCGATTCAAAAGCCCGTCATGCCTGAATCTCCGCAGATGACCTTGCCGCCTTCCTCAACAGAAGCTCCAAAGACACAATCAGGGATTGGACGGCTCGTACAGCAGCGCAAAGACACGCAAAAATCTCCCTGACTCGATAGTCAAGACTCGTACAGACTTGTTGAACTCGATATAATGAGCGCGCTGAAGCGCACAGAGAGGCGCGTGCAATCATATGAGAGAGACCATTGGCAGAGCCGCGGAAACTAAAAGGCAACCCTCGTCAAAACCGAGCCTTCATTGGACTCGGGTCGAATGTCGGCGATCGTGTTGGCTATGTGCAACAAGCGATGCAACTACTAAAAGACATTCCGCGCATCAAAGTAATCGAATGCTCGAGTCTTTATGAAACGGAGCCGGTCAATCGAGAGTACAAAGAGTGGTTCGTCAACGCAGTGGCAGCCGTTGACACAACTCTGACGGCAGAAGAGCTTCTCGACGTCTGCAAAGACATCGAAAAACGGTTAGCTGAAATGCACAGCAAAGAATCTGTTTCGAGCCGCAAAAACGATGGGCTGAGAATTAGAATCATCGATTTAGACATTCTATTTTATGGTGATGAAGTTTTGGAAACACCTTATTTACACGTTCCACATCAATATATTGCTGAGCGCGCCTACGCACTGGTGCCGCTTCTGGAAATCGCGCCAAATTTCGTGCACCCGATCTTGAACAGAACAGTGACGCAAATTCATGAAGCACTTCCGGCTCCAGAGTTAGTATTTTTATATGGAACGCGCGGAATGGACCAAGGACTCGGATAAGTTGCTCGGCATAATCCGAAGATAGCCTATGCAGCAAGCTGCTCGGCATAATCCAAGACACTCAAAAGCTGTCCAAAGATAATGGTCCTGCTTCGGTCTGCGAGATAGACTATGCTGAAATTAGCCGGGCAACGAAAGGTTGTTTTTTGATGGAAGCCCTTCCTATTCAACTGAAAATCGGCACTGATATTTGTTCAGTAAATAGAATCGAGAACACCTATTCAAAATTCGGAAAGCGCTTTGCGGAACGCATTCTAACGGAAAACGAGGCGCGTTATGTGTTCAGCAGAAAGCACGGAATCGCCCAACGATTCGCGGCCAGATTCGCCGCAAAAGAAGCGATGTCCAAAGTTCTAGGAACAGGCTGGAACGGCATCGGCTGGAAAGATGTTGAAGTGACGAAGAAACCGTCAGGCGAGCCAGGCATTCGCTTACACGGGCGCGCGGCCGCACTGGCCGAGAAGCTCGGACTGACTCAAATCGAAGTAACCATCAGTCACGAACGGGAATACGCGGTCGCTTTCGTAGTGGCATATGGATTGCCGAGGTCCAATTCGTGAAGACGCGACACTACCTTTGGTGCCTAGCGCTTGTCGGAATAATCGGCCTTTCCTTTTACCTGCTGAAATCGTCGCAAGTATTTCCGTCGGCAAGTATCGAGATCAAATTATCAAAAACACAAATCACACAAAAGTCGGAAGAATGGGCTAAGCGACTTGGTTACCATGAAGACAAACCAATCGAGTCAACTACTTTTGCCTACGACGATGACGGTAAAACATTCCTCGAATACGAACTAGGCTCGACCAAAGCAAACGCTTTGATGAAACAGACAATACCGATTTGGTATTGGACAACTCGCTTTTGCAAACCATTAAAGCAAGAAGAATTCAGCTGCTGGATTAGTCCAGCTGGACGTTTGGCTGCGTTCGACCGAGCCTTAGAAAATGACCGAGAGTTGCCGAGCATAAAGCATGACGCAGCTCAGTCACTGGCGCAAAACTTCCTGACCAGCGAAGCGAACTTGAGTTTAGACGGATACAAATTAATCGAGCAAGCCGCGATCGAGCAACCGCATCGAACCGACCACAATTTCACATGGGAGGATACGAAGCAAGAATGGCATGGAGCCAAGCTAAGAACTCACGTGTATATTAGTGGAGACGCTGTCACGTCGTACAACCACTACTTGCACGTGCCTGACGTCTGGACACGAAAATTCGGCAAGCTACGCTCCTACAATGACGCATTAGCCGATGCCGCTAGCATCTTCTATGTGGCCTTGAACACCGGTTCCTTCTTTATCTTTATTTGGGCGTTCGCAAACAGCTTGATTCGTTGGCGATTCGCACTAATTATTGCTAGTGTCTACGCTGCTCTTGCAGCGCTGGAAAGCATTAATGGTTTGCCAAGCCAGTGGCATAGCTATGACACGAGTATGCCTTTAGCCGGGTTTAATCTGACACTAGGAATGGGCATACTCACAGGTGCATTGCAGACGTTTGTCCAGACTTTTATTTTAACCGCATCGGCAGAAGCTTTATATCGCCGCTTCTTCCCCGAAAAGTTGGCGCTCGAAAAAATCTTCACCGGAGCGGGTCTGCGCGCGCAGAGCACGTTGAACGGGCTGACCAGCGGCACTTCAGCATTTGGTGCACACCTGGGTTGGATTGTGCTTTTTTACTTAGCCGGTCGCCCACTGGGCTTGTGGTGCCCTCTGGAGGTACAGAACGAAGAGTCGCTCAGTTCGTACTTGCCATTCTTCTCCGCGCTGCATGTGGGTTTCACGGCATCGCTGACCGAGGAGTTCACCTATCGCGTCGTTGGTTTGATTGCCTTCCAACGGCTGGTGAAAAATTTATGGCTCGCTAACCTCTTGCAGGCGGCGGCGTGGGCCTTCATGCACAGCAACTATCCGCAAGAGCCACCATACGCTCGCGGCGTCGAGCTGACGGTGGTTGGATTTTTTTACGGCACAATTTTGCGCTACTTCGGCGTTTTCCCTTGCATCTTCTCGCACAACTTGATTGATACATTCCTTGGGCTGGAGCCGTTGTTTGCATCGTCGGTGCCGACCTTGCGCATAAGCGCATTCTTTGCCCTGGTGCCATTTGTTGGGTTGGCCATTGCAGCCATTCTTTTGCGATTAACGAAAGGGGAGTTCGTTGAAACAGAAACAATCAGCAACAGAGCTTTAACCCCAGTCGACCTACCACCAGCTGTGGTGGCAGCTGAAGAGTTAGCCCCTCGCAGTTACCATTACGTGCCACTGAAAACGCTAACCAGATTGACACTGTCCATACTGGCAATAGCCTTTACAGCCATCGAGTTTTTCTACTATATTCCTGCAGTCGGTCAAAGCGCACTATTGACGGTGCCCCGAGATGCCGCCATCACGCAAGCGAAACAATACCTGGAAGCGCATGACGTACACCTCGAAGGTTACTCAGAGTCAGCATCGCTCGTTAAGGGACTGGACGATGACGAGATGCAGTATGTATTCGAGAAGGCGCCAAAACGTTTGTACGAGTTGAGCGAAATCCCCGAACGACCACTGATTTGGCGCATTCGCTTCTTCAAACATTTGGTGCAAAAGGAATATTTGGTGCTGCTCGATTCACGCGGCAAAATGCTCTCCATGGGTTTGACGCAACCCGATGACGAACCCGGTGCAAATCTCACTGAGGACCAAGCAAAGTCAAAGGTGCAAGCGTTTCTCGATAAAGAGCACAAAGAAATTACGCCTTACAAACTAGCTTCGGTGCCCAGAGAAGAGAAGAAAGAAGCGCGCACAGACTACACCGTGCAGTTCGACGTGCCTAAGTACAAAGTAGGGGAAGCAGAATACAAGCTAACTTCAGAGTGCCTTGGCGACCAGGTCAGTGGATACGATCACAACTGGATTTTGCCGGATCAGTGGAAGTTTGACCGCGCCAAAAAATATCTGCGAGAGGAAGTCTGCCGCGTCCTGGTGTGGATTGTCTGGTTCGTTTTCGCAGTAGCGATGGTTCTGTGGGCGAAGGGCGTTTTACGTTCGCACGCCATTCCCTGGAAACCCGCAATAGTAATAGGTCTGGTCATAGGCGTCTTCACCATAGTGGAGACGGTGAACGGTTTACCAGATCTCTTCACCGAGTACGCCACTCAAATGCCACTCGTGTCATTCTTTGTTGGTGAAGCGGTCAAAACTTTTGCCGGTGCCACATCCTCAATCGCTATGTATGCGGCTACAGCTGCCTTCGGTTTGGGCGCTCTGAGACTGCTCATGCCCAGCACTTCCGTCGCCTCTGTACTGCGCACCACATTCTTGCCGGCGGATCCAGCGGAGAAAGCGACCAGTCTAAACATCTGGCTAGATGCAACGATCATCGGTTTCGTCGTCGGCTTAGGTCAACGCGTCATCTGGATCTTGTTGGGATGGATTCGCAGTCAGATATCACCAACGATCTCGATGGCACCACTTGATACTTTGTGTGGTCTGGTCAACATCTATAATCCATCAGTGAGCACGGTGTTGGATGCGGTGACACATGGTGTCACCCTTGTATTCGGCGCCGCCATCGTCATCGGTATCTATCTCAAATATCTTCGAACGGCGCGAAGCTATTTCATTTTTGCAGTCGCCATCAGCTTTATCTTTCCAAGTCAGGACCGGTTTTGGCAAGACTATGTGATCGACGTCTTGAATTACCTGCTTACATTCGGCATCGCCTATTTTCTGATCTCGAAATTGGCGAGAGAAAATCTGCTCGCCTACTTTCTAGCCGGCTTCATTAGTACCATCGTCGGTTCGATGCGGGTGCTATTAAAACACGCGGCAGGTCTATATTTCGACGACCTGGTCTTCATGACGGCGTTGATGATGTCGCCTGTCGTTTATGTAATTTACAAACGAACCAATAGACCGAAATTCCTTGGTGGCAGCAAACCGCGAAGCTAAGCGCTTTCGGATTTAGGTTCAGTCGGATCGTTGCCGAATGATAGGGGTGGTCTTGACTCCGACTGCACAGGGCGACCAATTGCCATGGCGATCATCAGACACTGGTCCACTCGTTCCATTGTTTCGTTTGGAAACTGCCCGATTTTGCTAACCAGCAAAGTCTTAGGGATAGTTGCGATGACTGTGCAGTCAATGACGCTGTCCAACCGCAATCCAGCTTCTTTGCCCTCAGGCGTATTCATGGCGACTACAACCTGCGTCGGCTCGCGTCCAGCTCTGGTGACATTGCTGGTCAACGGCACGAGCAGAACGTCATCGAGCCTCGAATTATTGTAGTCATTCGAAATGATCACAGCCGGACGACGCTTAGTTTGCGTTTGTCCCTCGTCTGTGGTGTAAGGAAAGGATACTAAGACAACGTCGCCTTTCCTGTACTGCGGTGCTCTGGAGGACATTTAAGCCTCTAATCGTTTAGTAAATTAGCCTCAAGGACTATCTAAGCCATTGTATCAGCCTAACGGTTCTGGGTCTAAAAAAGTATAAAAAGCACGAATAGGGCTCTTTCGAACCCTTTTTGACAGATCTGTAGTTTCACCAAATCAGGTGTTGTATACGTCGTCCCGGGAGTTATATCCCTTGGCGATAGCATAATCACCAGTGCCAGCAATATCCTGCCGAGGCAAAAGGTTTTTCATGGCTTCAAAATTCTCTGAAGCAACACTCTGGAGACTCTTTAGAGTCTCGCGAGAAGCATGACCAAAAACCACATCTTGCCAGCTGATTGTAGGCTCATACTGTCTAGATTTGGAGTCGAACGGTTCGGGGTTGTCTTTTCCCATTATTTCCTAGTTCCTGTGAGTAGAACTTTGTGAGTACCGATAATATAACACACTTTCCAAGAGATCTTCACACATTTTTAATGTCTGAGTTTCAATCTTCCAGTGCTTTCACTCATAGTCAGATATACCCATCTACCCAAAATTATCGACACGTTTTCAGACATTTAATATAGCTAATTTTGCTCCCCGCCAAAGCGGTCTTTCAGGAACTTGATGGTCTTTTGGGTGCCGCCGCCTGGCACGAAGATTTCAGAAATTCCCTTAGATAACAATATTTCTCGGTCTTCGTCGGGAATGACGCCACCGCCAAAAACTAGAATGTCATCAATGCCCTGAGCTTTGAGCAACTCGACAACTTTTGGGAAAAGCGTCATGTGAGCGCCTGACAGAACGCTCAAACCAATAGCGTCGACGTCTTCCTGTATGGCAGTTTCAACGATTTCTTCCGGCGATCGGTGCAGTCCCGTGTAGACGACTTCCATGCCGGCGTCTCGCAGGGCTCGAGCCACCACTTTGGCGCCGCGGTCATGACCATCCAAACCCGGTTTTCCAATCACTACTCGAATTTTCTTAGCCATAACCTTCACTGCCATTTGAAATCCTTGCCGAAAGAGCACTCTAGATACAGCCTTTGAGGCTCTGGCTAGAATACATCCCAATCAGTATATACGGATTAGGTTTTCTCTTTTAATTTGAATTGATCCTGGTGCGTCAGAACCGAGGCATAGAGCTCGGCGAATTGCTTAATGTCGCGCTTGTTGATCAAGTAATAACAGCGTTGACTCTTCAGAACGGCGAACTTCAGCATTGGTGGAAGCTTGAAGTACTGAATGTCTTCCCACTTCAATTTAGCTTTCCAGAAAATCGCGTTCAGAACGATCGACTCGTTGAAAACTTCGATTTTGTCCACTTCGAAAAGGAGCGGCATGAGCACTGTCGTGTCCAATAAAATCAGCGCCAAATAGGTAACCAACTCATGAGGCAAAGAGAAGTGCGAAGCGTTGTTTGCCCGCTCAACGTCGCTCATGACCAGCGATACGTTCAGCACAACCATTAACACGATGCCGAAAATTCTCATGCCATGCTTCCAGCGCGCGCGCTGGTAGACCACTTTCGCTTCGAAAGCAGCTGGCTTAGCCTGAGTATTGTCTGAGGATAAGTTACGCGGCAAGCCGCCCGATTTATCGTCCTTTTTTCGCTTAGCCATCGTCGTCCCTACTAACCCATGGGCACATTATCCCCTTTTCCTTTGCAAATAATCACCTTGTCGAAAAACAGCACACTTGCGGTATTTGCAAACTCTGCTTGTTGAAAAGCACTGCCAAATCAGCCACGGATGCCATTATTGCGATACAATTCCTCGCTTAAGCCGGTGTCACCGGCGTTTTCAACAGGCTGTTACGTACGGTGGTAATGATGGAAAAGACAAAACTTGCAGAATACCTCTTCAAAAAAATCAAGGATAGCGGCGTCGACTGCACCTTTGGTATTCCTGGTGATTTCATTCTTCCTTTGTATGCGGCTCAATCCAAACTGGGCTTAAAGACCGTTGTGATGACGCACGAGCCATCCGTTGGATATGCAGCTGATGCATATGCGCGCTTGAAAGGTCTGGGCATCGCCATGGTCACCTATGGCGCTGGCGGATTGAACATGATCAATCCAATCGGACTTGCATATGCTGAAGAATCCCCCGTCATCGTCATCAGCGGCAGCCCCGAAACCCGCTATCGCTCACAAAAGCCGCAACTTCATCACTGCGTCAAGTCATTCGATACGCAGTACAACGTCTTTGCTGAAGTGACAGAATCACAAGCGCTGTTGGCCAATCCGATCACGGCACAAGACGACATCGACCGCGTTTTCGAAACCACCCAGAAGCAGTCCCGACCGGGCTACATCGAAATTCCACGAGACATGGTCAACTACGAAATCACCGTGTCGGAGAAGGCACCTGACTCACTCGATGCCACATCACCGGCGGTGCACGAAGCGATCGTGGATATCATCGAGCGTTTGAAAAATGCACAAAAGCCGGTCATGTTTGTGGGCGTCGAAATTCGCAGATTCCACCTCAAAGATAAAGTGATTGCGCTGGCTGAAGCCCTGAACATTCCCGTCGTCACTTCGATTTTGGGCAAGGCATCGTTTCCAGAAACGCATCCGAACTTTATCGGAAATTATTTCGGACAATTTGGAAATCCCAAAGTTCGCGAATATGTTGAAGCGTCCGATTGCATCATTTCGCTTGGCACCGTTTTGACGGAAATGGAAACAGCTGGTTACACAGCCAAATTGGAAACTGAAAACTTAATTCAGTCAACGGCAAAAGAAGTAACAGTCGGCTATCACACATATCGTGGAGTTGACCTGCGCTCTCTCGTCAATGAGCTTCTTTCACGCGCTACAAGCAAAGTTAAACCAGCGATGAAATTTTCCATTCCATCGATTCCAATCGAAGACATCTACCCACCTGCCGGCACAAAAGAGCTAACCGTAGCAGGAATGATTGAAGATTTGAACGGTGTTATGGGTGAGCAATACTCGGTGGTATCAGACGTCGGCGACTGCCTCTATGCGGGCATGAGCTTAAAGACCGACATCTTCATCGCGCCTGGCTATTACTCAAGCATGGGCTTCGGTGTGCCTGCCGGTATCGGTGCACAAATTGCAAATCCCAAACGCCGCTCCATTATTTTGGTCGGTGATGGTGGATTTCAAATGACCGGCATGGAAATTAGCACGGCTGCGAAACTGGGCTTGAATCCAATCGTCATTGTCTTCAACAACGCAAGCTATGCGATGTTGCGATTCATCGATCAAAAACGCGACTACTACGATTTACCTCGCTGGGACTACAGCGGCATCGCTAAGGCGGTTGGCGGAAAAGGTGTGCAAGCGATTACCAGAGCCGATTTCCAAAAAGCTCTGAAAGATGCAGAGAAGAGCGACGGTTTGTTCTTGATTGACGCGGTGATCTCGGAAGACGACATCTCTCCAACACTGCGCCGTCTCACAGACCATTTCGGCGCCAAAGTAAAAGCGTCAATCGCCTGATACCAATTGAATATGGGTTAAGTCTAATAGGAGTGACAGTGAAAACTAAAGTAGCGTCGTTGATTTGTCTGGCATTCTTCTGCGCGGCTCGTGCGCACGGTCAAACCCAATTTGAATTGAACGAGAAAGCCGGCAGCAAGGCTGACGCTGTCAAAAAGAAAACAGATAAGTGCGTGAGAACTCTCGCCACCAAATACGGCAAAGTGAAGGGATTCAAGACCAAAATGGATGAGGCGCAGGAGCTCTACAACAACTTCATTGCAGCGCATATAAACGAGCGGTTTCCAGTGCCCAAAGGCGCAGATGATCGCGAGCTTTACGGCAGCATAGAAGGACTTTGCATTGGCACTATTCGCGAGGAGATGTACAACATCAGACTGCAAGAGCTGACCGATTGGTCGAAATCTAATGGCACAGGCGACGTCGCCTCTCTGCGGAAAGTGTACGAAAAAGCAGACAAAGCGCTGAACGCGATGTACGTAAAGGTAAAAACGGGACCGGCTTCCAAGGGTAAGACAGGACCGACGTTCAAGATAAAACTTACTGATGCAGAAGTGGCATGGATCGCGTTTCGCAATTCAGATTCTGAAATCTACGGGCTGAGCGGCGGATCTGATGCTTTCAAACTGAAGAAAATGATCGAGCTGACAAACAGCCGTACCAAGCAACTCAAAGAGTGGGAGGACGGCGCACATGAAGGCGACACGTGTTCAGGGTCGATTCCATTCAAGGGTTAACCCTGCACCACCGGTAGTATCAGAGCAGACTGGCCGGCAGGAAGCCGGCGCTCCAGTTAGATTTGAAATCTAGGGTCTGCCGCAGAGGCAACGCCCATTTCGCACAATTGTGTCATCGAGGCTCTCATCAGCTCTAACAGAGAGATCAGTCGATCGAAACTGTTGATTGCATCGTCTTCTTCGAAGGCCAGAACATTAACGCCAGCTGGAACATGTCCAAATTGCTTGAGTGAACCTTTTGTCTGGATTCCCAAACGAACAGCTTTTTGCAACTGAATCATTTCGCGAAGCGTTTCGGACGCGTACAGCTTCTTAACCTTGCTTTCGTCGTTTCCTTTGATGATGAAGTCGCGGTCAAAATCTTCGTAACCGACGACTATATCTTGCAAGCCAAATTTCTTTTGTGCATCGGCAACCCAGCTGCGGTTATAGATTTCGAATTCAAAATCAGTCTTCGCTTCAAACGGCAGCAAAATTTTGGAATGATTCTTGCCCTTGCTGTGCATTTCGAATGTCACAGTCCACGGCGTCATCGGCACGCGCACTCTGGCGACACTGTTGTCTTCAAGGAATTCGCCTTTGGCTTCATCAGCCAGGTCCATCCATACAGACTTCCAACCGTAAACACTGCTTCTCAAATTAGGCATAATCTTGCTCTCCGCCCGAAACGTCGGTACATATATACCAAAGGTGAGGCTGAAAATGGGCAAGATATGGTATTTCTCACGAGCCTTGAAACATAAGGTGGAGCCGCGCCGCCGGTTCAGTGCCATGCCAATCAGGCATCGTGTTAGCGAAACCGTCTTAAACAGTGGCTTTGCATGGAGAGCCAAAGATGCAGAAAAGCTTAAATAACCTCTCTCTTAACTACTTCATAACCGGCCGAAGATTAGTATAGAAGCACAAAAGATAATAAGAAAAACGGACAGGGATGCCAGCGAGAGGCATCGCAAAAGAGTTCTCAAATTTAGTCTCAAGCAGTCTAGGCGCAAGGTGTGCGCACAGGGCGCAGACGCGAACGCCTCCTTTGTCCGAACAGGAAAATGAGGTTTAAGCATGAACGAATTTGATTTGATCGGACCGCAGTTTTTAGCCTTCTATTCTGCAACTACGCTCGGTACCATCCTCGGTGCCATAGCCACACATGCTGCGCTGAAAGCTATAAGTGGAGAATACCAAGACGTAGAACTGAGTGCGTACGATGCGGCGTATCTAAGCGGCGGCGATAAACGAGTGGTAGATGCCGCCGCCGCCAAACTTTTGATAGCAGATGTCCTCAGCGTAGCCGGAACATCACCTGCCAGGATGACTGCAAAAACAACACTGCCGAATGATGCAGACCCAGTCGAACGCGTCGTCTTTCAAGCAGTTCGAAACCATTCGATCAGTTATGTGCGTGAGATTTACAAGTACGTGCAGCCAATCTCGCAAGGCCTTCGACCTAAACTGATTGGCGCCGGACTGATTTTGAGCGATGCGAGAACCGCGGCGATACGAGTGGGTTGCACACTAATGGTGCTTACGCCGGTTGTGTTCTGGGGAGCACCCAAGGTGCTCCTGGGACTTTCCAGGCACAAACCAGTAGGGTTCCTAATTCTGTTATGCCTGATGGGATTAGCGGCGGCGCTCTATTTCATCAGTCAAACGTGTGTGCGAACTGCACGAGGCGACGACGCAGTGGCGTTCCTGAAGGACCAAAACCGAGCCCTCGAGTACAGCGTTAAATACGGCAGCGGCGGATCAAGTCATGAACTAGCGATGGCAACAGGACTTTTCGGAACCACGATTCTGCTGACCTCACCACTCTTTGCGCCAATGAGACCAGTATTCGCGGCACCGGTTAGCGCCGGCGGTAGCAGCGGTGTTTCAGGTGGATGCGGCTCCAGTTGCGGTGGTGGCGGATGTGGTGGCGGCTGTGGCGGCTGTGGAGGTTAATTAAACATGTTAGGAATTGGCTGGCGACCTGAACTAGCTTGGATGATCCATAAGCGCAAAGATATCGATTTTATTGAAATCTTAGCCGAAGACTTCTCATCCACACACAAACCAATCGAACCAATTAAGCAGCTGATCAACCGAGGAGTAGAAGTGATTGTTCACGGAACCACACTCAACTTAGGTGGTTCAGAGATTCCAAACCGAGAATCACTTGCACATTTAAATAACTTGGCACGAGAGCACAAAAGTGCGCTGGTCAGCGAACATCTGGCGTTTGTCAAAGCTGGAGGATTAAATTCCGGGCATCTCTTGCCGATTCAGCGCACTCAAGAAAACTTGGAGATCGTAGTTGAAAACATTTTGATCGCCCAGGATGCACTCTGCGTTCCTCTTGCAATAGAAAACATAGCGACATTATTCGAGTGGCCGGACAACGAGATGGATGAAGCAACTTTCCTCGCTGAAGTCGTCTTCAGGACTGGAGTTTCGCTGCTGCTAGATGTCGCCAATCTTTTTGCAAATGCGACCAATCACAAATTCGATGTAGAGCAATACCTGAAGAAATTACCCTACGAAAAGTTGGCATACATTCACGTTGCCGGAGGAATCTTCAAAGGTCCTCTCTATCACGACACGCACTGTCACTCAATCAAGAATCCAGTCCTCAACCTGTTGCGACAGGTCTGTGTGAGGACTGGTTCTCCACGAGTGCTGCTGGAGAGAGACGGAATTTTTCCAGCGAATTTGGATCAAGAATTGAATCACGAACTTGACGTAATAAAGCAGATAGCAGAACAGAAGAGGCTCTCACATGTCAGCTGAGTGGCGAGCGAAATCGAAAGAGATGGAACCGCAGTTAGCAAACTGGCGAGCAAAGCTGGCGGCTCAACAAACAGCGCTGCTCGAGGCTCTCACCCAACAAACTCCGCTGGCAGGCTTTGATACAGAAAGACTACAAGTGACGGCACTAAGCTTGCGGCAAAAACGTTTACGAACCGTTGAACATGCTCACCCCTGCCTCGCTTCTTCACTTGGTCTTACATTGACAGAATTATTCAACGAATATGCCGAAGTGCATACACTTCCCGCGGCCGGTGAAGTGACCGACTCTCTACAGTTCATGGACTATTTGGCGAAATGCGATCTTTTGCCAAATCACCTCTGGCGAGGATATTTCCTCAGTTTTGGATGGAAGCATCAACGGAATTGGTGGCACTTGATGCGTCGCATCACTCAACCCGCTAAACACCAAGAAGCCACTGAAAGTTGCCGTTAAATTACTTTCCCGGCTTACTTTCCGCCGCTGCACCTATCAATCCGCTATCACGACCGTTACACTAAGCAAAGTGATCATGGAAGTCATGGTGCATGTCGAGTTCGCAGACTGACGCCAACAAGAACGATAGCAAAAACAAAGACGGCACCCTAACTGAAGGCAGCCTGTGGAAAGCTATTTGGACCATGTCTTGGCCGCTGATGCTTACGACAATCTGCAGCTCGTTAGTTGGTTTGACTGACGTTAAAGTGGCAGGCATGCTCGGACCGATCCAACAAGCTGCTGTGGGTATTTCAGAACAGGTTCTGTTTCTGTACATGATTTTCATCATGGCGACAGGCGTCGGAACTACGGCGCTAGTTTCAAGAGCTGCTGGCGCTTCTAACCACCCCGAAGTGATTCGTGTAACCTCGCAATCCATCACTCTGTCAGTGCTCGTTGGTCTGTTTCTTACATTTTTGTCCCTTATGTTCGCTAACTTCGGTGTTAGCTTCTTTAGCAAAGCACCGGATGTGGTTGCACAGAGCACCTCATACTTGATTGTCTACAGCTTCTATCTGATTCCGTTCAGTATTACAGCCATCATCAATGCCGCATTCAGAGCGCTTGGAGACACAAAGACGCCATTAATCTTGGTTGGCATAATGACGTTAGTAAATGTAGTGGGCGATATTTTGACGGTAGTTTACGGCTGGCCGGTGCCAAACCTGGGCGTGCGCGGAATTGCCTTATCGGGCGTGCTGGCAAGTTGTTTAGGCAGCTTGCTCGCGGTTGGTTTTCTAGCGAAGTCACCAAGGTTGAGCGAGAGCTTGATAGAGATATTCAACGTCAATGTCGAGATTCTCAAACGAGTAGTGAAAGTTGGTATTCCGTCAGGGCTGCAACGTCTGGCCTGGGCTATGAGCGTCTTTGCTCTCTTCTTTATTCTGGCGCGAGGTCAACATCCGACAGAATCACTGGCATCGTGGACGATCGGCATGCGGCTTGAAGCTCTTGTATTCATGCCTTTGATGGCACTGAGCATGGCAGTCTCATCAATTGTCGGTCAAAATCTCGGCGCCAAACAAGTCGATCGTGCTGTCAAAGCTGGATGGCACGTGGCTGCTATCGGCGTCGGGCTCAACTGTGTGATGGGCACGTGCATGTTTGTTTTCTCAAATGCCTTAGCAAATTCAATGAGCACAGACCCCTACACTGTTCTGTACACCGCGGATTACTTAAAAATCAACGCATTCTGCGAACCATTCCTGGCACTAGGCATGGTTCTGAGCGGTGGACTGCAGGGTGCTGGCGACACAAAAACACCGATGTGGATAACCTTGTTCACCAACTGGGTCCTCCGACTGCCGCTGGCCTGGTACCTGGTGATTACGCTGAATATGGGACCTGTGGGCGCCTGGTTGTCCATGTCCATCTCTTGTGTGGTGATGGGATTGCTCACAGCATGGCGTTTCCAGTCCAAAAGCTGGATCCAAACGCACGTCTAAAAATCCCCAAAGCTGAGCTTGGCATAGGTCGAAAAGATTCGAAGAGAATAGCAATTCCGTAACTTTAACAAAACAAAGACCTAAACAGAGAGACAGTGCCCTGTTTACGTCCCCACTGACGACCTATTAGAATTGGCATCCGTATTGGTCCATATGGAGGCGATTCGAGCATTATGAGCGGAAACTTCAGGGAATCCTGCGAGTCTTAGAGTTTGCAACCCAATAAGCTTAGTAAAATGAATCCAAATCGTTCCACAGCTCAAAACTCGGCGTATCAAGCATCCGCGTACATGGTCAGTCTGCCAACCGAAAAGAAACCTAGAGTCTTCCTCGTCGAAGACCAACCTTTGACGCTGGCGGGCATCAAGATGGCGCTTGGCGATCTTGGACGCTACGAGATTGTCGGTGAAGCAAGCAATGGAGTAGATGCGGTTGCCTCTGTGCTCCTGCTCAGACCCGACGTCGTAATCATGGATGTTGTCATACCCGGCATGGATGGCATCGAAGCATCCTCACGCATCAAGCATCATCTTCCCGACACTAGAATCATCATGTTCACTTCTTTTGGGACATCCGAAGTGGTGACGGCAGCTTTATCCATAGGTGCGGAAGGTTACCTGCTCAAAAACAGATCGATTGAACAAATCACCAACGCGATTGACACGGTAATTAGCGGCAACATCCTCATTGACCCGGCAGTGGCGGATCGACTGGTTCGAGACAATCAAACCAATACCAAAACAGAAAACAATCTCTCACCAGTTGAGCTGCAAATTCTGAAATTTATTCGCGACGGAATGGATAACAGACAGATCGCAGACACCCTCGGCACAAGTGAGGACGCTGTTGCCGCAGCCCTACGCGGTCTATTACGCTCGTACAGCAAGTTACATCCGATGCGTCAAGTGCTAGGTGAAGCGGTCCAAGAAGCAATCGCGCCAGTGACAAAATCGCTTCATGTCGGCCAGATGTTTGAGAATAAATATCGCATCGACAAACAGCTCGGGGTGGGCGGCGCCGGCAAAGTGTACGCAGCAGAGCACGTGATGATGGCTCGTCCAGTTGCTCTAAAGTTGATGCATAGAAACTTGTTGTCTGATCCAATTGTTATGCAGAGCTTCCGAAAGGAAGCGATGGCTATCGCATGTCTGGATCACGAAAATATCATTCGATTGTACGACTTCGGAATCTCCTCTCAGCAGGAACCGTACCTGATTATGGAGCTATTTGAAGGAGAGAATCTGAGAGACATTCTGATTAGACAACATCATCTGCCTCCGGCGGAATTCTGCGCCATATTCTCACAAATTTGCAAAGCGCTCAGCGCGGCGCATTCTCATAACATTATTCATTGCGACATCAAACCAAGCAACATCCTGGTCAGAACCCGAGACGGTGTACTGGTTGCGAAACTGGTGGATTTTGGTCTGGCGAAATCGACAGAGCTCGACAAGAAGATGACTGATTCAAAAACATCGGCAGGAACTGTATCAGGAACCGCACCATATATGTCTCCAGAGCAATGCACAGGACAGGTCTTGGATGAGCGTACGGATATCTATTCACTCGGATGCGTGATGTTTGAAGCTCTCACTGGTGAACGATTATTCGATGGCAAAAGCGCCATGGAAATCTTCACTCAACACGCATATGATAAAGCGCCAACGCTTTCAGAACGCGCTCCGCAACTGAATTTCCCAGAACAGTTGGAGAGCTGCATCTCAAATATGCTCAAGAAAAATCCAAACGATAGAATCAAAACCGCCGCTAAAGTAGATGAATTAATCTCGGCGATAGCGCCACCAATCAGTCAATCGAAAGCTTAGTGCAACGACTGAGCGCGAATCAAGCTCAAATAGCCTGGCAGCTTTTCGGCGCGAACTGCGCGGCTCAACCGATCTAATTCAGTGCTAAACCGAGATAAATCAGAATCGTGTGCTTCTTGCAACAGATGGCGAATTCCCTCTGCGCCAACTTCTTCCATACGAACTTGTTCAGGCTGATCGTGGCAATGGGCAAGAAGTTCTTTCCAATTGGCGTCGCACATTTCCTCTGCTTCGTCCGATCTGTTTTGCTGCTTCAGCGCGTGCGCGTACGAATAGATCACTCTGGCAATTGCATCGGCTTCCCTATAGCTATTAAAACGAACACCTGAGAGATGCTGCTTCTCTTTGTTTGCAAAAATCAACATAAGGATTTTGAGCGACTCCTTATAGAGCGGAATCGCCTCACTCTGCTGATTTTGAAGGCACAAAACGTTTGCTAATTGGTTCGTAATTTGAGCCCTAGTAAATCCTGCCACTGCCAACGGATTTGACTTAGCCTCCGACAAAAGCTTCCTGTAGATTTCCTCGGACTGATCGAACTGCCGCTTTTCCAAAGCCTCTTTGGCCAGCGACAACTGGCTCTCGATCGTGTGTGTAGCAAACAATCGGCTTATTCCGATCAATAGAGCCGTGGCAATAAAAACACCAAGGGCTATTCGCAGAAAAACATTCGGCTTTTTGATCGATTTATTTTTGTCTGTTGAACTGCCGGGCATCTTGCATTCCAGATCGTAGTGTCAGTAGACCACGCTGCCATCAAATCCTCGGTGTCCCGTTGTCGAACGCTTTTGCCACTGGCATGATAAAAGTATCTCTTGCTCTGCTAATTTGAGCACTGGAGATAATCCTCGCTTTTCCAATTCCGCAGTTATTCCGTATGCGACAACTTCGATTTCGGACTGTACCTTTGCGCAAAACGAAAGACGAAGCGGCTCTTCGTTTACTGCGCGTTCCAGATCTTCTTGTTGAAAAAAACAGCCACCAAACAACTCTCTTAGCGGTCCACGATTGTCCCAGTAGAATTCCACAGCAGTAAAGAAATCTTCCCAATTTTTTTTGGTGTACTCATCGGCGATTTCCAAACAGGCAATCCCACTCGAAGAGAGCACGAGGAATGCCAGATGCAGCTGATCGTAAGTGGTTGATGCGGGCCAGTTCTCTTGCACTTCTAACTTCTTCGCATAGATGCATTCCGTGATTTTCAAGAGAGTAGCTTCACCTACAGAATTGCTCACGAGCTTGAAGCGTCCGCCCTCAGACAGCTTAATTACTTCTCTCACAATCTCTGGAGGCGTTGTGAAACCACCCCAGACAGAGACACAAATGAATTCCAAAAGTTGATCGAGTTCGCTTTGCGCGTCAGGTTCGAATTTAGATCGAATCGGTTGAACGATTTGATCGAGTTCAGACGTCTTGTCGAATTGAGAAAGCACGGACTTCATAACTGCCTCCGATTGTGTCGTCGTCGCCGATTGCATCGTCATTTCAGATTGCCCCACATCCATGACACCAGGCATTTTTTGTGGTACTCGATGGTTTGCTCAACCCAGCTTCTGGTTCCGCAGACTGGCCAGGAGCGCAGAAATTCCGCGCCTCGTACCGTCAGAATGGCTTTTCGTTCCAGGCGATCGTGATCTGGTGAAAACAGTTTGAGCAGCTCCGCGCCGATGAGCAGCATCTCTCGAGCGTGTGATTGATCGGCATCACTGAAAGCTCTGCCAATCAAATATGATTTGCCGATATGTTTGGAAATGCTTCCGTCCTGCTTTCTTGCTGCTCCACAAAACAGTTCTTGCGCCAAAAGTCCAGGGCACAGAATCTGACTAGCTCCGCTTCCAAACCCATAGCTGGAACTGGAGTCTGGCCGCAGCGCAAATGATAAGGTTCGGACCATGGCTTTGGTCTGTTGGGGATACAACGTCTCGACAGCCCGCCATGCGTCGGTGGGTGTTTTTGAAGTTGCATAAAGCACGGTATCGCCGGTAGTGGCGTCTACGGCTTCGACAATTTCACGATCCTGAGGAAATTTAGATAAACGAAGCCACAGTTCCAGTTCGGCGCGACTGCGAGTCACGGGCGAATGCACTTGAAAATAGCAGCGCTCCAAGTTGAGTGCACGGCTCAAAAAGCTGAGAGAGAGTGCGAAGTATGTGACTCTATTGGCGCCAAACTTAGTAGCGGCGATGCCGTTAAGTTCAAGTCCATCGAGGTATTCTTTTTCCAAAACGGTGCGCATAAGTGAAGCTCCGTCGATCAATTTCTTATGCCTGACCTCTTCCAAATCATGCGCTGCGTCCAAAAATGCAACCGAGACATGAGCGCTCGAGTAGGTCGAGTAGCAAAGTACGCCGCCCTCGTCGACAATCTGCGTAATCCACATGTGTTTTTTCAAAGCTGTGGTATCAATGGGTTCTGATTCAAATAACGACTGCGCCACATCGATGGAATCAGCCACGCCTGGGAGCATGTGCAAAAATTCGGAATCCAGCTCTTCGGGCTCAGTGTCAACCCGATGCACAAGTAGTCCATCGATTCCGGTCGGTACGCTGCGAGCGAAATCTCGCCCGCGTATTTTCTTGCTAGGCTTGTCGGGCTGGTTGTGAAACAAACAAACCAGTTTGCCACCACGACCCCGCTTTACTTTCCGTTTTCCAGTGGCTGGATCTAAGCCTTTCACAGCTCTCAGAAATTCTTCTGGAGCGGCTATGACCAAATCATAATTACCATCGCCGTCAATTTGAACAAACCAATCATCGAAGGCGACCAGACTTCGTAACTCCGAGTCCTGGGTGCGATCCTCAACATCATCGTTAAACAGATCGAGTTTAAAATCGTGATACTTCTGGCTATCGGCAGCCTTTTCTTCTTCGGTCTGGGGTTGCATCAATTCGGCAATGCTTCGATCGTCCTCGAACACTTTGGAACCCTCCAGTGGAACGCCAAGTATAAGACAGATCAGCTTTGACCATCATCAAGTGGCTTTACAAATCACTTCGACTTGGCACGAACATTGCCAAACCAAGATTGCTGCGCCGTAAGCATGGCCAGTAGAAACCACTGAGCCAGCCTAACGTTACCTGTACCAAAGTTGTACTCGAAGATCCCAGCCAGCATTAGAGAAAGCGTACCTCCGAGAATGCCCAGGCCGATTGCTTTGTCCAATCCGTCATCGACTGGCGCTTGCTTTATTTTCTGCCAGGCTAATCTCAGGCTGGCCAGACAAAGCCACAGGTAAACAAGAAATCCGATCAGTCCAGTCGTCGTCAGACTCTGCAAGTAATTGCTGTGCGCATGATCCAGCACTTGTTTATTTGGACCTTCAATTGGCACCGGAGTGAAGTGTCGCGGACCTACACCGATAATCTCGCTCTTTGTCGACGACTTGTATTGATCGATCGCGCTCATCCACACTTCCATGCGCTGTCTGGAACTCTCTTCGTGCTCTCCTCTGAGAATGCCACCCATCCGCGCCTGCACCGCCGGTAGTGTGAACCAACCAACAACAGCAACGGCTACACCCAAAGCAACAACGCGAAGGACTAACTTGCGCGAGATAAATCCCGCTACCAACAGTGCCCCGGCAGCGAACCCGAACCAGGCGCTACGTTCGAAGGCGAACAGCAGCCCCAACATATTACCGATGGCGATTGGAATAAAAATCCATTTGTTTTTGAATCGTCCCGCTAGCTGATCGTAAGCTCCAGTCAACCACAAAGAAAGTGCCAGCAAACTCAACATCTGCATGACTCCGGCAAAGGCCATGGGTCCGCTCAGGAAGCCCGTTCCTTGCAGGTATTTGAATGAGCCGATATGCAATTGACATTGATGTTCAATCATCGCTGCAACTCCGCCGCAAGCTCCCAGCACCAGCAGTGATGGCACGATTTTAGCTTTGATCTCCTTAGAATCGTGAATAGCGTAATAGGCCCAGAAATAAACAAGAAACGTGCGCATTACGCCGACGGACGCCATCGCATCTTTCAGACCGCCGTTGGCTAGTCCTGAGACAAAATACACAAAGGTCAACGCTCCAATCGGCAGGGTCAACGGAGGCAGTTCAAGCTTGAAGGATCTCTGTCGAATGCTAATCAATGTTTGAGATGCCCAAACAATGATGCCGAAAATGAGAATAATCCACGGTATTGTGATAGGCAGCGAAAGGCTGGCAGCGTAGGCGATTACGAGCCAACACTGCAACACTTGTAAGCGATTCTTCCAGGAAAGCATCGTGGAATTTTCGTTAATTGTTGATTCTGATTGCATACAGTTCACACCGCAAACTGTTATTTCAGAGATTCCCAATTCACCATGCCCATGATCTCACGCACTTCGTGAAGCGTTTGCTTAGCCACTTTGCGCGCTTTTATGTTGCCATGTTCCAAGAGCTTGAAGACATTATCAGGATCTTTCGCCAGCTCCTCTCGACGTTCTCGAAACGGGGCGAACCTTTCATTGATGATTGAGGCAAGGCGAGACTTACATTGAACACAGCCAATTTCTGCGTTCTCACATTCTCGCTTGACCGTTTCCTGCGTGGCTTTGTCGGTGAACACCTTGTACATCGGCCACGGCACTTCGCAAATATCCACGTGTCCAGGATCTGTTTTAGCGATCCGTGTTCTGTCAGTTACCATCTGCTTCACCTTTTTCTCGGTATCAGCGGCGGTATCAGCGATTTTAATATCGTTATTGTATGACTTGCCCATCTTCAATCCATCCACGCCTTTGAGCAAAGGAGTGGCTGTGAATTCCGGCTTGGGTTCAGGGAAATAGCTGACGCCATAAGTACTGTTGAACTTACGTGCAACATTTCGAGCAAACTCAAGGTGCGATTCCTGGTCCTTACCAACGGGAACCAATTCACCTTTAAATGTCAGAATGTCAGCCGTCATCAAGATAGGATAACCAAACAAACCATAAGTCGCTTTCTCGAGCGCTTCTGCTTCGTTTGCTGCCAGCATCTTGACCATATCTTTCAACGTGGGCTCGCGCTCAACCCATCCCTGCGGAGTGATCATGGAAAACAGAAGGTGCAATTCAGCAATCTCTGGAATCGCAGACTGAACGTATATAGTTGATTGCTCCGGGTCGATGCCGACCGCCAACCAATCAAGAGCGATTTCCCAGATGTTAGCCTTGACTTCGTGCGTATTTGCCTTCGTCGTCAACGCATGCCAGTCAACGATGGAAAAATACGTCTCGTATTTGCTTTGAAACTCTATCCAATTAGTTAAAGCGCCAAAATAATGCCCCAGATGCAGGCGCCCCGTGGGGCGCATACCGGACATTATTCGCTTTGTGGTTACCGCCGAAGCCAACTCTTAGTTGCGACCTTCGCGCGACTTGGCATGGTTCGCGATTGTTTGTTTGACGAGTTCTTTCTTACGGTCTACTTTGGCTAGACGGCGTTTTTTCTTCTCGCGAGCATTGTACTTATTGGTCACGGTGACCTCCTTACATCGACTTGAATTCAATATTGAAGGGAGAATATACCACTATTTGAAGGCAAAACGCTTCTGTTCGCGTCTCAATGTATCGATATCCTCTTCTGTCACGTAACCATTTTGAAGAAACAGCTCGCTCAGGCTTTCACCTTGTTTCTTGGCTAAACCGGTTAGCTCACGCAATTCATCTCCAGTTATTCTGCGTCGCTGCAACAAATACTGATCCAATTCAACGCGTCCGAGCAGCAGGTCAGCAGTCAACGAAACAACAGGATCTGCCGACTCGATGTAACCACGGTCCAGACAATATCTATAGGAAGAGAGAACAGCAGCCGGTGGTCGATTGCCTTCACCCATGACGACCGTCAAAGTTTTTCCGGCTTCCACATCGATCAAGGTCTGGCGTCGCAGATGATCCAGGGAGGGATTGGTCAGTGCCAATTTGCCAAACTGTGTTTGCTTGAAGGTTGCAAGTAACAATCGTTCAATGTCCATGCTCACCAGAGGCAGACTGGCGGTCTTAAGTCTTGTAGCCTCTTCCAGCGCAGCAATCTCAGCCTCATCAGTAACCAGCTTGGCAAAGGCGTTATTGGTGAAGAGCGGAGGCAGCTCAGGGCGCGGAACGCCTGCATCAACCGTTTCCGTCAATCTCAATGGTGCCAATTCAGGTTGAACAACCTTTGGCACCTCTGGTGGTGCTGGCTTCGGTTGATTACGATTGTTATAGTCGGAATAGTCATTGAGAGCCACAATAGCTTCTTCAAGAGCGCGCTTGCTTTCGGCCTGCGACGACAGCAAATCTCTCAAAGGCACCGGTGGTAGAGTCACTGCCGATGGATTCGGAACTGCTGTTTGCGCGGCCGAATTGTATCCCGATTGAGCTGCTTGCTGTGTCGGATCAGGGATTGCGTGTTGCGGACCGGTAGTTGTCTGAGCGGTCAAGTCGTGAACTTGCTCTGGACTAAATGCCGGACCCGAACGAGTCGCTCTACCACTTCTAGCACGCAGCCTGGCTTCCATTGAAGCTCGCACTTGCGCCATATCGTCTTTGTTGGCGATCGCCGCCTGCGGTATTACTCGCGGTGGTAAGTCGGTTTTGAAAGAGGTGCTGACAAACGCATCTTGCGCAACCGCATTGTTTGCCTCCTGAACGAGAGCACGAGCAGCCTCGTGAGCGACGCTGGCAGCGGCAGCTTCCTGCCCTCCAGTGGTGAGAAATCTCTGCACGGCAGCCGGGCTCACACCGACTTCTGCAGGCTCGATGCCTGGTTCTTTTGCATCTTTGCTGCCAGGTCGCAGCACCAAAATAGACTTGGTTGCCACCAATCTGAATAAAATGCCAGTTGCTTTGACCAGGTCAAAATTGAATTCGCGTGAAGCCTGCCGCATGGAACGGCCGGCCGAGAACCAACCGAGCACCATAAAATCGTCGCGCTCAAGCGGCTGATGGAGCAGTGTTTCTTGCCACTCAGCTGTACCGAATGCATTCGAAGCCACCAAAACAGAATTCAGTCCAACATTTTGCTCGTTCAAGAAGGAGCTCTGGTCTGCAAAGGTCGATGTCGGCTGAATTTGAGATTGGAGATTTCTCTTGATCTCTATCTGCGGGTTAAGGAGCTCAACTCCAAAAGATCCGTCTTTCCAGGATAGAAATTCACAGAGCGCGTCTTCACCTTCAAGCAAGCCATAGCTGGACGCTGTCACTGCGCCTTTGCACACGAATATCTCACCAGTGTGATGATTCGATGTGACTTTGACACGATAGCTTTTGTTGATTTCAGTAGCCAGAAACTGCAATAGGCCTGGCAGACTAACGTCTCTGAAATTGCCTTCTAACATACGTCTTTAACCGTAAACATCACTGCCGGATTTTCTAGTCGACTGTGGGATA
>JBBQFO010000066.1:0-23876 GCA_038322035.1 Candidatus Obscuribacterales bacterium
TGGGCGCCGTTTTCAAAACGAGCACACTGAATTATGGACTTTTGGGATACACCGCAGGCGGTGATTTCATTCCGTGCATTTAAAAAATTGGTACCAGCGCATCGAGAAAAAATGCCAGACACCAAAGGCACAAGAATGCGCAGACCATTAGTGCGAGCGCTTGCAAAACATGTCGCCTTCGTAGAAGGGACCAAATGAGAAATATGGACGAAAATAAATCGAACGCAGTAGAACATGCAACAACAGCCAACTCTATGGATGTTAAGGCGTGCGGTGTTCCACTGTAATCAACAATCGATGCAGCTCCGGTTGCAAGCATTCCATATCGAACTCCTGCATATAAGCAGAACAGGCAACAGACGGTCGCTACTTGGGTCCAGCATCGTTTTGCCTTTTTCATCGCGCCTCTGAGATTGCTTTCCTCTTCTAGTCTGACACGATTCTCTGTCGACATTTCCCTATCATGCCTCTGGATTAAGACTATGAATAAATCGAGGCATAAAACTCCGTGCAGCTAATGATGGTGTCGATCAGTCTTTGCCGCCCAAGGGTTTTCAGCTGCGATGGTGGCGCTAAGCGAAATTTAAAAAAATGATGGTGTCGAAAAACCTAGTGGTACCAAGGTATTCGGGATGTGATGGTTTTCTCTTTATCCTGCCATACGCGAACGCTCATGGCAAGAGTTTAGAAGACTGGAGAAAATCCTCACGGATCGCGAATTGAGATCAAACTAGAACTGATCGTTCCAGAACAAAAAGACAACACCGTGAAGGCATTGACAGAAAAAATACGGAGCAATAGTAGAAGGAAATACTCGGAGAGCAAAGAGCAACACCGGGGAAACGACTTTCAAAAACGCGCTGACGTCTTCAGCGTCATAAATAGAACCGCTGGAATTCCAGACTTTCGCAAAATTTCATCGTGAAGAAAGTTCAATGATCAGCTGCCAGCACCACCGATGGTACTGCCTTGAACCTAAAACCGTGCGATGTCAGAAATACAGCACAATGACGCCTCACTAGACCTCTATACATAGGTAGTTAGTCATAAGTAAACGGTTCAGTAAGAGAGCATCGAAAAATGAGATCGGCGACGACTGACTCAGGAACATTTTCTGATGAGATAATGTGATTATGATTCCGACTTCCTAGGACTGTAATATGGACGATACTAATGAATCCTTAGTTTATGGCTTTAAGATGCTTCCGATTGAAGCCCAACAGCTTGAAATTTATTTGGCTGACAAGCCTGCCGACATCGATGCCCGATGCAAGCTTCTCGGATTCTATTTCCTCGACAGCCATAAATCTGCTGAATCTTTAAGAAAGCGCACCCAGCACTCGATTTGGATGATTCAAAATTACCCACAGCATGATATCTGTGGCAAACCAGAGTGTCGGCCAAAAGAACAAGACTTTAGTTTAGCGAAGACGGAATGGTTGAAACAGCTGGATTTAAGACCGACTGATTTACGAGTGCTGTTATATGCAGCGAAATTTTTCGCGGAACACGACTTTACACTTGCCGAAGAACTTTTCGTGAGGGGCAAAGAACTCGATGGCGATAATGCTATTTGGTACAGGCAGCTTGCGCATCTCTATTCAATGAACTCAGACGACGATAATCACTTGAATTTTAAAGCCTTGCAAGAACAAGAGACTGCACTTTCCTTAGCGAGCCATGATGACAGAACTTATACTCTGCAAAATTTGACCCGATACGCTTTAGCCGCAAACGACTTCAAAAAGGCTAACCTTTATGCCGAGGAAATAATTAGCGATCCAATGATGCAAAAAAATGCTTCCGCTCTCTACACCGCGCGAACCGTCTTGGCAAAGCTTAGCCTGCACAAAATAGACAGTGGTGCTGCTAAATTACACATAGATTGGCTAACTCAAAATTTGATAGACAAACCTCTCAATTGCCTTTCGAGGGAAATGAGAGCTGTACTAACCGAACTCCTGCTATTGAATGAAAAAGCATGTGTATTAGCCTACCTACAACGATGCAAGAGCTGGACAAATGACAAATTGGTTGACAGCGCCATAAGTGCGATTGCCGCTGGAGAAAAAACTAAGTTTTAGAAATTTTGTTCTTTCGGCATCCTCGGCTATAAAAGTTGTTGCCAGATCGATCAAAGTTGCAATACGGACGATAAGGACGGTGCCGAATGAGCGAAGACAAAGACGTGCGACAAGAAAATGCACAGCTAAAAATTCAGGTAAAAAACCTGGAAGGCAAGATTACGTCCATGCTGGACATGTCCCACAATTTGCGCTCGAGTATTACTTCTACTTCTGCATATGCCAAATTGCTTTTGAAACGCACTGACGAACTTGATCCAGAACTATTGGCTGATGCGCTTAGCCGCATTGAAAACCACTCAGCCGAATCGGTTCGGCTCGTGGGCGAAATACAAAGCCGTGGATTTGAATAGTTGAAGGCGATATCGCAGGTCGCTGAGGGGTGGCTACAGCAAAGTGCGATCCGAGATTTTGATCCACGGTTCATTTTTGCGTTGATAAAAGTGCCTAGAGCTAGATTAAATCTCCGCTCTAAGTCGGTACAGATCCGGTACCGCGCCTTATCAAGAAACTTGAGTGGCCCGACACATAGGTTACAGATCGTTCCGGGGACATGGGTTACACTTTTAGCCCAAACGGGTTCTCGAGCGGTTGTAACGTCTTCTCCTCTAAATCGATGTACCCCAAATCGTATTTCATAAAGCTCACGAGCCAGACCCCATCGTCCACTTCTTTAACACCTACAGCCTGACCCGCGAGGCTTGTCGAAATGTTGATCTTCTTTCTGTAGAGACACAGTCTTCCGCAATTCGTGATGTTTACAGTCATGTCGTGAAGTGGGTACGAGGGTTCAGGAATACCATCGTACTTTCGAGTTGATGGTGTGTAGATTTCTGCAGGAAATTTCATTTCCAACGCTTCATGCGGTCGTTCGTTGTTGAATTCCTCCACAAACAAATCGAATTTCGCTTGCTGCTGAAAAATATTAGCTCCAGCCGGTCTCGTAGCCTCTTTCTTCAAAGTCAAATGCATGCGTTCGTGCCGTCCATTTTGTTGTGGACGACCTGGCTTGATACGTTCGATAGAAATTCCAAGTCGAAGCCACCATACGGATAATTTGGAAAGATTGAAGAGACCATTTGGTGAAGCGAATGGAACACCGTTATCCGAACGAATCGCTGTCGGTAAACCCCGTTCAAGGAAGAGCCGTTCAAAAGCCAACAGTGCGGTCTCCTCTCGATTTGATTCCATTGCTTCGCAGAGCAGCAGATAGCGAGATGCCTGGTCAGTGACAGTCAGAGGATAGCAGTACTGTTTGTTAGCGAGCATAAACTGGCCCTTGTAATCAACGCACCAAAGATCGTTGGGTGCGGTCCCTTCAGAAAGTGGTGTACCTTGCGCACGAGTTCTTGATTTGCCATTCCTGACGACTAGCCCGTTCCGATCTAAGACCGCATGGATAGTGCTACATGCTGGTACACGGATTTCGTGTCGCAGGTTGCGGAGCAGTCTTTCGCGAATCTTGCGCGCCCCCCAATTTGGTTTCTCTCTTTTAGCAGCTACGATTGCTGCCTCTACTTGTGGTGGCAGTTGATTCGCGTACCGATAGGGTTTGCGACTTCGATCGGTTAGTCCATCAACGCCACACTCTTCATAGCGATCAGCAATCTTGTATCCGGTTTTACGCGAAATACCAAACTCGCGGCATAGCGAAGCCATGCTTTCTCCATCTTGTAGACGGATGACAAAGCGAATTCGTTCGTCCATAACAGAACTCTCCTTCCACGGCATTCACACTTGCCTCCCTTGAAAAGGGAGAGTGTAACCCCTGTGTTCGGAACGTTCTGTTACCTATCTATCCGGTTCGGACACCCGAAAAGCTTAGCCGATGAGGGGATTCGAACCCTCGACCTACGGTTTACGAAACCGTTGCTCTACCAGCTGAGCTACATCGGCGAAATGGCTGGACGTCATTATAAAGGATGTCGTCTGAGGGTGGGCGGAAAGTCGTCCTTGTATCTTAATTGTTGAGCTGTCAATGGCACAACGAGTCATTGTTCCAGGTTTTGTATCGTTCAGTAAATCGGTGTGTTTAGCTGTTGGCATGGGTCGGCGCATTTTAACAGTGACATTTTTGAAAGGCCTGAGGAACCTTCTCGATTTTTCTCCCGTCGAGCTCTCGGAAGGCAAAATTCAAAACACTTTATTGGGGAGAAACAATGACTACTATTATTGAAAACACAGACTCAGGCAGTTCCGCTGTAGGGCTTATTCTGGGAATCCTTTTGGCACTCGCACTTGTAGCCGGTGGTTTTTATTATTTCGGCGGCGGCGTCAGCCACTCTGAGACAAACACCACAATTTTGCCCGCTCCTAGTGCTCCGGCACCACAAATCAACATCAGCACACCTGCGCCAGCAGCTCCAGTAGCAGCTCCAGCAGCACCTGCAGAATCTCAATAAGCTCACATCAACTTTTTGAAGAGTAGAAAAACGCCGGATTGATCAATCCGGCGTTTTTGTCTGGTATCGTATGTGGTACCATTGGAAGTTGCCATTCGGGTTCTTCAGCATTGACAGGCTAGCTCACCAATAATCTGCGATTTGGTAATTAGCAATGTGCCATTGGAGGAAGACCAACTCCATAGTCTCTCAATTCGATCGCAAGAAATTTTGGTGTAGCCATAGCTTTTTCTATAACGTCTTGAAGTGAGCCTGCGAAGTGATTCTGTCGTTCAACCTTGCGGCTATGCAGCATGCTCAATGATGGCTCTTCGGTTGATGAACCGACTGCTGCAGCGAGTTTGGCAAAGAAAGCGTGAACATTTGCAGGTTTACTCATTCAAGTATCCTCTTTCGTTTTGGTTATAGAGAAGGCGGGGGGTCTTTCGACACTAAGAGAATAATCCCAAACTTGTGGCGGTGGCATGACAATGAAATTTTCGGACAGGGTTGGACTTTTACCTTTTGGATCTTCCCCGCTCCCGCTGGGCGCGGTCCAAGGTAAAGCAAATGTTCCTTAAACTGACTGAGTTTACGGAGGCTTTACTTGATGTTAAACGACTGGTCGAGCGTTCAGCGTGCACTCGTTTTCTAGGCTTTACGAGCCGTTTTTGACGCTCTTGCGTTATTGATCGATCTGAGTTGCGGGCGTATGCTGAATTTAGTATCACGGATCGCTACATACAAATAAGTCCGCGCAACGAGCAAGCTGGCTCCTGCGCCTGCTTTACGCCGCCTGAGCAAGCGATGAAAACCGAAAAAGAGACGATGGATTTGCGTGTGAGAAATTGGCAGTTTCGCCGATCGCACGTGGGGTCCCACATTGTGGAGTGAGATATGGCAATTGCAATGAATGTATTGATTGGGGCTTTGATGGTGGGATTAACGAGCGACCTGCTTTTCCACGACAGCTTTGTTCACTCAACACCGAATGGATTGAGCGTTCTGCTGTGGTCGGTGACAATCAGTCTAGTAGTGACAGTGATCCAGTCCGTCAAAAAACACGGTGTTGAGCGCAAGAGTTTGTGGTGGTTGGTTCCTGTGAATCTGTCCGCCTTCGCTTACATGTGGCGCGACTCCGCAATCCTGCACAACATCGACATGTATTTAATGTTCTTCAGTCTCGTCATGCTCTCGTTTTCACTTAAAGGAAATGTCGTGCAAGCGAGCGGAATCTTTCAGTACGGACTTGCATCTCTGAACACCTCTATCGACGCATTGATTGAAGCGATGCATTTGATCAAAGTAGATTTACCCTGGCGTCATGTGGTGCCACATCAGGTGCGTGGAAAAGTGCCAGCCTTGATTCGCGGTTTTGCCTTTGCAATTCCACTTCTCCTGCTCTTCTGCGGATTATTCATCAGTGCCGATGCTGCCTTTGCTAGCTTGCTGCACGAGGGATTGAGTTTGAACTTATCTGATTTCTCAGTTCATTGTGCGATTCTGTTCGGCTTTAGCTGGTGTACTGCCGGATACCTCCGCCCCATGTTCGTCGCCGATAAGAAATTGGAATCACCAGCGCCCATTGAGGAACTGAGCGCAGGCTCAAAGGTCAAACTCGGACTTGGTCGGTTTGAGTTGAACGTGATCCTGGCGCTACTCAACTTGCTTTTCCTATCCTTCGTGATCGTGCAATTTCGCTACTTCTTCGGCGGTTCCAACATAGTCGAAACAACATCCGGATTATCTTATTCTGAATATGCGCGTAAGGGATTTTTTGAACTAGCCACAGTTTCTGCTCTGGTGCTGCCTATGCTGCTCGTCGGAGACTGGCTTCTGCCAAGGCATCAAGACAAATTCGACAAAATCTTTCCAGTTCAGTCCGGAATTCAGATTGCTCTCCTTTTTGTAATTATGCTGTCAGCGTTTCAGCGAATGAATCTCTATCAGTTGGAGTATGGGCTGACTGAGCTGCGGTTCTACGTATCCGCTTTCATCGGATGCATGGCTGTGCTCTACGTCATATTCTCTGCCACCGTGCTTACCGGCAAGCGATCCAAGTTTGCATTCGCAGCCTCAACTGCGGCTTTCGTAGTAGTTGCGGTGCTGCAGTTTGCAAACCCTGATCGAATAATTGTCGCTGCAAACATCGATAATGCTGTAAAGGGAAAATCGTTCGATGCAGATTACGCGCTATCGCTCAGCAATGATGCCACCTCATATCTAACTCAGAATATTCAAAAACTGCCCTTTTCCGCTCAGAAGGAAATCGCAGGTAGGCTGGTGGCGCAAGAACGCGGCGCCTGGCACTACGACATCCGCAGTTTCAACCTGTCTCGATGCGAGGCCTATTATGCGATTCGAAACAATCTTCCACTGTTGAATGCAATTAACACTGTCGGCGCGGTTCCTGATCCTGCCACCCACTAGGTTTTCCGTCTCCTCCTCGGAAAGGACCTGCCCTATCGCCTTGCCAAGGGCGATGGGGCAAAGGTCTTACAATGTTAAAATGTAGCGTGCGCCTGGATATACCGGCAACTACAGCGAAATAGCGCGATTGCATATACTTTTGCGTCGCAAGGATATCGAAACAAAATGATTCAAAAAACTACTTTGCCGAACGGGGTTCGCGTCCTGACAGAAGTAGTAAACGAAGTTTATTCGGCGTCGATCGGCGTCTATGTCGACGTCGGTTCAGAAGACGAAACCCTTCAAAACAACGGTGTTTCGCACTGTCTTGAGCACATGCTCTTTAAGGGCACTTCGAAACGTACAGCGCAAGAAATTTCGCAAGAAATCGAAGATGTGGGTGGTAGTCTTGGCGCTGCCACCGGCAAAGAAAATACTTGTTTTTACGGTCGCGTCATGGGTGATCAGCTTGATGTGGCGGTCGATTTGCTTCTCGACATGATCGTTGATGCCAACCTCGACAAAGAAGATTTTGAACTGGAACGCCAGGTCATACTCGAAGAAATCAAAATGTATGACGATGATCCTGAAGATTATGCTCACGAGACTTTGATTCTCAATATCTGGCCTGATCATCCACTGGGCTTACCGATTACTGGCACTGTTGAGACTGTGTCCGGATTTGACGAGAAGGTTGTTCGACAACACGTCGATCAGTTCTATCGTCCAGAGCGATTAGTCATTTCCATCGCAGGAAACTTTGAGGAAAAGAAAGTCATCGATCAGATTGCCGCTGCTGTTTCGGATATGAAACCCGGCAAGACGCACAAGAAGATTGGTGCTCCGAAGATGCACAAGTATCGAGCTGTGAAGCATCGAGATATCGAACAGGCTCACATCTCCATTGTTAGCAACGGATTGAGTATCACTGACGAGCAGAGATACGTGTTTGCAATATTGGATCTGTGTCTGGGTGGAAACATGTCTTCGCGCCTCTTTCAGGAGGTCCGCGAAAAGCGTGGATTGGTTTATACGATCAACAGTTTCAGAGAAAGTCATCGAGCCAATGGATTGTTTGGAGTCTACGCGGGTGCCAGTCCAAAGCAGGTCAGCACTGTGCTGGACTTGATTTCGGAAGAATTTATGCGTATGAAAAGCGAAGGCTTCACCGAGCAAGAAATCAATCGTGGAAAAATTCAATTGCGCAGTGAACTACTGCTCGGACTCGAGTCGATGCGCAATAGAAGTGCTCGCAGCGCCTATGGGGAGCTGTTCTACGGAAGGCAGCTTGAAGTTGAAGAAATTGTCGCTGACATCGATCGGGTCACGAGCGCGCAGGTGAAGGATCTTGCCAATAGCCTGATTCAAGCAGATTTGCTTTCCATGATTGTTGTTGGTCCCGCAGGCGAATTGCAAGAGAGTTACGAATTAGCCTGTTGAATCGAGCCGCTTGCTGCAATCAATCCCAAAGTTAAAATAGCGCTAATACCGCACCATCGCTGCTAGAACGAGGAGATAAATGAACGAAGTTGTCAAATTGAGAGTGAAAAGATTGCCTCACTGCAAGGCACTTCCTTCATATGCCACTCCTGGCTCGGCTGGGTTGGATTTATCGGCGGCTATTTCAGACCCGGTCGAACTCAAAGCCGGCGAACGCATGAAGATGCCAACCGGCATCCAAATTGAGATTCCAGCCCGCCATCAGGGACAAGTCGTACCGCGTTCGGGTCTAGCCGCGAAAGCCGGAATCTCCCTGACCAATAGCGTTGGCACGATCGATTCTGATTATCGAGGCGAGGTGATTGTGTTGTTGATCAATCACGGCACCGAGTCTTACACGTTCGAACCCGGAGAGCGTGTTGCCCAGCTGGTTGTGATGCCGATTCCATATGTAGAGGTGGAAGAAGTAGACGAGCTGTCATCCAGTGAAATCCGCGGAGCAGGCGGCTTTGGGTCAACCGGCAGAAACTCACGCGAAGCAGAAGCAGCCGCTACGGTTTGAGGAAACTAAGCAGAGATGAGCGAATCAGGTGTTTCAACCAGAACTGTAAAGGTAGTTATAGCCGGAATAAACGGCAGAATGGGACGCGCCGGTGCCCACGCAGTCTTCTCAAACCCTGAGTTCGAGCTGGTCGGCGCTTTTGGCAGCGCATCTGCATCATACGTCGGCACAGATGTGCGCTCAATCTTAGGGGTGGCCGGCGATAACAACACTGGTATACTTGTCAGCAACGATTTTTCGGAATCTGTAGCCCGGTGTAAACCTGATGTTCTTCTGGATGTCACCCGAGCAGAGGTCGCCGTCGCGAACGCGAAGCGCGCCCTTGAGCAGGGGATTCGTCCAGTCATAGGTACTTCCGGCATATCGCCTGAAAGCCTGAAGGAGTTGTCTGACTTGTCATCCAAATTGAAAATTGGTGCCATGCTGGTGCCCAACTTTTCAGTTGGTGCAGTGCTGATGATGGAATTCGCGCGGCAAGCAGCGTGCATTTTTCAAAACGTAGAAGTGGTCGAGATGCACCACACTAAGAAAGTCGATGCGCCTTCCGGCACTGCAATGCACACTTTGCAGAAGATGGCGCAGTCAGGAAGCAACTTCAATCCGCAAGTTGTCAAAGAAAAAGAATTGATGCCAGGCGCACGTGGTGCCAAAAGTGATGCGAACATTCGCGTTCATTCACTGAGATTGCCTGGTCTGATCTCGCATCAAGAAGTGCTGTTCGGCTCTGATGGTGAGCTTCTCAAAGTCACACACGATAGTTTCAATACGAGTTGTTTTACAAAAGGAATCTTGCTTGCTTTGAACTCGGTATGCGATCTAGACCACATGGTTGTGGGACTGGACGGCATCCTGATGAAGAATGTAATCCATTCATAGAATGGTGCGCGGGCCTCGTGCCCGCTTCGAAAATGTCCACTAGGAGGAACGAGGATAAATGAAAAACTCAATGCGACCCATCAACGTAGCAATCGTTGGGGCAACTGGTAGAGTCGGTCAAGAGTTGCTGCGGGTTTTGGAAGAAAGAAACTTCCCGATCGGCGAATTGAAACTTTTGGCGAGCGCACGCTCGAAAGACTTGACCATCGCATTCAAGGGTAAGACATATCCTGTACAAGAAATCAGTGCGGAAGCATTCAAGGGCATCGACATCGTTCTCGCTTCGGCCGGTTCGGACATCATCGAGAAACTCGCACCGCTAGCTGTTGAGCAAGGCGCAGTAGTGATCGACAACTCAAACGCATTCCGCATGGATCCCTCGGTACCGCTGGTGGTGCCGGAAGTAAACGGACATACACTGAAGAATCACAAAGGGATCATTGCCAATCCTAACTGCTCGACTGCACAACTCGTTGTCGTGCTCAAGCCGCTACATGAACTAGGTGGACTGAAGCGAGTCATCGTCTCTACCTATCAATCGGTAAGCGGCGCCGGCAAAGAAGCGATGGACGAATTGGAAAATCAGACAAGAGCCCTAATGAACGATCAGGACTACACGCCACAAGTATTTCAGCGCCAAATTGCATTCAATCTAATTCCTCACATTGATGTATTTCTCGAAAATGGATACAGCAAAGAAGAGATGAAGGTGGTTCTCGAAACTCGAAAGATTCTCGAACTTCCTGATTTGCCGGTCACCTGCACCGCTGTTCGCGTGCCTGTATCAATCAGTCACAGCGAATCCGTGACAGTTGATCTGGAACGCGCTGTCAGCCCTCATCAAGCTCGTGAAGCCCTGGCCAACAGCCCAATTATTGAAGTTTGGGACGAACCTGAGAAAGGAATCTATCCAACTCCTCTGGATGCTGCAGGCAAAGATCCAGTGTTCGTCGGTCGTATCCGCAGAGACACCTCATCGGAAAATGGACTCAACCTGTGGGTAGTTGCAGATAACTTGCGCATTGGTGCCGCACTGAATGCAGTGCGCATCGCAGAGTATGTGGTCGAACACAATCTATTGAGACAACCGGTAGCCAATTAAAGTCGCGCTGACACAAAGGAGGAAAACCAGTGATCCAAACTGACGCGCCACTGTTCGGGCGTGTGATGACAGCAATGATTACTCCTTTCGACGATCGATCGAACGTCGATTTCAAGGCGACCGAGAAGTTGGTCAAACATTTGCTAGCGACAGGTACGACCACTCTCGTTGTTTCAGGCACCACAGGCGAAAGCCCGACGCTTGAAGATTCAGAGAAGCGCGATCTGCTCAAGGCGGTGATCGAGCTCGCTGATGGGAAGGCTAAGGTCGTTATGGGTACCGGTTACAACGCTACTGCCAAGTCGATTACAGCATCGCAGGAAGCTGAAAATCTGGGTGCCGATGGTTTGCTGGTAGTGGCTCCTTACTACAATAAGCCGAGCCAGGCGGGATTGCTCAAGCACTTCCACGAGATCGCGAAGTCGACTAGTCTTCCGGTCATTGTTTACAACATTCCCGGTCGAACTGCGGTCAATATCACCTCTGATACCATGCTCGAAATGATTGAAAGCGATGACAACATCTATGCGCTGAAGGATTCAACCGGCAGCGTAGAACAATCAGCAGAGATAGCTGGCCAGGCACGTAGCTCATTCAGAATCTATTCTGGTGATGATTACCTGACGCTCCCATTTCTCTCGATTGGTGGCTCGGGAATCATCAGTGTCGCCAGTCACATCGTTGGTCAGCAAATCTCAGATATGGTGGATGACTTTTTCGCCGGTAGACACGATGCAGCGCGCGAAAAGCACTACAAGTACCTGCCCATCTTCAAGGGATTGTTCGCAGCGCCGAATCCGACCTGCGTGAAATATGCACTTTCGCTCCTCGGAATTTGTTCAGAAAATTTGCGCTTGCCACTCATTCCTCTCACCAGTGAAGAGAAGCAAGTAATCAATAAACTAATGAAAGAAGCTAATTTGATCGCTCAAAAGTCTGTCGTCTAATCAGGAGATCCAAGGTGGCAGTCGAGAAAAAAGAACCAGGGAAAGTAGAGCTTGGCACTAACGTACTGAAGATTATCCCTATAGGTGGACTCGGCGAAATCGGTAAGAATACTCTTGCCATTTGCTACGGTGACGACATTATGCTTGTCGACGCCGGATTGGCATTTCCAAACGAAGATATGATTGGCGTTGATCTCGTCTTGCCTGACATTTCATTTCTCGTCGAGAATCAAGATCGCGTCAAAGGACTTGCCGTAACTCACGGACACGAAGATCACATTGGTGGCATTCCATTCATTCTCAGAGAAATGAGCATTCCGGTCATTTACGGACCGGCATTAGCTGTCGGTCTTCTCGAGGGAAAGCTCAAAGAAGGCGGGCTCGACAGTCGCACCGTAATGCGAAAGGTACGACCCCGACAAAAAGTGAAGATTGGATGTTTCACAGTTCAGTTTATTCGCTGCACACATTCAATCGCTGATTCGTTTAGCTTGATCATCGATACGCCCGTCGGAAAATTGATTCATACCGGCGATTTCAAATTCGATTTCACACCTGTAGACGGCGAGTTGTTCGATATTGCCAGTTTGACGAAGGCCGCTGAGGAAGGCGTTTTGCTGCTCATGAGCGACAGCACGAACACTGAACGCGATGGCTTTACTCCATCCGAGAAGACGGTCTGGAAAAGAATCAACGAAATCTTCGCCAGCGCACCAAAACGAATTATAGTCACCACTTTCGCAAGCAATGTTCATCGCATCAGGCAAGTTTTGCAAGCAGCGATGAAATACGATCGGAAAGTATCCATTCTTGGACGTTCGATGCTCAATCTGGCCGGCATCGCTCGAGAGCTAGGCTACATGACCTTCCCCGACGGACTGCTGATCCCCATCGATCAGATCAGCAAACTACCTCACAACAAAGTCGTCATCCTCACAACAGGCAGTCAGGGCGAACCACTTTCCGCGCTGACAAGAATTGCCAACGACGAACACAAGCAAATCAAAATTATTAAGGGCGATACGGTGATCATTTCTGCGACGCCTATTCCAGGAAATGAGCGCTCGATTTCCAACACGATCAACGCACTATTTATGCGTGGCGCCGATGTGATCTACGGACGCGATGCGGGTGTTCACGTCTCGGGTCACGCCTGCAGAGAAGAGCAGAAGTTGATGATCAACCTCTGCAAGCCGAAATTCTTTATGCCGGTTCATGGTGAATATCGAATGCTTGTTTTGCATTCCGAACTCGCCCAGGACTGTGGTGTCGAGCAACAAAATTGTTTCGTTATGGAAAACGGCGATGTTCTGGAATTGAACAAAGATCGCGGCGTCCTCAACGGCAGGATTAAATCAGGAATTATTCTTGTAGACTCATCTCGGGCCTGGCACATCAACGAAGAAATCGTCGACGAGCGTCGCCATCTGGCTGATGATGGATTGGTTACAGTGGCGATTACACTAGACGAAAAAAGACAAGTAATCGTCGGTCCAGACATAAGCTTGAAGGGAATTATTTTTCCTCGCGGAATGACGCCAGAGGAATTTGTCGGAAAAGTGCAAAGCGAAGTCAGAGACATATTGCATGTCAAACCAACAGTAGATGCGCTGTCGGAGGGCGATCTCTCGCACTTCATTCAGGGCGCCTTAGATGGTTTCTTTGCAGAAAAAATGCGTGCTCGACCGTTGGTGCATGTGATTGTTCACCAGGTGTCAGGCGCTGCCGCAAAGACAACTCCACAGAAAGCGGCGAAGTCAACAGAACCAAGATGACATGGCGCGAACTATCAGCAGATCGATTATTCGAACTAAAAGACCCGCTGATCATCGACGTCCGCTCACCTTGCGAGTTCAAAGCTGAGTACATTCCGCGTGCTCTCAATGTCGCGCTGTTACAAGACGACGAGCGCGCCATAGTTGGCACCGCTTATGCCGTAGAAGGCGAAATGGTGGCACGCAGACTAGCGCTAAAGATTATCTCTCCAAAAATCCCCGATCTCGTCGACAGAATTATCGAGCAGAAAAAGCCAGGTCAGCACATTGTTATTCACTGCTGGCGCGGTGGCTTGCGCAGCGAGACTGTTGCTAGTTTTCTAACCGTTGTCGGCATAGATTGCTGGCGACTGACTGGTGGATTCAAAGCATGGCGTAAGACTGTCATCGATGACTTTGCCCGCGACGAATATCCATTCACTTCTATTGTTTTGCACGGTCGCACCGGAGCCGGCAAATCAGATTTGCTCTGCGCTCTTGATAAATCAGGAGCGCAAGTGCTTAACCTCGAACAGTTAGCCAATCATCGAGGCTCCGTATTTGGTGCTCTCGGTCTTGACTCACAACCAACGCAAAAGAACTTCGAATCAGAGCTGTGGCTGAAACTGAGAGAGTTCGGCGAAGGACCAGTTTTCATGGAAGCGGAGAGCAAAAAGATCGGAAAAATTGCTCTACCAGAATTTTTGTTTAAACGGATCTCTACCGGTCGAAGAGTTCATGTCACAGGATCTGTTCCGTACAGAGTAAAACGGATCGTTGAAGAATACGCTGGCAAGTTCAACGACGAGTTGAAATCTGAAGCCGTTTCTGCAATCCAAAATTTGAAAGTTCGTTTAGGTGCAAAGCGAACTGACGAAATTCGCGAACTGGGTTTAAACGGCAATCTCAGCCAGGCTATAGAAGCTCTGCTGACAGACTATTACGACCCGATGTACGACGGACACATCCAGCGAAACGCTCCCTATGAATTTACTGTCTCTGGTGATCAGGTCGCTGAGGCGGCAAGCGCGTTACTTCGAACTTACTGCTGAGATGATTTACGATTGCTGCAGTTTCGCCCGCACTAGTTCACTACTGCGAATGCGGATATCATTGATTGGAATTCCGGGCAGTTTGAATGGAGCATGACATGGCCAAAATTCTTCAACTAGTTGGTGATTTTGTAGAAGACTACGAAGCGATGGTTCCGTACCAGATGCTGTTGATGGTCGGTCACAGCGTTGATACTGTCTGCCCAGGGAAGAAGAGCGGCGACAAAGTCAAAACCGCAATCCACGATTTTGAAGGCGATCAAACTTATACGGAAAAACTAGGTCACAATTTTGCCATCACTGCTGAGTTCGAAAAACTTAGAGTTCGTGACTATGATGCGCTCGTAATTTCGGGTGGCAGAGCGCCTGAATATTTGCGTCTCAATCCCTTGGTTCTGGAGTGTGTCAAACATTTCTTCGATGAGAATAAACCGGTCGCCGCAGTTTGCCATGCCGCGCAAATTCTTTCTGCGGCAGGAGTGCTCAAAAAAAGATCTTGCATGGCTTATCCCGCCGTCGCCCCTGAAGTCACCGTATGTGGTGGCACGTTTATAGAACCGAATAAAGACTTTTCCAATGCCCATGTTGATGGCAATCTCGTTAGTGCTGCTGCTTGGCCAGGGCATCCCGAATGGATTCAGAAATTTCTGGAATTACTAGGAACGAAGATAACTATTTAGCAGCTATCTAAGCTTTCAAGGCAGCGACTGATAATTGATGCTTTGCCTAAGCAACAGTGTCTACGTCCATTCGGCCAGTGTCTTCATGGGTGCGGCATGCAGATCCGCATGCTGCACCATCTTGCTAAGACTTGCTGTCTATTGCCGAATCGGTGGAGGCGGCGGTGGTTTAGGTTTGTCTAGTTCAAAGACGTATTTGTGTCAAGTATTCGAGTGCTTGGCTGCTCGAAAAAGACCCTAAAAACGCACATCCCTCCCTGGTAAGGTGGGAGGGATGAACTAGTTGTGGTGGATTAGGTAAGGAGGAAACAAGGCACCTGACGGTAATCCGTCTTGCGCTTTGTCCTTACATAATAGCAGTGGATTCTAGAGTCGGCTGTTAAAAAACTTGAAGTGCCGGTTGTCTAACACCCACCCGGAAAGGGTGAGAATTCATTAATTAAATCCTAATGAATTGTCGACCAGGTACTACTCGTTGAAGAGTCCAACTGTGTCGGTGTCGGATAGAGGAAGTCAAGCGCACCGAAGCCACCAAGGGCGGTTGCAGATGGAGAAGAAGCCGAGACCTTCTCGAATTCTTTTCCTGGAGCAGTGATCTTAATATTGCTTGGGCAGAACAAATAAACTTGTTCGCTCAATTTATGAAAGTCACCATCCAACGCTGCAGATGCACCAGCGACAAAATCGACTAGTCGATTAGCGTCGATCTTCTTCATGTTCTCCAGTGAAATTGTAGTGGCAGCGCGTCCGCGCAAACACTCAACGATTTCAATTGCCTCTTCGAACGAGACGGGAGCGAATATCGAGATCTGTGTACCAAATTTCGTCGGTGGAGTACGCAGCGTGCTCAGCGTTCCGGCTTTGCGATCATTTAAGGCTGGAAATAAATCCACATCCTTCTTCGCGTTGCGGCCGCTGTTTACGGTTGGTTTCTCTGTCGAAACGTTTTTACTTTCGTCTACCATAGTAGTCCTTTGCAGTTATGCCGGTGCAAGTATGTGCTGCGTATATCCTGCGCCTATTGTTTATTAACCGATCGGAGTGCCATCTCAGATGGTGCACGCATGTTGTCATCAATTCTAATCAATTCGTGGCAATAAGCAAGTACCGATAACGTGAATTCTCTGTCCCTGAGCTGCTTGCTAACTTCTTTGTTCCATTATAGACGCCAGGGATTGGCATAGAGACAGGTCTTCGGGATTTGTAATTTTTAGATTATATGGCGAACCCGTGACTATATGCACTTTATGTCCACTGTGTTCGAGAATTGTGGAATCGTCCGTGGTGTCAAAACTTTCCGATGCTGCCTTGCGATGAGCTTGCAGCAGCCATTCGAATCTGGCTGCCTGTGGGGTTTGAATTTGAACCAACTGACTGCGGTCCAGGGTTTCGCCGACCACGTTGTCTTTCATTTTTTTGATGGTATCAGTGACAGGGATGGCCACGGTACAGGCACCGTTGGTGGTTACCGAGTCGATCACCTGGTCAATTAGTTTTGCCGTCAGAAGGGGTCTGGCCGCGTCGTGCACCATGACATATGTGGGAGTAGTACTCAGCCTGCCCAGGCGCTCTAACCCGTTGTGGACGGAGTTCTGCCTCGTCTGACCACCGGCGGTGACGATAATTTTTTCGTACTGATGAGCCGGCAGAATCTGAGCGATTTCAGATTGCACCGCATCTAGTGACAACTGGGGCACGACAACCACGATGATGTCTATTTTTTCGTGGGCGGCCAGGGTGCTGAGCGACCAAAGATATATAGGTCGACCATCGAGACCTACAAATTGCTTAGGCGTATCCGTCGGAGCGTGTTTGAAGCGCTCTCCGGCTCCCGCGGCGGGAAGTACTGCGGCGATCATTCGTCGCTGTTATCTGACTCGGGATTCTTATCGGTCGCTTCCGATGAACCACTATTTGTGCCGTCAAATTTACTTGTTACTGTGGCGGTGCTTTCAGCATCCTTTGATGTCATGTCAGGGCTGACACTTACGTTGATAGCTGGAACGTCTTCTTCGCCCTGTGAACCATGATCACCAGCGCCGATTTCTTCGACCATAATCGTAATGTCGTTATCCAGATCAGCGCCGAGAGGAGCTATCGTGCCCTCCAAATCTGTCGGACGAAAAACCAGGGATGAATCCGGACTCGTTTCAAATAGAACTTCCAGCTGTTTAGCTTGATCAGATTCGACTGATTCCGGGTGAATCAGTGGAGCATCGCCATCGGTGCCCTCCAACTGCTTGGCCGCGATTTTATCTTCTTTGCGCAGCTCAGTTCTCAGTGACTTAGCGTCATGAGATAGTCGGAAGTACTCCTGGAATTTCTTGGTCGTGCTCAGGGTTGGTGAACGGCCTTCTTCCTTTTTGATCACCAGTTCTCTAATCATCAACTCCTTAATATGATCGTAGGCGCCTGCGCCTCTGATTTTGATAATTTCTGATTGCATTACCGGCTGTTTAATCGCGATGGCTGATAAGGTGCGGATCAAACTGACTGGCATTTCCATCGGCACGAACTCGTCAATGATCGACGCATATTCATCTTTGACTTGAATGATATAGCCATTGTCATCTGCGATTTCGAGCCCACTGGCTCGCTCTTCGTAATCGTGAATCAGGTCGAGAATTGCTTGCCGAACAACCTGCACGTCTTCATTGACGATGCGCGCAATCGCTTGCGCTCTCATTGGTTTATCGGTCAGAAATAATATTGCTTCGACTTTTGACTTGAGCATCAATCTATTCTCACATCGCTACGTTGATCGACTCTACAGCTGCATCGCCGCGAACGACAAACAAGGGACCGTAAAAATCTTTTTGTTCCAGTGTTAGTTTACCGGCATTTGACAAGAAAAGAACAGCTAAAAATGCGTCGACCCAATCACCGTGACTACCGAGCAGCTGAATGATGCGCAGCAGCTGAATCAATTCACCCTCTCCCATACTGTTTGCCAGTATTTGTTCTACGCGACTGATGGTATCTTCGATATCCTCATCGTGAGCCAAATCTAACAGATCACCAACGTCATTCGCGTCGTGCTGTCCGGCCAGTTCGATACGTTGTCGCGGTTCACGTGCTTGTCTCGTCTTCTCGATTTTTTCTGCTTCACGCAATGCGTCGATCAGTTGATCGAGTGTGACTTTGCGCTGGCGATTTTGACGATTGTTCGCTTTGCGCACCAGTGCTCGTTCCAGATCCATAAGTGTGAGCTGTCTGGGCTCTTTCAGATCAAATGTGAGCGCGCCATCGTCATCTCCGAAGTCCATGAAGTCATCGACCGCATCAACTGCCACTGCAGCAGCCAGCATGGCTTCAGCTTTCATGCGCAACAAGACACTGGCATGAAATAAGATCTTTCCGCTCTGTCTCAAATTTTCTTTCGGAACTGCCGCGATAGCCTTTAAGAATTTATCGGTAACATCGATGATGTCGATGTTCTTCGGGTCGATTTCGCCAGAAGTGGCCAGTTTGATCAGAATTTCAATACCGCCTGCTTGATCGGCGTTGGTAGCGGCATATTTTGTTTCAGTTGCGGCAACCTTTGGTGCGATTGTCAGCTCGATCGGCGCAGAGTCCAATGCATCGATGACAGCTCGGTCGACACGAGTAGTGTCGGGCTTTCCACCAAATCGAGCCGCCTCTTCGCTCTTTCGTGCCACATCCTTGTCGAACAGACCCATTTCTGGATCTGCTAAGCCGTGACTGACGACAAATTTCGCCGTCTGCTTACGTGGTTTTGCTTTTTTAGGCTTAGCGGGCTCGTCCATGATTACCTACACGCTTACTGGCTGTGGCTCTGGCTTTTGCTCTTCATCAGGAATGTGAATTTCGCGAATTCCGACCACTCGGGAATATCCGTCAGCACGAAGTGAAACACCAATTGCGTGATCCGCGTTCTCGATCATCGGACGTCGCAGACTGACTGCAACGAACTGCGCGGTGGCTGACTGACTCTTGACCATACGTGCCAGACGTTCGGCGTTGGAACCGTCGAGCATCATATCGACTTCGTCGAATGCGTAGAACGGCGCCGGCGCAAATCGTTGGAATGCGAAGACGAATGAAAGAGCGGTCAGTGATTTCTCTCCACCCGAGAGTGCCTCGATGCGCTGCATCTTCTTATCCCGTGGTTGCGCACGAATGACCAGACCACCGGCAAACGGATCTTCCGGATGCTCCAACTCGAGCTTTCCGTGACCATGCGACAACTCGGCGAAGATGTCCTGGAAGTTTTGATTGATCTGATCGAATGCCAACATAAATTCCTGGCGTTTCATCGAGTCGTAACCAGAGATGCGCTGCTGAATCTCTTCGCTTTCGTGAGTCAACGTCGCCAGTTGCTCAGACATTTCTTTTTGACGCTCGTCTGTTTGATTGTATTCTTCCAGAGCCTTCATATTGACTGGTTCAAGTGCGCGCATGCGCTTTTCGAGACGGTCTGCCTGGTGTTTGAGTTGTTCGACGGTGCCCGCTGATGGAGGCTCGTAGTTCGGATTCTCTTCAAGCACGCGTGCAATCTCCGCCCGTAGTGCCTCCAACTCTTGCTGTAAGTCATAGTGGGCCAGCTTGTGCGCAGTGCGCTGTTCAGCGACACGCTTGAGTTCTTGATCAGCCTTGGTCTTTTCAACTTCGGTGGTCGTCACTTGTTCGTGAATCTGTTCTTTGGTGTCGCGCAAACTTTCCAGCTCTTCTGAGATTTCGCTGACGCGCTTGTCCATATCAGACAGTGCTTGCTTCAAAGCCGTGATTGCCGTTTCGTAAGCTGGCTTCTGAGCCTGGATTTCGTCAATTTCGGCCGTCAATTCTGTGAGCTGCGCAGTCAACGCCTTGTAGTTCACCTGCTCCAAGTTCTCTTCGGTTTCAGCTTTGTCGATATATCTCTGGATATCCTTGAACTCTTTGTCGACAGTTTCGAGGTCGCAACGCAGTTCTTCGGATTCGTGAATCAGTTTCTCGATTGCAGTTCTGGCGCCCTTGTCGCGCACGTCATTGAGCGCATCTTCCAGGGTGGTGATTTGTTTGACGAGATCTTTCAAATTGAAATCGAGACTGGCCAACTCTTGATCGATCTGATCGATCTCATCGCCGTTGGTGCGCAGTTTTGGTTTGACGTTTTCGATCTCTGCGTCGAGATCTTTGGCTTCTTTGAGTTTCGCTTCCAGATCAGCTTGCTTCTTGCCCAGGTCGGCACGAGCTGCAGTGGACTTCTCACGCTCTTCGGTCAGGCTGGTTTGTAGCTCTTTTAGCGAATCTTGCAAATAACGAATTTGGTCAGCCAGATTTTTGCTGGTTTGTTTCAACACAGATAAATCTGTTTCGCCCTTGGACGAGAAATGCAATTTGTTCTTGCCGTCCTGACCACCAGACATACTGCCTGACTTGTCGAACAACTCCCCTTCCAGGGTGACCATGCGAGCTTGGTTTAGAAGGCGACGAGCATTTTCCATACCGTCCATAACGATCGTTTGACCACATGCATATTGGAATGCCTTGGTGAAGCGAGGATTGAAATCGATCAGGTTGTAAGCGAAATCGATGACGCCAGGTCTTCCCGGTAGCAAGCCTGGAGGCTGCGTGGCAATTTTGTTCAGGGGAACGAATGTGGCGCGGCCAGCCTGATTTTTCTTCAAGAATTCGATACAGCGCTGGGCAATTTCATCATCATCGACAACGACATGACTGAGACGAGGTCCGATGCAAGTTTCCAGGGCGAAAACGTATTTATCGTCAACTTTTCCTAGCTGCCCGATGGTGCCATGCACACCCGTCAGTCCAGAATTAGCAATCGCTTCGACTGCACGTCCGTAGCCACTTTCGCCGGCTACTTCTCTGGTGGTCTCGACTTCGATCAAGCGGCGATTCATCTGCTCGAGCGCCAGTCTCTTCGCTTCGATTTCGTCTCTTGTGCCTTCCAGCTCTGCTTCGAGTTGGCCAATAGTTCGGTCGATGCCTGCCACCAATGCTTGTTGGTCAAGCACGCGGCGCTCGTAAGCGGCAATCGCACCTTTGGTGTTTGCCGATTTGCCGATTGCTTCAGTAGCTGAACTGCGCAGCTTCTCGAGATCTTGCTCGATGGCGGTTCTTCTGGTGGACAACTCGGTTTTTCGAACTTCGAGCTTATGTCTGTCGTCTCGCAGTTGCTGCAAATCATCGTGAATCGTCGTCACTTTGTCAGAAGTTTTGTCTTTCTCCTGACGCATTACTTCGATTTCAGCCATCACCGCACTGAAAGCACCTTGTTTTTCGAGCAAGCCGAGATGCACCGCCTGCTGGTCTTGCTTATGTTGTTTCTTCTGCTTATCGATATCCGAAAGATGCTTATCGATAGTCTTGATTTGAGATTGGATGCTCTTGAGCAGTTTTGATTTTTCGCCAATCACACCAAGGAGGTTGGAAAGTTTGTTCTCTTCACGAGTCAATTCGCCTCGGGTGTTTTCCAGCTCCTGGCGAAGCAACAATTGCTCGTTGCCGCCCTTTTCTCGAATCTCTTGCTCGATTCGACCCATCTCGGAGCGCATCTGGAAAAGGGCTACCTCTGCAGCTTGCAGCTCTTCTTGAAGCTTCTCTTCCTTGGCATTGAGGTTCTCAATCTGAGCCAATTCGGTATTCGTTTTTTGTTCGACTTCTTGAGCTCGAACGAAAACCAGGTCTTTTTCGACGGCTTCTTTCTGCGTCTTCAGATCTAAATACTTGAGTGCTTGATCTCGATCGGTCTTCAAAATCTCGAGACGCGTCAAAATTTCAGAGAGGATGATTCTCTGATGTTCAATCTTTTCGGCCACCGAGTTAAGCTCGTTTCCGGCTTGCCCAATCAGGCGATCGAACTCTGCCACCCCTGCCAACTCGTCGATAATCTTTCGACGTTCGGTGGCGCTCATGGTGACAATGCCTGTCACGTCACCTTGCATAATGACGTTGAAACCAGTAGGGCTGACGTTATATTTCATCAGCTCTTCATGTATTTCGGTTAGGGTAGCAACCTTACCATTCAACCAATATGTGCTGGTGTAGTTAGTCTCTTTAACCCTGATTCTGCGGCTGACTTCGAGGGTTTCATTATCGTTATTAAGGAAGCGAACTGTAACTCGCGCTTCGTTTTTGCCGCTCAAGTTATTTAAAAGGTCAGGCAGTCTTTCGGCTCGCATGCTTCTCGTCGATGATAGACCGAGAGCAAACAGAAGACTGTCGATGATGTTTGATTTGCCGGAACCATTTGGACCGGAGATTGTCGTAAAGCCGTCCAGTAGCGGAACTAGAGTATGCTTTCCGAATGACTTAAAGTTGTCAAGTTCGATCTCTTTTATTCGCAACAGGAACTCCCGCTACTGCACTTCCCAGCCCGCATTAGACTACACACTAGATGTGGTGTCAAGATTTTTAAGTGCAGGAAACTATTGATTCGTCCGAACCACTGAATAGATCAGCATTGTAAGGGGTATGGTGCAACCTTGTCACCACCGCCGGTTCCATACCAGAATGTGGTGCCAGAGCGTATAAGTCATCGTTTCGCCGATCTATCCATACTTGTCGGATATCTTAACGGTGCAAATTTGATCTGGTATCAAATCTGGAACCACACTTGAGTGACTGAATTACGGACTTCTTATGTGGCAGAAGGAAATTCGAGGGCATAGTGATGACTGGCGCCAACGTTTTTCCAAAATATTTTGCCGAATGCATATCGACTAGCCATGAAAATGAAAACGGCACCAAGAGTCCTTGACATTTCGTTTTGAATTTTATCTCGGAAATGTGCAAATTATCAGACAGTAAAAATTTGAAAACTCTGTTTGGTGTTACTTTTAGCGGCGGGGGGAATAACAGATCAGAACTGTTAGTACATCCCGGCGGGGGATTAGCTTCATCGCGGACATTTTAAAGAACACTGGGACGACCAAATCCTTGCCCAGGCTGCCCAGCACGCCAGGTCTGGCGGACATCCACGCGTTTTTGCAGAGGGCCCTTGAGCATCGCGGTACGACCATCGAAATCTGCTGGACCCCAATGGATGGGCTTAGCGAGTACTCGCTGGCAGTCGAATGTAGCCCCAGAGGCGGAGACGCTGAATGGCGCATGTATGCAGGCAGCGGCAGTCGCTCTCAGCTGCTCTGGAATTACGTCAGCTGCGACGTATTGTTGGTCTACAACCTGGTTTGTTCGTCTTGCGGTGACGGTTTCAACTCAGTTAGCGCCCCAGCCGAACCGGTTTCCGACACCTGGCGCGAATCAGGCAGCGGGCAGGACACTTTTTACCGTCTGGAAGCTCTGAATTTGCCCAGGCGTGAGCCGATGACTCCGACTCAAGAGAATGCGGCGCTGCTCATGCCAAAGCCGACCAGTGCTTTGACTGGCGACTTGGCTCACGTTCAGATGCCGACCCTTTTACAGTCCATCCTCATGGCTCAAATGAACGGACGGCTGAAGATCATCAGCAACAACCGCGGCGCTGAAGTCTATTTCAAAGACGGCATTCCCGTTCATTCATTTACTACTGATACCGTCGGCGAAGAGAGCATTTTCGAAATATTGACCTGGAAGGAAGGCGATTTTTCTTTCGAAGCGAAAGTAACAACCGATGCGCGAACCATT
>JBBQFO010000067.1:0-23505 GCA_038322035.1 Candidatus Obscuribacterales bacterium
GTTTTTTTTGCGTTATCAATCTTCTTACTGTCGTCTTTGTCTTTCGAAAGACAAACACAAAACTGCTGGTAATTAACACGAGGGAATTGCACTTTGTTTTTTTGTGCAATGTCTAAAGCGCGTTCGTATAGTGGCTGTGCATCAGCTGTGAGGTGTGCACCCATATAACAATTGGCAATGTCTCGGTAGACTTGCGCACTCTCCAAGCTGTCTTTGCCAAATTTGTCTATCGCTGCTGCTTCGGCTTTTTGAAAAACCTGGCGCGCAGCATCCGTTTTGTTCTCGATCAGCAAGTTGTTTCCCTGTTTGACGAGGGCATCGACATTTGCATCGCTAATAAATACTGGAAGCCGTTTTAACCGATTCTCCATTAAGTCAATATATTGCTTTGATGGAGCGGGACTGATCTTAAGGTTGTTAAGGGCGAGTTCGTAATTCGCATGCGCCCGTCTGTAGTCGCCTCTAGCGTGCATGTATTGTGCGAAAGCGTAGATGCCCATCCAATTGTGGTTTTTCTTGTCTTTGTCGTACGCAAGTTTGTAATTGAACTCGGCTTTAGACTGATTTTTTAGAGTGTTGTACATCGATGCCAGTTCCGCGTAATTTTCACTAATTGACTGGTTGATTAGTTTTGCCAGCTCGGCGTTCTGCGGCATAATTCGGGCGTGTAGGCTCGTTGACTGATCATAGTAGTGCTGGGCCTCGTCATATTTCTTTTGCAAAACTGCAATTCTTGCCAGACGTGTGTCGAGCTCAGCCTGCCTGCCGATGTTTTTAGTTTGCTGGGAAATCTCCAAGGAGCGTTTGTAGTAATGGTTTGCTTTATCGAGTTGTTTGAAACTTGCGCAAGCGATTCCAAGCACGTTGTAGAGATTTGCCAATTGTTCCAGAGTTTCGGTGTTCAGTTTCCTCTTTTTATATGACTCCAAATTTGCCTTTTCACCCAAATCTGTGATCAGAAGATAGTAATCCTTGAGCCCAACTTGTCGCATGCTTGCAGTTCTGAGATGCTGTTGCAGAACCATGAACAATAATATTGGATTCACTGATCCCGCTTCGTTGAGCAACCTTTGCGCCTCTTGATCTTGATGTAAAGCCAGGCAGCAGGCTGCCTGGGTGACTCGTGCCCGTGACAGCCATATGCTCTCCGTTTCTTTATCGTAGTGTGCGTTTTTGACGAAATAGAAGACGGGTATTAGTTCTTTTTTTGCCCTGGCCGGATCGCCCGCTTCCAGAGTCGCTTTACCGAGAGCAGTTTGGGCATCGACGTAAGGAACATCTCGACCTTTTCTCTTGGCCGTGAGAGCCAGTGCTTTCAGTTCCGCCATTTGTTTTGGGGAGTCAATCTTTCCTGATTCAAATTCGTCCTGCACCAGTTTGATTTCTGCCATCAAATCTTTTGACGCATAGTCGGTGGCATATGCTTCCACCTCTATCTCTTCAGCTTCGTTGCTCTTCCCTACTTTGAGCAAAACCTCGGCCAGTTTGCTGGCCAGACGTCGCTGCATTTCCATGGTGCCGAGGTATTGATCGTTTTTTTCGAGCGCCGATTTGTACAAATATTCTGCTTCAGTGTATTTTGAAAGAGTGACCATTAGTTGGGCCAGGTCGCCTTCGATCTCTGCGTGTTGATGCTCGGCAGTGCGCAGATTCTCGAGGGTTAGTCGATGCGCTCCCTCTTGATTGATTAGTTGATCGAGGCAGGCAAGTGCTTTTCGATAATTTTCTTCAGCTTCGCTGTATTTTTTTTCCTGGAAATATGTCAGTGCAAGTCCGTGATACGCCTTCGCTTTTTGAATGGCGTCGGCGTTTTCCATCGACTTCAATGCATTCAGGCAGAGCTTCTCCGCCTCTGCTGTTTGACCTCTTTCGCGCAGTAATTCAGCCTCTGCCAAGATGTTGGCAGATTGTGTGGACGACAGCGTAGATTCGAAGTTGAGTGGATTGACGTAGAGCAGTACGGCGAAAATAATTGCGAGCACTCCAAGAAGAGCGTAAATCGCCAGCAGGAGTTTCGGTTGGCTTTTGATTGACATGAACGGACTATTTGTACGAGGGCACGGCCAGCGGTGTGCGATCCTTGAACTGCCATTGATGCCAGTAAGGATAGATGGGAGTTACTTCGCTTGCCTTGTCCAGTTTCTTGATCTGCTCTTCTGTGAGATTGAAGTCAACTGCCTGCAAATTTTGCTTCAATTGTTCTTCGTTTCGTGCACCAATGATAATGCTTGAAACCGTGGGGCGATGGACTAACCAGTTCAATGCGATCTGGGGAACACTCTTGCCGGTTTCCTTAGCGACTTCATCGAGCGCATCGACGACGTCATAGAGGTAATCATCGTTGACTGGCGGACCCATGTCAGCAGTTTTATGCAATCGGCTATCAGCGGGCAATGGAGTGTTGCGACGAATTTTGCCCGTCAAGCGGCCCCATCCAAGCGGACTCCAAACTGTTGTGCCCACCTTCTCTTCGATGCCCAGCGGCATCAGCTCCCATTCAAATTCGCGACCAATCAATGAGTAGTACGCCTGGTTCGAGACGTAGCGAGCCCAGCCATATTTTTCTGAAATGTCCAGAGATTTTTGCAGGTGCCAACCAGAGAAATTAGAACAACCAATATAGCGAATCTTGCCGCTGGTAACTAAAGTATTGAGAGTGCTGAGTGTCTCTTCGATGGGAGTGGAGGCATCCATTCCATGCATGTGATAGAGATCGATGTAATCGGTTCCCAGCCTGCGAAGACTGTCTTCGCAAGCTCGGATGAGATGATGTCTGGATGAGCCGACATCGTTTGGACCACTGCCCATTTTGAATGTCGCTTTGGTCGAAATTAAAACTTTGTCTCGTCTACCTTTAACTGCCTGACCAAGAATTTCTTCCGACATGCCGTTGGAATAAACGTCTGCTGTATCGAAGAAGTTAAGATCCGCATCGAGGCAGACGTCAACCAGGCGCGTTGCCTCTTTGACATCGCTGTCGCCCCATGCTTTGAAGAATTCATTGCCACCACCGAAGGTGCCCGTGCCAAAGCTGAGCACCGGTACTTTCAATCCTGAGTTTCCGAGTTTCCTGTATTCCATTTTAAGTTCCTCTACAAAATTCGAGTCAGTGTCGAATTAATGTCTTACGTCAATCAGCATTAGTGAACTGGATGATCTCTCATTTATCGAACTCTGAAGATCTCGAGCAGAAGCTCTTCAAATGCCTCTTTGTCCATACCAGTGGCGACTTGAATTTTCTTGCCGCCAAACATTACCGAAGAAGTTTTACCCATGCTTTTGCCCTGGGTAGCTACTTCTATGCGCATGTCTTTGAACGTAAATAATTCCGGCTTGATCGCCGCAGCTGCTGTGATCGTGTCCCAAAAATAGTAGGTGAATCCTTTCACCAGCGACCAAAGCTTGGCAGCAAGCATCGATGCTTTGTACTTAGAGCTTTGATCTTCCAAGCGTTGCAGGAACTCTTTGGTGACGGGCACTTGATTTGTCACATCAAGCGGAATCATTTTAACTTGAACACCAGTTTCTAGAACTTGCTTGAAGGCGACGGGATCGGCGTAGACATTCCACTCGGCGCTGCCGTCGTGCTCCCCTTCTTCGACGTTGCCTGGCACCTGAACCGCTCCGCCCATAACAACTATTTCTGCTACTTTTTTGCGCAGTTCAGGATTCTTCATCAATGGTGCCAGGATAGTCAGCGGTCCCGTTGCGACGATAGTAAGCGGCTCTCGTGAATGCGCTAAACAATCCGTGAATGCTTCTTCTGACCGGCGTCCCTTGCCTTGTTGGTAGAGCTTCTTCAGATAGATGTCGCCGAACAGAGGCAGCTCGTTGATGATGTAACTTTCGCGACGCCAGTTATCCGGAAATGGATTCGGAACGGCATCGTCGTTCCAGGCAATTTCCGGACCATCAATGTCCAAATAGGTTGCCATCTTGAGGATAGCTTCAAAAGCCTGGTCAGCGTAACAATCACCATTGGTGATGCCAACTGCTTGCAAATCTATGTCGGCGGAAAGCCACAGCAAAATGCAGCTTAAAATGTCGTCGACGTGTCCGTCATGATCGTGTATTACCGGTTTCGGCATGAGTTCTCTTGTCGCCGCGTCCCATTTGCCAGTGCAAAGGCAACGCTGGTAGAGCTAGTTTACTTCCTACCTGAACCCAGTTTCATTAGTTTGTGCGGTTTCGATAACTCGTGTTAACCCTGTACCAATTTCGGGTCTTCAGTCGCTAAATAATTCCCAATTCCATCCTGGCGTCTTCGCTTGCCATCAGGCGAGGATCCCAGCGGGGGCTCCAGACAAGCTGCACTTTTACTTCTTTGGCCCAGGGCAGTTTTTTGACAGCCGTGTGAGCTTGAGCTTGAATGACCGCGCCTACAGGGCAGGCTGGACTTGTCAGTGTCATTTTGATGGTGACGTCGTTGTCTTTGACTTCAACGCCGTAAATCAATCCTAAATCGACGATGCTGACGCCTAATTCAGGGTCAATCACCGTTCTCAGATTCTCACGCACTACGTCTTCTTGCAGCGTTGACATCGGTTCTACTTAGCCTCTTTGATTTTTTGTTCTTCTTGCGCCGTATGAATGCCTTCCAGAAGGGTGTTCCACGGCAAAAGAGCACATTTGATTCTAACTGGATACTTGCGCACGCCTTGCAAGGCTTCGAGGTCTTCCATTTCTTCCGGCAAACTGACGTCGCCAGATTTGGACATCATCATGGATTTGAAAGCGTCGACTGTTTTCTTGACGTCCGCAATTGATTGACCGACGACCGCTTCACTCATCATTGAGCCAGAGGCCGTGTTAATCGAGCAACCTTTCGCGGTTATCTTGACGTCTTTGACGGTATCGCCATCCAGCTGGATGTAGAGCGTCAGTTCGTCTCCGCAAAGTGGATTTACGCCTTCGACTTTCGCCGACGCGTCTTCTATTTCGCCGCGGTTACGCGGGTTGTGGTAGTGATCGAGAATAGTTTCCCGATATAGGTCATCTGCAAGCGACATGTCCCAAAACCTTATCTGCTTCTTTGAGGGCTTCCAATAATATATCGACTTCTTCTTTTGTGTTGTAAACATAGAAACTTGCTCTAGCCGTGCCCATGACGCCGAGGTCACGCATCAGGGGCTGGCAGCAATGATGTCCGGCGCGGATTGCGATGCCGGCATCGTTTAGAATCTGTCCGACGTCATGTGGATGCACGTCTTTGAAGTTGAAGGAGACGACGCCACCACGCTTAGTGGCATCCAGGGGGCCGTAGATTTGAGCATCGCCCAAAGCTTGCAGTCCTTTGATGGCGTATTCGACTAATTCGATTTCGTGAGCGCGCACAGCATCCATGCCAAGATCGTTGAGATAGTCCAGTGCGGCCGCGCTGGCAATTACGTCAGCAATGTTTGGTGTGCCTGCTTCGAACTTCCATGGCAATTCATTCCAGGTGGTTTTTTCGCGCGATACTGAATTGATCATGTCGCCGCCGGTCATGTACGGAGGCATGGCATTGAGCAATGTTTCACGTCCCCACAGAACGCCGACACCAGTCGGTCCTAACAGTTTATGCATTGAGAAAGCGAGGAAATCGCAATCTAATTCGCGCACTGAAGTTTGTAGATGCGGCACACCTTGGGCGCCGTCCACGAGAATGACTGCGCCGACATTGTGAGCAAGTTTGGCTAATTGGCTGATTGGATTTATCGTGCCCAGCACATTCGACATCTGAGTGACGGCAACAATGCGAGTCTTCTTCGTGATCAGTTTTTCTGCAGCTGCGAGATCGATTTCTCCATCTTCTGTCAGTGGCAAGAAGACGAGTTTCGCCTCGCGCTCGAAAGCAAGCTGCTGCCATGGCACGAAGTTGGAGTGATGTTCCATCGGTGTGACGACGATCTCATCGCCCGGTAGAACGTTCTGTCGTCCGTAGGTTTGAGCAACAAGATTGATTGATTCGGTTGCGTTTTTGGTGAAGATGATTTCTCGAGCTTCCGATGCATCAATAAATTGACGCAACTTTTCGCGAGTCACTTCGAAAGCTTCAGTCGCTTCTTCACTCAATGTGTGAATGCCGCGATGAATATTGGCGTTGTAATTTTCGTAGTAGTCGGTCAGCGATTTGATCACGCTGAGCGGTTTCTGTGATGTTGCTGCACTGTCCAGGTAGACGAGCTTCTTGCCGTTGATCTGGCGTTCAAGCACTGGGAAATCTTTTCTGACTTTTTTGATATCGAACATAATGATTGATCCTTACACTTTAGTTGCGTGCGCCTCAGACGGCGACCCATAAATCATCTCCGCGTTCTTCGCAGGGATATGTTGCGATAGGAATTACAGCTGGCATACAGACTACTGCTCCTGTGGCCACATCGAATCGGGCACCATGGCGTGGACACTCGATCGTGTTCTCGACCAATTCGCCCTCACCCAGAGGCCCACCGTCGTGCGTGCACAAATCAGCGACGGCGAAAAACTTTCCTGCAACGTTGCAAACTGCGATACGTTTCTTTTCAACTGTGTAGACTTTGACGTGACCTTCCGGCACATCAGCTTTGCTTGCTACTTTGCTGAACTCAGCGCTCATCGACTTTTACACTCCGTGAATCTTTTCGGCTAATACGTCGTAGACCCATTCTTTGGCTCTGCCGATCGTACATGCTTCCAAAATTTGTCTGAAGAATCCGGTGACGATCAACTCTTCCGCTTCTGGTGCTGACAAACCGCGGCTTTGCAAATAGAAGATTTGTTCGCGATCGACTGGACCAACAGTGGCTCCGTGTGAGCATTTGACGTCATCGGCTAGAATTTCCAATTTGGGAATCGAATCGGCCCGAGCTTCGCTGCCCAACAACAGATTCTTGTTGCTCTGGAAAGCGGCAGTTTTCTGCGCGATCTTCGCTACTTCGATAATTCCTTGATAGATGGATTGAGCATTGCTCTTCAAAGCAACTCTGAAGTTGATGTTCGAGGTAGTGTCAGGAGCGTTGTGTTTTTGGATGGTGTTGAAACTGTAGTGTTCATCTGTGTCACCAAGGACGATGCCTTGCAGGTCACTGGTGGCACCATGTGCATTTAAGACTGTGACGATGTCGCCTTTCACCTGTGAGCCGCCCAATGCCACTGTGAGTGATTTGACAGATGCATCCTGTTCGACTTGATTGTGTGTGCGAGTGATTGCAAATACATTCGAATCGAAGCGCTGTACTTCGAGGTATTCAAATTTGGCTCCCGGAGCTACATGTACTTCAACAAGTGCATTGGCCAGCGAGCGCAAAGTGGTTTTGTTTTCTTTGCCTGCTTCTGAACTGAGTATGTTGACCAGGCTCGCTTTACTGTGGTTGCCTAGAACGGCAATCAGTCGGGGAAAAATGGCGACGCCGTTTGGAGAGCCATTTGACGAAGTGAAGTGTGTGAGGCTGACGAACGGTCCTTCTACTTCAACATTGGCGGGTACGTAGAGGAATGTGCCACCATTGAAAAGAGCTTTGTTCATCAAAACAAATTTTTGATCGCTGTCGATCAATGAGAGATATGGGCGGATCAACTCCGCGTGATCGCGCAACGCTTCTTTCAGCGTGCAAAAGATAACGCCTTTGGCGACCAGCTCTGCAGGCAGTTTTGCCGGCACTGAAGCTTGTCCGACTTCTGCCACTACACCTGAGTGATTGTCAAAAAACGTCAGCGCAGTTTCAAACCATTGCGGCAACTTTGCTTTTACGTCGCTCTTTGTTGAAAGATCGATGGCATTCAAATTCGATAAATCCAAACTTTCGATTTGAGTTTTGCGCCAGTCTTCATCGCGACCAGTCGGCATGGGTGTCTGAAGGTAGGCTTCCCAGGACGAGACGCGCAGCTCCTTCAACCATTCGGGTTCGCCATTTTGGGAAGCCAAATTATCCACTCGCTCCCGAGCTATTGTGTTTACCGATTTCGACTCTGACATTTGTCTTTCCTTGATTCCGTATTATTCGGGCCATTAAATACACTGCGCCAGTTCTTTAGATCTGGCGGCAGTGCATAAAAGAGTTCACGATTTTTACCCCACCGAACCTGACATTTCAAGCTGAATCAGCCGGTTCAGTTCAACAGCGTATTCAAGCGGCAGTTCTTTTGTGAACGGCTCGAAGAATCCATTGATGATCATCGCGGTGGCTTCGTCTTGTGTCAGACCTCGGCTCATTAAGTAGAAGAGTTGCTCTTCACCGACTTTAGATACCGTAGCTTCGTGTTCGATAGTGACGTCTTTCTCGTCGATTTCCATAGTTGGATAAGTATCCGATCTGGACTTTTCATCGAGCAAGAGCGCATCGCACTTTACGTTTGATTTTGAGCCCGGGCAGTTTGGATGAACTTTGACCAGACCACGATAAGAAGTTCTGCCACCATTTTTTGAAATCGATTTCGAGACGATCATGGATGTCGTATTTGGTGCAGCGTGCACCATTTTGGCACCAGCGTCCTGATGTTGATCTTCTCCGGCAAAGGCGATGGAGAGAACTTCGCCGTGCGCACGTTCGCCAACCAGATGGATGGCTGGATACTTCATGGTCAACTTCGATCCAAGGTTTCCGTCTACCCATTCAACTTTGGAATCAGCGTGTGCTACAGCTCGTTTGGTGACGAGGTTGTAGACATTCTTCGACCAGTTCTGGATGGTTGTGTAGCGAATGTGTGAGCCCGGTTTGGCGATCAATTCAACAACTGCGGAGTGCAACGAGTCAGTCGAATAAGTCGGAGCCGTGCATCCTTCGATGTAGTGAACGTAACTACCTGGTTCAGCGATGATCAATGTTCTTTCGAACTGACCCATGTTTTCAGCGTTGATTCTGAAATACGCTTGCAGTGGGATTTCGACTCTGATGCCTTCCGGCACCCAGACGAAACTTCCACCTGACCAGACAGCAGAATTCAGTGCGGAGAATTTGTTGTCGGCGGCTGGAATTACTGTGCCGAAGTGCTTGCGGATGATGTCTTCGTGTTCGCGCAGAGCTGTGTCCATATCCAGGAAGATGACGCCTTGCGCCAACAAATCTTCGCGGATTGAGTGATAGACGACTTCTGATTCGTATTGAGCGGTGACGCCAGCGAGGAACTTACGTTCAGCTTCTGGAATACCGAGCCGGTCGAATGTTTGCTTGATGCCTTCCGGAACGTCATCCCAATTCTTTTCGCTTCTTTCAGACGAGCGAACAAAGTAGAAGATGTTCTCGAAATCGATACTGTCGAGAAGACCGCAGTTGCCCCATTTAGGCATTGGTTTTTTGAGGAAAATTGACAAAGCACGGAGGCGATACTTAAGCATCCACTCAGGCTCGTTTTTCATTGAAGAGATTTTTCTGACGATCTCTTCTGTCAAACCTCTGCCTGACTTGAAGATGTAGTCTTCTTTGTCCTGGAAACCATACTGTGAGTAATCGTTTCCAATATTGCCGATTGATTGATCTTGAATTAGTTCCGCAGACATGGTCGCCTCCATCCGTAAATGTTATGAAACACCTGACGGCGTTAGTTCTTGTGATACCCAGTCATAGCCACGTGCTTCCAGTTCTTTGGACAACTCGCCGCCGCCTGATTTGACGATGCGACCGTCCTGGAAAACATGGACGAACTGTGGTTCCACATAATTGAGAATGCGCTGATAGTGTGTAATCAGCAAAATCGCTGTTTCCGGATTGGACAAGTTGTTGATGCCTTCCGAAACTGTTTTGAGAGCGTCGATGTCGAGACCTGAGTCTGTTTCATCCAACACTGCTAGAGCTGGCTTGAGCAGCGCTAATTGAAGGATTTCGAGGCGTTTCTTTTCGCCACCCGAAAAACCATCATTGATATAGCGTCCAAGAAATTCATTGGCGACGCCGAGTTTTTTCATCTGGTCTTTCAGTTCAGCCCTGAACTCTTTGATCGGCACGTCTTTGCCGCGTACTGCGTTGACTGAAGCGCGAACAAAGTTCGAAACAGAAACGCCTGGAATCGCTACTGGGTATTGAAAAGCCAGTGCTAGTCCGCTGCGAGCGCGCTCGTCAGGTGTCATCTCTGTGATGTCGACGCCTTTGAATAGAATTTTGCCTTCAGTCACCACATAGCGCGGATGTCCCATCAATGTGTATGAAAGAGTTGATTTACCAGATCCGTTGCGTCCCATGATGGCGTGTACTTCGCCTGGAAATATCTCCAAGTCGACGCCTTTGAGGATTTCTTTGTCCTCGACTTTGGCGTGGAGATTTTGAACGGACAGTATCGGTTGTTTAGCAGTCATGAAAGTTGCCTTTGAGTGGTCATGGTCCTGTGGAAGAGGCGATCCTAGCTTTTTCGAGGCTCTCAGCTCGGGAGAGGCAACCTTAAAAATGTCAAAGCTTAGGATGGTAGGCTTTTATAGATAAAATAGTATCAAAAATCTCTGAACTATTCCCAGTTCTTAAGGATCTAGTAGCGAACTTGATACAAAGCCCAATCCCAGAGGCTTCCGGAAGAGTAGAATGAGATGGTAAAGGCCAGGACAGCGATGAGAACTCAGCAACTAGGCGACAATCCGGAACGGACCCAAGAAGCCGTGCTCATGTACATCAAGCGCATGGGCGAAGTGACCGTGGCTGACTTGTGCAAGGAGCTCAGCATTACCTCTATGGCAGTCAGGCGCCACATCGCCGGGCTCCAGAAAGACGCACTGGTTGAATCTCGCATCGTTCGACAGTCTCGTGGGCGTCCAACCTATCACTATAAATTGACCGAAAAGGCCGAGGGCTTATTCCCAACAGGCTTTCAAAATCTGGCTGTCGATTTGCTGGATGTTGTCTTCGAGCAGAGCGGTCACAAGGGCGTGATGGACTTGCTCAGCCGCCGCAACGAGAAAATGGCAGAGCGCTTCCAAGAGCGCGTGGCCAATAAAGATATAAAGGGAAGGGTGGCCGAGGTTGCCAAAATCTTCTCTGAAAACGGCTATATGACCGAGTGGGAGAGCCTTCCCGACGGTAACTTCATTATTTTTCAGCGCCACTGCGCCGTTCACGACCTGGCCTTGAAGTATCGGCAACTTTGCGTGCTTGAACCGCAGTTGATGGAAAATCTTTTAGGTGTAAAAGTAACGCGGCAGCAATATATCCTCAAGAACGATCCGGTCTGCGGCTATCTTGTCAAAAACGTCGTCGCCGAGAAAACCGAGGAAGAGGCTGCTCAAAACCTGGGCTGATCTAATCGCGGGACAAACCCGTTCGCGAGGGGAATTGTACCCATAACATCCTGCCGATCGCGGTCAGGCGTGGGGGAAATTCCCGCGTTTGGATTGAATTACGAATTGCCCTAAGGCGTGGTCGCACCTAATCTATGATCGAGCGCGGCTTCCAGGCACCCCGAAAATTCAATCCTGCTCGAATAGAGTCTTGTGCAATGGTTGTAATTGATCCCACATTGAGCATTATGGAGCTGCTGAAGATGGCAGCTGATAATCACCATAAGAGAATTGAATTGGCGGACGAAGAAAAGCGCGAGTTGATCGCTTTGTTGAAAAAGCGCGCCGTGGATGAATTGGAGTACGGTCAGGAAATCGAACTCGATACAGTACGACTAATTCGCAGAGTTACTGGAGCAGTCGGCGTCTATTTTACGTAGCGTGATCGCTGATTCGAACAATTCTACAGAAGCCGTGAATTGTAAAAGGCTGACGGGCGCACAAAATCCTCGCGCTGTTCAGTTCCTCTTGATTTGGTAATGTCTCGGTAATGTCCATTTCTTATACTTCGTTCACAAGTTGAAGTTGGACTTACTAACACCGACACCCAACTACTTCGCCCCACCCAATGAAACGAATTACCCGCCACTACCCCCGGTGGCACCGCGATGCTGCGGACACACCCAAGTGAGGACCGATATAATGGCAAGAACAGCAGAAGCTCCACAAACCAAAGAAGAGAAGAAAGGCACTGAGCGTGTTGAATCAGCTATTTCGACCAGCCCTGCTAATCCAAGCCCATTCTTGAAAGAGTTGGATTCTATAACTGGTCCTGCACAAAAAGCTTTGACTCAATTAGACAAAGATGGCTACGGTACACGTGCCGAAGGTCTGGAAGCTCAAAAGATTATGAGTGATCTTCACAGCGTGAAGAGCTCAATGGGTTACGGTGAAATTTCCAAAGACGATATCAAAAATTATGGCGACAACGCTAAGAGCCCAGCCGAGAAAGCACTTGCCCAAAGACTTCAAGATCACTTTACTCAAATTTCTCAAGACGGCAGAGTAATCAGCCAGGCTGATATCACAAAATATTTGGGACAAGAGCAGAACAAAGCTGACATGCGCAACTTGCATGCCAAGGATGCAACCGGTGGAACTCTTATCGGTTCTGTTGGCGATGGCAAAGGTGGCGTATCTGGCGAAGCGTTGGATAAGAAACTTGCAGACCCTAGTTTGACTGCTGCAGACAGGTCCAGCTTAGAGCGCTTGAACGCCGCTCGCGATAAGTCGACTTTCTTGCGCACACCGCAAGGCGATCTGACTGCCGATCAAGTTAAGAAAATGGACGAGAACGCTGGACTTAAGCCACAAGAAATTTCCAAGTTGAAGAAGCAGGCAGAACCTCAAGGTGCTGAGCAACAGGCATCTCAAGCCGCATTGACTGACTTGAATGCTAAGCCAGGTGGCGGACAAAGCCTGATCGACAAAATCGGTGACGGCAAAGGCGGAGTCGATGCCGCTAAGGTTCAAGACTTCATCGCTCACCCAGAGCGTCACAACCTCACTCCAGAAAATGCGAAGACTCTCAAAACTCTCAACGACAAGATTGAGCAAAATCAGTTCAGCACCCCAAGCATGGAAGGTGGCATCTCACCTCGCATGAATTTGAGCCAGACCGACCTTCAGAAGATGGGTGCCGACGCGGGAGTCAACTACGACAAGATTGCTGCTAAACCAGCAACTCCAGCTGAGTCCGCAGATCAGAAAGGTCGTGAAGCACAGTTCCAGCACCTGTTCGACAGCAAGAATGGCAAGCCAAGTTTGTACGATCAGATGAAGAGCCCGGATGGTGGCATCACTGCTGCAAATCTGGATAAGAGACTTGCTGATCCAAGCTTGTCTCAAGCAGACCGTGCATCACTGGCTTACCTGAAGAACTTGCAGCCAGATGGCTATTTTAGCAAAGACAATTTCTCCAAAGAGGAAATCGCTGCCAAAGCTCACGAGCACAACATGAAAGATGCCGCACTGAAGAAAGCCGGTGTCGATGCACCACCAGTGAAAGCTGCTGAAGTAGCGCCTCCTGCTGCCACTGGCGGAGAAATAAAGCCAGAAGGTCATAAGGCACTTACTGTTCACTCCGGTCAAGGTTACTTCCACGTTGCAGAGCGCCTCCTTTCAGAAGCGCACAAAGGTGACAAGAAGTACGAACCAAGCCAGAAAGAGCTAAAAGAGTTAGTCTCTCAACTGAAGCATGCAAACGGCAACCGTACATCGCTCAACAGCAAAGAAGAGTTGAAGATCGACGATGTAATCAAAAAGAACCCAGCACTGGCAGCTTTGTTCGCATAAGACAAAGCGCAGGAGCTGTCCCGATTTTAACTAGAGGTTTCGGTAATGAGTACGCAAGCACACAACATGCTAAACAAGTTTCGTCACATCAGTCAAAATTCGACGGTGCCACCAGCCGAAATCAATCAGTTGTTCACTAACCAATCGCTCGAAGATTTGCTCAACGGCATTCCGGATTCACTTCTGCCACCACTGGCACTTGCTGATGGCGGCAATGCATTCGACGGAGATGCTACTAACGATTGGTTCTATCCTGGTCGTAGCGTGAGAAATGGCATGTTGCCAGATGTCGATCTTGTAGAAATCCAAGTAATGGAATTTTCCCGTCTGGTCTAATTTACTAAATCCCAAATTTCTAAGGAGGAAGCATCGACCGAATCTATTTAATGGCAAAGACTGCCAAGGAGGTTCAACCAAAAGCGATTAATCCAACCACAAACTAATTTACTAACATCAGCTAAGTATCGTCTGCCGTTTATGCGTCCAAAGCGCACAAGCGGCAGATCTTTTATGGATTAGCCCTTCAGTAACGACAAGGCGGCTCCTTTGCCACCGGAGTGCGTTTTCCGATTGTCATGCCAACGACACAAGTTTTTCGTTATTGTAGTTTCATCTTCTCAAACAAGACCCGCCTTTACTAACTAGCTGTGCCACTGTATCTGGTGGCGCAAGTGACGTCTGCCGAAAACACTTTCTTCCCCGACCCTGAGGACCCAGTAAATGACAAGAGCCGAACAACATGCTACCGGTGACTCTATCGTTCAAGAATTGAACGGACGAAAGCCTGGCGACTCACTCGCCGATGTGGCCAAAGATTTGACCGATGCGCATGCTCATCGACCTGGATTGTTCAACCAGGATTTGACTGAAGTATCGCAAAAGCTGCATGAGCAGGGGATATTACCAGGTTTTGATTTGGTCGGGGTACAGGGACAAGATCTGATTGCGAAGGATTCCACTGGCAAGCTCACAGTATTCGATGCCACGAATCTTGATCGAAGTCATGCTCTCGATAAACCCGCTTCAACAACCCCGCTCAATGGACGTGACGCCACCACTAATGCCGATGGCTCAGGTCAAGTTACAGTCAACAAGGGCGACACTGCCTGGAGTATCAGCAAGGACGTTCTGAAGTCCCAGGGCATCGATAGTCCTACAGACAATCAGGTCGCTAACTACATCAAAGAATTGGAACTAGCGAATGGTAAACCTGCGTTGCGTCATTTGCATCCAGGAGATACGTTGAAGCTTCCAGCCAGCACTGTCGGCGGCAATCAAACTGATTTCCAGAGCGAACGCGCAGTAGACAACCTCACGCTCAACGACGCAGCGATAGATAAGCAGGTGGCTGACGCTAAGCAGGTAATTCGAGACCTCGGCTTCGACGGTTGGGGTGATTTCTCCAACATCAAAAAGGAAGAAATTGGCAAAGCTCTTGACACTATGGCTCTCACCGATCAGCAGCGCCAATCGCTTAACTTCTTGCACGATAATTTTGACGCGATGAAAGGTATTGGAGCGTTTGGTGGACAGGACTTCATGACGCTGATGCAACGCGGAGATACGGTTTGGATGGGCGGTCTGGATGACTACGCGAAGAATGCTAAAAACGATGCCGCATTGGCCGCATTACATCAAGGAATGTAGCTGCACCACAATACACACCGAACATCGTTGTGTAGTTCTCACTACAACTTACGTAATGATTGAAAAGATCCGCAGAGCAATTTGCGGGTCTTTTTCGATTTATTCGCGATTATGCCCATAGGATTCTATTGTTCGGATAATTTGTATCCAACACCGTGAATGTTTTGGATCAGTGATGGAACGCCTTCAGTGTCGATCTTGTTGCGCAGCTTTTTCACGGTGGAACGAATTGTTTCAGTAGACTTATCGGAGTCTGATGTCCAGACTCTTTCGAGCAGTTTGTCGGTGCTGAAAATTTGATCGGGATGTCGCATCAGAAATTCCAAAAATGTAAATTCCATTCGTGCCAGGTGGATCGGTTCACCAGCTTTGGTGACGGTGTGCTTGACGCAATCGAGCTCCAAATTACCAGCCTTCAATGTATTTGAATTCAAATTCGCTGGTCGACGCAACAAGGCGCGTACTCTTGCCGACAATTCTTTCAAGTGAAAGGGCTTTGTCAAGTAATCATCGCCACCGGCATCGAAGCCGATTTCTTTCTCGGTAACGGTGTCTTTACCTGTCAACATCAGAATTGGTGCGCGTCCGCCGCGATTCCTGTACTGTGTGCAGACTTCGATTCCATTCATCTTCGGCAGAGCTAGATCCAAAATGATCAAGTCATACTCATACGATCGCATCATTTCAAGTGCGTCAGTGCCAGTTTCGACATGCTCAACGAGATACTTTTCGAATAACAACCAGTCACGCACTGTTGTTGCGACTTGCATGTCATCTTCGACGATCAGGATTTTTGCCATGGTTATTGCTTTTGGAAGGAATGCCCGGGATCTGGTCTGTTATAACTTATTCTATCGTTCCTTTTCGAGTATCCGGTTTATTGCAGACAGCTTTCTATCGTGCATGTTGAGAACAGAACATGCGTTTTGATTTCAAGATAGCGCACGTCGGACTAATTTTGGTCTGTGTTCCGCTCGCCTTCGAGTTGTTATTTATTGGACTCTTGAATTATCTCGTCTTGCAAGCAGAAGCTGAAATTAAATACCAGAGTGCGGTGAAGGACATTGTCTACACAGCGAGCAGCGTCAATACATTTGCCACGCAGATGGCGACCAATGTGGGCGGCTACAGCTTGACGCACAGTGAGAGCTTTCTCAAAAAATTCCTCGACAACGAAATGAAGTGTAGGCAAGCCTTCGATGCGCTGGAGGAACAGCTAAAAAACGACCCTGAGCACTTAGCTATGGCGCTGGAAGGTCGGAATTATGGCATGCGTGGTTCGCAACTCCTTCGTGACCTCTGTGACAGCATCTCGCGAGGTTCCGGCGGCAGGGATATGGTCGCTGGTCCCGGACAGCTTGTCCGAGTCAAAGGGATCATTGACAACATGACAAAGTCTTTCCGGTCGATTATCAAAGACTATTTGGCAGTGGCGGAAGAGAGTCCCAAGCGCGAAGCTCAAAATCGAAAGTATTACCAGGTGGTTATTGTATTCGGTGTGACGTTCAACATTTTGTTGGCAGTCTTTTTAGCGAGATTATTTGGCAAAGCGATCACTGCGAAGATTCGGATGATCATGGAGAACACGCTTCGTGTGCCGAAAGGGCTGCCTTTGAACGAACCGATGACTGGTGATGACGAGATTGTTCAACTCGATCATGTCTTTCACTCAATGGTGGATGAGTTGAATGACTCGAAAAAAATGCAACAGTATTTGATTGCCATGGTCAGTCATGATTTGCGTTCACCATTAACGTCACTGCAAGGCATGTTGACGTTGCTTTCTGTTGGTGCGCTGGGCGAATTGCCGGACAAGGCGCAGGCAAAAGTTTTATTGGCGGAGGCAGATTTGACGCGATTGATCAAATTGACCAATGACTTGCTGGATACTGAGCGACTTGCCTCTGGCAAGCTCGACTTGAAAATCCTCTCTGCCTCGATGGAAGAGTTGATTGATTCATCGCTTGATTCGGTGCGCTCGTTTGCAGATCAGCACAAAATCAAGCTTGAGGCGGAGACTGTTCCCATTGAAGTGGAAATGGATCCAAACCGTATTCTACAAGTGCTTTGTAATTTCCTCACCAATGCAATCAAATATGCGCCTCAAAATTCTCTCGTAACGGTGCGCTGTGAAAAGGATGGAGACTTTGTGCGCGCGTCCGTCATAGACCAGGGGCGTGGAGTTCCGAAAGAAAAACAGGAAGTGATTTTCGAAAAATTCCAGCAAGTTGATGAAGCTGATGCTCGAGTCATGGGCGGTAAAGGATTGGGTTTAGCTATATGCAAGTCAATTGTTGAGCAACACGGCGGCACTCTCGGTGTCTTGAGTGAGAATGGCAATGGCAGCTCCTTTTGGTTTCGCATACCAATTAGGACACCAAAAATTCACAGTGCCTAATTAGTATCGGAATATCCGATTACAGAACAACACAAAGCAAAAGCGCAGATTGCGCTTAGCCCCAACACGCTCTCTTACTACGTTCCGCTCGCGCAATAGGTCATGTCATGGGACGATCAGAAAACATTTCACTGCATCCGCCAGAGATTGGTTTGCCCCCTGAGCAAAAGAGGGAAGATTTTAGTCCCTCGGACTCTCCGATCACTGCCACTACGGGGGCTGCTCTTCGTGAGCGTCCGGAGCTCAGCCTGGCTGATAACAGAGGGCGCTCGGACCGTCCGGAGGTGAGCCTGGCTAATAACAGAGTGCGCTCGGACATTCCGGAGCTGACTCCAGCTGTCCGAGGCTCGGCTGTTGCGCTGCCTGAGCTGGTAATCGTCCAAACAGAAAACGCTAAGAGAGAGCTTCGTACTGTCCCTGTAACTAGAGAGAGCGGCGAAAATGTCGTGCTCGACAGCAATAGGCAAATTTCCAAAATAAGCTATCCGTCCGAACACAAAACTCGTGAGTTTGGTCGCGATGAAAATGGCGAGATCAACAAATTAGTGACGACGACTCCGCGTGGGCAATTCAGCTATGTGAAAGAGGATGGGCACTGGCTTTACCTGGCGCCAGACCACAAGAAACATGCTGCTCCGGATTTTTCACTCGACGACAGTGGCGAGTTTTCTAAGTCCACTGGTGACGGAGTTGTCCTCACGCAGCGGAAGGATGGAAGTTTTCTAACTGAGGAGCGCACTGCAATTGGTGCCCGTATTCAAAGGGATTCTGATGGTAGTCCTCGAACAATCAAACGTCCTGATAACAGCATGGTCAGAGCTAGTTACGAAGACGGTCAGCTCGTCAAGCTTGTTGATGGTCAGGATGGGGCAGCTGTCACGTGGAAGCCCGATGGTCGAGGCAATTGGCGCAGCGATGAAGTGCCACCGCAAGCGGTGCAAAATCTGCGAGTCGAGAATAACGGCAATCTTTCTTACACTGCCGATAAAGTCAAATACACAATTCGGGGTAACGGCGCTGAACTTGCAGAAAGCGGCGGTATTTCCCGATACGCTTTCGACGATCAAGGTCGAATTAGCTCAATCAAATATCCTGGTGGAAAGTCCGCTCTCAGCTTTGGTTATCTCGGCTCTAATGACAAACCATCATTTGTTCAGGTTGATGACCTGCAAAAACATCAGACCAAAAGATTTATTCATCAACCGGAGAAGGGTGGTTGGACCGAACTCGATCGAAACAATAACTTACTCGGAACGTGGAAGGGATCGGTAAATCTAAATGATGACGGTTCGTATGGAATTAAACCTGCGGGCGGTAATTGGTTGACATACTTGCCCAACGGCTCAACCCGCACTGAACATCCGAAACCTGCTCACAACCTGGAAAGCAAAGGACCGGAGACTGACAAAACAGAAACTGATAAACCGGAAATCAGCAGACCTAAGTCACCTGAAAGTAAAAACGAAAATGAAGTTACCGATCATTCTTTCCAGCTCAAGGGATACATGCTTCCGTCTCCGGATCAGCTGGGCGCGGGCTCCTGTCTGTATATGTCGGCGACTGGAATTGCAGAATACTTGATCAATAAATCCAAAGGCATAGTCAATCCTCAAGTTGGAGGAGCCACTGATTTGTCTGAACAGTGGACGATCAATTTGAGTAAAACAGTGCAGCTGGGTAACAATTACACTGATGCCCCCGAACTGCTAGCGAAGGCAGGAGCTCTTCCTGATTCACGAATGAAGTTTCGCGCTTATGCTAGCTCGTCATGGATGAATGAACAGGCTATTCAAGGGCGCGGCACTGAGGCTCTGCCACCATTTAAAAAGGATGTTCTATTTAACGGTGGTGGCGAAGGTTCTCAAAATGCGCACGGACAGATGCGACCCGCAGATTTGGAACGGATCAAAAAATACTTGCGTCAAAACGAATCGCCGGTACTGTTTGTCTATAAGCCACCGACGGCAAATTGGTGGCACGCAAATATCATTACTGGTTACGACGACAAGACGCAATCGTTCACGGTTCGGGATTCGTCATTCGGCAGGCAGGACTCCAAGTCCCCTGCATACAACTACGATGGACGGTCGCCTTACGGACCAAAGCCGTATCGCAATGAAACGCAGATGCCTTACTATCAAGTGCTCCAATGGGGCAATCACGCCACCGGATACAAACTATCAAGTTAGATGCCTTTCAATTCCCAGTAGCTAGCAGGAACCTTAGGAGAGATCGTCGAGAGTTTGACGAAGTTTGCAGCTCCACGTGCGGCAATCGGCAAGCCGCCTGTGATGATGATGTTGTCTTTCGGTGAAACGATTCCGCGCTTCAACAAAGTCTCTTCTACCATCGATAGAGTTGATTCAGAGTCGCTTACTTCTGTAAGCATGAGCGGGGTGGTTCCCCAAACGATGCTGAGTTGTCGATAGACGTGTACATGTTGAGTCAATGCAATGATTGGACCCGGTGGTCGGAACTGCGAAATCAATCGAGCCGTCGATCCCGTCTTAGTGAATGCTGCAATCACGCGAGCCTTCATGTCTACAGCCATGTTGCAGGCTGCGTGCGCGATTGCGTGAGCTGAGGTTGGCAGTTCGTGTATGTGCAACTTGGAATATTCCACGCTGCCTTCCGCCGCTGCTGCAATTCTTCGCATCATCCGCACGGCTTCGACAGGATAGTCTCCCATGGCGCTTTCTTCCGAAAGCATGACAGCATCAGTGCCATCGTAAATTGCATTAGCTACGTCAGAAGCTTCCGCTCTAGTCGGACGCGGATTATGGATCATTGATTCCAGCATCTGCGTAGCAGTGATTACTGGTTTGCCTTTTGCGTTGGCTCTGGCTGTAATTCTCTTTTGAATTGGTGGCACTTTCTCTGGTGGCAATTCAACACCGAGGTCGCCTCGAGCGATCATCACACCATCTGCAAGGTCGATAATTTCTTCAAGGTGATCGATTGCTTCAGGCTTCTCCAATTTCGCAATAATCGAAACGGGCGGCCAGTGCTCGCCGATGAATTCTCTGAGATACAAAATGTCTTGCGGATCTCGTACAAACGAAAGTGCGACGAAGTCGACGTCATATTTCAATCCAAAAGCGAGGTCGGATTTATCTTTTTCTGTTAGCGCTGGAATTGAAAGACGAACACCGGGAATGTTGATGCCCTGGTGATCTTTCAAATAGCTGCCGCTGACTATTTCGCATTCGACATCTGTGTCAGTCGTTTTGAGAACCTTCAGTTCGATCATTCCATCGTGCAAAAGAATGGTGTCTGATGTTTTTACTTCGTTGGCCATGCTGGCGTAGTTTGTGCTGACAATCTCATCAGAGCCTTCTACTTCTCGGCTTGTGAGAATGAATTTCTTGCCGGTGATTAGATCGACTTTGCCACCTTTTACTTTTCCGGTGCGCAACTTTGGACCGCAAAGGTCTAACAAAATTCCGACTGATTGATCGAGACGTTGGCTTATTTCTCTAACGTCTACGACGATGGAAGCGATTGAATCGTGATCTGCGTGTGAGCAGTTGATTCTCGCAACGCTCATACCAGCCTGGATCAGAGCTTCTAGAACCACGGGGTTTCTACAGGCGGGGCCGATCGTAGCAATGATTTTCGTCCTGGTCATCCTTTAACTCCGTGAATCCGATGTAGGCTGATTCGCTTCTTCACGAGTGGTTGCTTTACTCCTGAAGAAATTAGGTCACATCGATAGCGCCACATCCTAGCTACGCGTAGCTGGCGTATTCAGCGCCGCAACGGCTGCATGCTTGAAATCGTTTGGCGAGATAGTTGGGAAGCAGTTATCGATATCTTCGATGCTTGCCAATTTCGCTTGATCAATTTGGTTCTTAGTGAGCATCTCGGTCAGCGTGTTAAACCGCTCGACGTGCTCGTTGAATCGTTCAATAGCATATTGTTTGGCTTGACCAGTTGTAACAAGGAATGGCCAGTCGCTGGATTCAAGTAACAACAATTCGCGTCCGGCTTGCTTCAAGACGCGCTGAACGAGCTCGTCTGACTTGCCTGCGTAACTATCAGCCAGTCCAACCATGGTTTTTTCTGAGTCATGGATAATTGGCCACATCCACTGTGTTTCGTTGTTCAACCAAACTTGATAGTGTCCGCCTGAACCCCAAGAGGACTCCGGTAATTCGATTGCACGCGTTGGTGGTGAAGCTTTTAAGTATTCGCTCGCCGTCTGCGGTGTTACCGCAGTGTAGGTGCGCATTTTCTTCAGCACTTCTTTGATCCAAGAAACGCCTTCAAACCACCAGTGACCAAACAATTCTGTGTCGAAGCTGACCATCACAAGACCAGGTTGACCTGTCTTCTTCAGTTGATCAGTTAAAGTCTGTTGAATAAAACCGACGTAGTGATCCGAATTTTCTTTCAACTGCTTGGTTGCAGCTTCTGGATTGTATCGCTGCTTGTCACCTAAATCCGTCGTCTTGGAAGTTAGCTTCCAGTAGTGCAAACCGGACTTGTCGTCTTTCTTGTGAAACTCTCTGTAGTTGCCATCGCCTGGATAGCCCTGATCTGCTGACCAGACTTGATAGCCGGCTTCTTCATGACGTCCCAAAACTGCGACTGGATATTCCTTCAACCAGTAAGCTTCGAATGTATCGAGTCCTGTGGCTGGTCTTGGCGCTGCTGGAATATATTCGATGTTTCCATAAGGTCCGAAGACTTTTCGCAATTCAGCGGTTTGACCGCCTTTAATGACAAATGATTCCGTAAAGAAATATTCCAAACCGAGATCGTGCAGCCATTTTTCAATGCCTGGACGTCCTTCTGTGGCCGGTCTATAGGCGCATTCAGGCAACCAGCAACCCTTCGGTGCCCGACCGAAAAGACGCTTGTATGACTCGATTCCAGTTTTGAACTGAGCGTATAAAGACTCGTCAGTTTCTAGAAGAGGCGAAAAACCGTGTGTTGCAGCTGAGGTCGTAATTTCGATGGCGCCTAAGTCTTGATACTTTTTTAGCCCGCCGATGATGTCGCGATTCCAACGTTCGTGGTAATCCTTGCGAATTTGCTGAAACCAATTCAAGTAGAAGCGAGCCAGGTGCAAATAGTCTGGATTCGGCGTTTCGCCACGTGGGCTGTAACGTTGTTCGTCCAACTGTGCCGCTTCGATTCGATCGGCGAGAAACTTTTCAAAGCCTTTGTTTAAGTGCGGATCGGACAGCTGTTCGCCAAGGATGGGCGTGATTCCGACTGTCAACTTGGCTGAGATGCCTTCGTCCCAGAGATCACCAATCGCGTTCAATAGAGGGATATAGCTTTCCGCCATACACTCATAAACACTTTCCTCACCGAAAGGCCACATCCCGGCTTTCCTGTAAAAGGGAAGGTGGCTATGGAGCATGAAAACAAACGAACCTACACTCACTCGACAACTCCTGCGGGGCGTTTACGAAGTCAAAAATATATAGCAATTCAATATTTCTTTCGCCCACTCCTGCCCAAACCGTAACTATTCTTCAGGAGCGCGGTATTCTGTTGGCTGATTGATTGAGCGCACTGCCAGAGCCGAGCGACGGAGAACATGTCAGATCTAGAACAACCGCCAGCCGAGAAAAAGCCAAGTGCACCTAAGCCTTTGGCAGAGAAGAATCCAGCGGATAACAAGATCGTCAAGCTGCTCGATAAGAATCCATTGGGTATGACATTGCCCGAAATGGCTGGAGGTGTCAGGCAGATGAAGAAGATTCGTATCCTGAGACCGCTCCTGGGTGACGCGATCAAGTCTGGGCTGGTAATGCCTGTCAGTCAGCGGGCAGGGCACACCGTCTACAGGCTGGTCAAATATTTGGGTCCGCGTTAGAACCGGGCCTTGTCTGCAACATGAGAGACTCCTTCAGCTGCCTTTCTAAGGGATGCCGTACAATAGCCGTGTCTTGGAGGAATGATGGTGTCAGTAAAAATCGGCAATATAGATTTT
>JBBQFO010000068.1:0-23398 GCA_038322035.1 Candidatus Obscuribacterales bacterium
GACAGACCCAATCCGGTGCCGCCGAACTTTCTGGTCGTTGAGCCATCTGCTTGTACAAACGGCTGACAGAGCTTATCTTTGTCTTTGTTTGCGATACCAATTCCTGTGTCTTTGACGACGAATTTGACTGTTAAAGTCTTATCTTTTTCGTTTGTTTCTACTTGTTGGATTTGGAAATGAACAGATCCCGTTGGCGTGAACTTGACCGCATTGTGTGCAAAATTTAGTAGCATCTGTTTGATCAAACGACCGTCTGCAATCAAGTTGAGTTCTCGAAGTTCGTGATCAATTTCATTAGTTATTTCAAGCTCTTTTTTCTTCGCTGTTGGTGAAATTGTTTGAATAACTTCCTCAAGAATGGCTATTAAATCGATTTTTGTTTCGGCGATTTGCGTGCGGCCGGCTTCCAGTTTCGAAAAATCTAACAAGTCATTGACGATGTACATTAAACTATTCGCGGCTTGGAAAGCCAACTCTATGAGTTCGCGAGATTCTTTTTTCGATATGGTCGGTTCGTTCAATAGTAAATCTAACGTTCCGAGAACACCGCTCATGGGCGTTCTGATCTCGTGACTGATGTTCGCTACAAACTGCGACTTCATACGGTTCGCCTCTACAGCTTCATCGCGCGTAGCCTTCAGTTCTTCGTTTACCCTCTGCAGCCGCTCGACTTGGTCAGCCAATTGATGTTGCAACTGCTTCCTTTCGGAAGCTAGCTGTTCGTGTGCATTTGAGGATTCATTTCTTTGTTTGGTCATTGCGACCCTGGCCATCTAGATGAGGCGTTTTTTCTGAGTAGTGAGTACTCGGAAGTGTTGCGATACTATGAGGATGGAGACTCAGTCCGAATAGTTCCCCTGACACGTAAATCCGCAGCGGTCAGCCGTCAAGATCACTGCCTGTGGTCAGGTCTTAGGTGTCGGCTTGTAATCGAACATTTCAAGAGGAATGGCTTGGTTGAAGTCAACTTTTGCGTAATTACATGTGACTTTGACGTCGTAGTCTTTCATTTGGCTTTGAATTTTGACGAGATCCGCGACCTGATCTGGCGTGAATTTAGCTTTAAACATCTCCAGCTCGCGGGGAGAGATCGTAACTGGCTGGATATGTCTCGTATATTCTAATCTGACTATGTCCATTCTGCTGCGATCGAGCCAGATATCTTGCTTTTGGCTTCCCCAGACACCCCTGAGATGTATTAACTCACCTTCTGAACCGAGCACTTCTTTGACCAGCTCGATCGATGAAAACTCCGCCAGGCTGCGCCCTGCGATTTGATCCGGCATCAGTAATCGTGGAATTGTGTGCGCTGAACCGCTCGAAACCCCTGTCGCACCAGCAATAGCGGCGCTCAAGTGTTCTTGATTATCCATTTTGCCAAGGAAGTACAAATGCGATTTCTTGCCATCGCACCATACTGTATTGCCGTCCCCGTAACCGTCTTCCCAAAAGAAACGAAAATACAACGGTCTTACAAAAAAGGTTTTGAATGAGATTTCTTGCGGCGGCTGCTTGGATTCATCGGTCGAAGAGGTGATTACTTTCCCTTCGTCTTTATATGATTTGCAAGTTTTGTACTTGTCCAACACATGAACGAAAAGTGATTTTGCGTCCAAGGTGCGTCCTCTTTATTGGCGGCGAATTAGACATGCTCTTGAAGGCTCAGTTTAACAGGTCTACTCCGACCGCTCTTGTAATGGTTGTCAATTCGCTAAGAATGCTTGCTGTTTTGGCTTTTGCGTGTCAATTTTCGACTTAGCTGAAGTACACTTTTGGCATTCATTATTGGAGTCAGTCATGACCATTCAAACGTCTGTACGCAGCAAAAGTCTGAAAGTACTCGATCCAAACTTCGAAAAGAAAGTTCGAGATAGTTTCAATCATCAAGGTGTGATGCAAGTTCACAACGGTGAATTGGTGCATGTGGGGCTGGGAACAGTCGAAGTACATGTTCCATTCTCGAAAGGCCTTGCGCAGCAGCACGGCTTCTTCCACGGTGGCATGGTGGCGATGGTGGCTGACACTGCATCTGGATTTGCCACTTACACAGTCCTGCATCCGGACGAAGAATGTCTATCGGCTGAATTCAAGATCAATTTCTTGTATCCAGCCAATGGTGAAAAATTGATTGGACGTGGTGGCATTATCAAAGTTGGAAAAACTCTTGTGGTTGCTGAAGCGACTGTGTCTGTTGTCCGCGATGGCGAAGAAATCGACTGTGCGTTCATGGTGCATACTTTGGCACGGACTCGGCACGTGAAGAGCGGCGCTAAAAACGATCCCCAGAAATAAGAGACAGTGGTGAAAACACGAAGCTTTCGTGGCCCGTGATCACACTTTGCTCACACCCAGAATTTAATATGCACTCACTTGCTCATCAAATGTGATGACAAACGGCTAGAAACTCCTCGCACACATATTGAACTCTCGCGACCAAGATGTCGCGGCGCTTGTGTGCGGTTCGGAAGTTTATGTGGAGGAATGTTGATGCCTGAGAATTTCTGCCCAGATAGATTCAAGCCGATCGATCCGATCGATCAAGAAGCCAACAATATAAACAGGTTTCTTCAGAATGGAGACCGAATGGCGGCAAGCGCGCGTTTGCATGACGACATTCAGGCGATGGGACCGACGAAGTTCATGACTTTAATTGGCGAAACAAAAGCGCTTGCAAATCTGACTGGCTCGATGACAAATATTGAAATAACGACATTGAATATCTCTGGACACGAAAAGGTAGATGTTTCCCTGGTAACACAGGGGCGGGATCAAGTTGGGCGTCAGGTTTCGGAGCATGATTCGATTGTGCGGATAGACAACGACGAGCGATATGAATTCCCTCAGCCCGTACGTTGCGAACCAGCACCGCCTACGGTGCCTTGTGAGCCGCCGCGACCTGTGCCGTGTGAACCACTTCCACCGGTGCTGTGTGAGCCGCCTCCATACATGCGGACACCGCCGCCGTGGGAGCAGCCTCCGCCATTGCGCCAGCCGTATCCAATCGAACAACCATGCCCACCTCACGGCGGAGGTGGAGGCTTGAGGATAGATGTTGATCTGATTTTCAAGGATATTTTCCGACATAAGAGTCACGACAATTACGATAATCGCAATCAGGACCATCGGTATGAGCCTAACCGCTACGAACCCAATCGCTACGACCCTAGTCGCTATGACCCTAGGCGTGACGGACACTCCGACAACAATCGTGGTAACGGCAACGTTATCGTCAACAACTACAACAGTGTAAATGTGCGGGGTGGAGATTCGAATTCCAGTTCAAATTCTCACTCTCACTCTGACACTCACAATCAAAAGCAAGATCCACACAAAAAAGTGGAGCATCACAAGTAAGTTTCCAGAGAATCAGCGAAGTGGATACTTCGCTGAATTACTAAAATACTTCAATTTTAGCCACACCGGCTTGTTTCAGCAAGTCACGAGCTTCAGGTACGAATACGCTTTCTCAAAATATTTGCGCACCTGCTCAAGTTCGACCGGCTGAGATCTAAAGCCGACGTATCCATCCGGACGAATCAAGTACAAACAGCTGTGCGCGGCACCATATTTATGATGAAGGCTTCCTTCCTTGTCCAGCAAAATCAACTGCTCGAGCTCAACTGGCGCCGTACCTTTGATAAGTGCCGATATTACTAAGCATCGAACGAACTCTGAATAACCCTGATGAATTTGCTCAACTGTCTTTTCGAATTCGCCTAGAGTCGTCGCAGTATTTTGGAGTCCAGTAAATAAAAGAATGAAGTGAGTGAAGCCGCGAATTTGTTCGAATAATCGTGACGGCTCCGCACAACCAGATGTGTAAATTTCGCCGTCTGGAGCTCGGTCTCCCGGTGAAGGTCCATGTCCGAAATCGAGCCAAGCTGGAACATCTGCACTTGGATGACTGAGTGTGCGTTTGATTGGCTCTCTGTACTCACCAACAATGGAACTGGCGCGATAGTTTAGTCCTACCATGGATAAAGTTTTGCATGCTCGTTGTTGCACCACATCCTGGTGTGCTAACAGGGGTATCAAGTGATTTCTGACTTGCTGCACGATCGGGTTTCGAATCGTCACAAGTTTCGTCATCGCATCAGTGTTTTTGAGCAGCTTTTGTCCGATCGGATGTCTCTCGTCCTGATAGCTATCCAATAATTCCGGCGCCGCAATTCCCTTTTCGACTAAGTCAATCTTCCAGGCGAGATTGAGCGCATCTTGCATTCCGGTATTCATGCCTTGTCCCATGACTGGGCTATGCACGTGAGCTGCATCACCGGATACGAAGGCACGTCCCTGCCGATACTGTTGAACACTACGTCGATTGATAGAGAACCATGTAATCCAGTTTGGATTGCTGAGTGGTATCACACTGCCGCAGCGATTGTTAACGATAGTTTGCATCTGCTCCAGTGTGAGTGGTGGATCTTCTGGCTTGTGCATTGGACCATCGGCAATAATGCGATAACGACGATTGCCCATCGGAAAGAAGAAGACGATGCCATCCTCGCTTACAAATCCGGTCAACTCATCTTCAGCATGATTCCAATCGACATAGCAGTCGATTGTGGCGAATCCTTCTTCGTATGTCGAGCCGTCGAACTTCAATCCCAGAGTGTGACGAACAGTGCTGTGTGCGCCGTCGCATCCGAGTAACCAATTGGTCTGGAAGGTTTCTTCGCTGCCGCCTAAGTGCCTTACGGTAGTGGTAATTGAATCTTCATCTTGAGTGAAATTTGTCACTTCCATTTCTCGTTCGATCGAAATGCCTCGTTCGGCGAGTTCATCGGCGAGAATTTTTTCAGTCTCGCTTTGCGGAATCATTAGCGCGAACGCGTATGGGGATTGAATTTCATCGAGCGAAAGGTGTACTAATTTCTTTGTGCCGTTGTAAATGTTTGTGGAATGAACAATGTGACCGTGTTGAATGAACGTGTCGACAATACCCAACGATTCGAGCAACTCCAAAGTTCTTGCATGAACTCCCAGAGCTTTTGATTTGTCTGAGCGCTGTGGTGCTTTGTCGATAATTCTGCACTTGATTCCGGCAATGGTAAGCGCCAGTGCCATTGTCAGTCCTACTGGACCGGCACCAACTATCAGAACAGGCAATCTTTCGCTGTCGATAATCACTTTGTTTCTCCATTTCGTTCGCGGTTGCCAAATTTTAGCGGAAGACCGAAATGTTGAACAGAGAACTTAAGAGGGCCTGAAGCTCCGCAGGGCAACATCTCCTGAATTTTTGCCTGCTTCTCTCTGTTTCTTTTAACCGCAACATTCCGTCTGCTGCACAAAATTTTAATCGAGTACGCGATAAGCTTAACGGCGTACGGTTCGAGGCAGTTGAACTGCCGATGGAATCCACATGAAACCCGACAAACCCCCAGTAGATAAAAACAGCCCGAAGTACAAGATGCATATGGCTTTAGGGCTTATGTTTCTTACGGTATTCATAGATCTGATTGGCTTCGGCATCATCATTCCGCTGTTGCCGTTGTATGCCGAAAAGTTCGGCGCAAGCGGATTTACAGTCGGTCTGCTGTTGATGTCGTACTCACTGATGCAATTTTTCTTCGCACCGATGTGGGGGCGATTGTCAGACAAAATTGGTCGCCGTCCGGTTTTGCTGATCAGCTTGGCAATTTCAGCTATTGGTTACGCGATTTGGGGAGCGGCCACATCCCTGGAGATGCTCTTCGTCTCTCGGATTATCGCTGGATTTGGTAATGCTAACCTGGCTGTTGCCCAGGCGTACGTCGCCGATGTCACTCCTGAGGAGTATCGGTCACAGGGAATGGGGATGATCGGTGCTGCCTTCGGATTGGGCTTCGTACTGGGACCCGCGATTGCCGGCATCTCAAGTAGTATGGGAGTGGCTCCAAACGTTCTTGGATACATCGCAGCTGGTTTCAGCGTGCTCGATTTGATAGTTACGGCATTCATCCTGCCCGAGCCCGAAAATCGCAAGGATAGCGCCCACAATCCATTCTCCCTTGGCTTGGGTTACTACCTGAGCACGATTGCCAACAAGAAGTTTTCTCTCTGTTTGTTCATCATGTTCATCTCTACATTTGCCTTTGCAAACATGGAAACAACACTGGTGCTGCTGACTAGTCAATATTACGGTTTCACAATGGCTCAGAATAGCTACCTATTCGTCGGAATCGGACTTGTCATGGTCTTTGTGCAGGGCTATCTGATTCGGAAAATCGGCAAGGTTTACCCGGACAAACTGCTCATCTCTGTGGGTACCGCCGCGATTGCGATTGGATTGTTGTTGACTCCAATTACTCATAGCTTGGCCGTGCTTTGTATTGCTCTCGTTTTTCTCGCCACCGGATCTGGTATTAACAATCCGTCCAATAGCAGCTTACTTTCCAAATTAGCTCCTTCTGATCAGACTGGCGGCGTAATGGGAATCGGTCAGTCGATGTCGACGCTAGGTCGCATTCTGGGACCTGTTGCCGGTGGGTATCTCTTCGACAAAATGGGTGCCAGCAGTCCGTACTGGTTTGCAGCTTGTTTCATGTTCCTGGCTTTCGCACTCAGTTTCAAATTGCCGTTGATTCAAAAGGTTGTGCCAACTCAGCCCACCCCTTCGTCGGTAAGCAGCTAAGTTTCTATTTCACAAACCGATCCCAACCGCCATATTTTTCGACAATCGCTCCGCGTGGAATTGACGACAGTATAAGTGTCACCGCGGATACAAGCTCACTGATCAATATTATTGGAACATCTCTGGAGATCATTAGTCCGCAGACAATCAGGGCAGCCCCGAAAAGTATGTTTGCGAATCTCACTATCCTTGTCACTTCTGCTGTTGCAATTGCGGCCACTGTGACAACCAGCGCTCCGAAAAGATGATCGCAGTTAGCCGAACTCGTCAGGTTCGGAAAGGGCAGCAGATCAGGGCGTGCCATCAGCCACACGCCGATAGCGATCTGAATTAGCAACGTCAGCGGCACGTTTACACCTTGCACGCTGGCGGCGCAACGCTGCAAGAATGAGTAGTTGATTCTATCGGGATCTTTCTTACCAGAGCCGATCACTGTTCCGCCCATCCAAAAAATTCGCCACATATTTTTCTTCTGACGTTTTGCATCGACAAGAAATTGTCCCACGGCAATTGCTTCATGCACAGAAAGCGGAACCGATGTCATAAGTGCGGTGGCAGCGACAAGGCACAGCCCGCACCAAGCTCCAACAAAGATAGGTTGTGTAATTACTAGTACGATGCTCGTCACTCCTAGTGGCAGAACGAGGCAAACGAACATTACCACTATCCATGGTGCCGTGCGCCAACGGGCTCGGTCGCCCATGAAACCGATCAGCACTTCCATTATGTAGGCGACGCTGCCGAATCCGGCGTCTGAGATGGGGAAGGCTTTGGATATGCTCGAGCCTGTGACTTTGTCCGTACCATCCCCGAAGAACGGGTCCCAGGCGTGCGGAACATAGCCGAGTTGATGAGCGGCCAGGTATCTTGAGATGAAAAATCCGACCAGCGCCAGAGCGATACCGGCCCAACGTCTAATCCAGGAGGATGGATTGTAGGTCCAACTTGGAGGTTGATCGGGTCCGGTGATTTCAATGCCACCAGAACCTGGTGTTCCGGGGATTAGAATGGCCATGACAATCAGCATGCAAGCGACGAGCGTATCTACCAGGTAGACAGCCGGTGTTGGGGACCAGAAGACTAGCGGGGCAAACAATAACCAAACGGCGACGAGAGCTGTTCCCCATCGTATTCCTGCGACGCGAGGAGTAAATGAGACCGCTTCAAACAGTATAATTAGTGCACCACATATGGTATCGCTTAATACTAGCGATGAACTCTTGTAATCAAACAGATGAGGATTTGCGATCAGCCACAGTCCGAGTATGCAATTGATTGCGTAAGTCCAGAGCATCGCGTAATTGCGACTAGAAACTAGACTCTGAATTTCTGGAGCCGTCTTTCCAGTCGCTTCCGCAAAATCTAGTATTTGATTACCTTGCATCCGCCTCGTCGTGTCTCGGTGGGGTGGCTGACAATGCCGGGGTCGGACCAGGTGGGTCGAGCATTTCCGCGTTCGACTGATGTTCGATGGCATGTATTGGATCGGCTTCAGCAGCAACTACATGCTCGGATTTACTATCAGCGTGATGATTTCCGGTCCAGTGCAGTTTGTTGATCTTGTACCATTTTTCCGGGTCCACTTTTAGACCCTCGAGCATCATCGGTAGTGTCTCGCGTAAAGTGTGTTGCGGCGACCAACCGAGTAAACGGCGAGCTTTGGCACCATCTAGTTCAAAATTGTCGTCAGCACGATCGATCATCCAGGGCTTGATGAAGGGTTTTTCCGGAAGGGGCAGTTTGTCTTCGACCCAGGCTCCGGCTTTGGCGATTGGTTTTGGCACATCGAGTGTCGGCCATGGTTCGTCGAAGAGTTTTCGCGCGATGATTCGCTGTGTCTCGTCATAACTGAGAGCATCTTCCTCACCGATATTGATCGTCTCGAATCAAGACAGTTTGTCTGCATTTTTGACGCACTCTTCGAATGCAGTGACTAAATCTTCCATATGCACGAATGCTTGTCTAACATCAACGTCGCCTGAATATAGATGACCTTCTAATCGATGTTCGTAGATGCGCTGTATCTGGTGCGCAAGTGGGATGGATTGACAGACGTCGCTATATACGCCCGCGATACGCAAGTTGACCACTGGAATGTTTCCACGGTGTTCTTGCAATAGTTTCTCTGTTTCTACTTTTGATTGCGGATACGCCCAACTTGGCTCAACCGGCGACTCTTCAGTTAGCTTTTCGCCTTTCTGGTTGGGCTTGTAGACCAACATCGAACTGCTGAATATAAATTGCCCAACTTCAAATTTCTGCAGCTCCCGCAACATGCGTTTTGTGCCATCGACAGTGAGGTCTTTGTACATGTGGCTTTCTTTTCCAGAAAACGAGTAGTAGGCGGCGAGATGGAACACCGATTTGATTTTGCCACCGTAAAGAGCGCGCACCATGAACATTGTTTTCTGCACCGACTCATCTGATGTCAGATCGCAAAAGAGACAGTCAGTATTAGGGGTGGGATACGGCGGACCAGCTTCATCGAAACCGATGATCTGATGTTCCTTAGCTCCGAAATGATGTGACAGCGCGTGACCGAGCAACCCACTGCTACCGGTGATCAAGAAACATTCTTTCTCTGAACTCATGCTTATACCCTCAACACACTGAGGACGAGGACGGAGCCACCGGCAGTTAGTTCCGCAATCACGGCGCCTATTGTGCGGCTTCTAGCTTGTGTTCTTGTAGCCACTTTTTGCCGGCGTCAGAGAGCAGGTCGCGGTGCATGCGCCATGGGTCGTTGAAAAATTGAATCGCCACCTTCCGATCCAGAATATGCGTCAACAGAAGGTCGATTCCTTGTTCTTCGGTCGTCGTTTCTGGATTCTCACCGACGATAATTCTGTCGCCTTCCTGTGACTGATTTAAAAGTTTGGCAAAATACTGATACGCCAACAACTCTTGCCGCGGCATGTGTGCGGTAGCGATGAAGACGTAGAGCTTGCTCCATTGATCTGGTGTCATTTCTTTACGCCACTTTGCCATGGTTTTGTCCATCGACGTCAGTTGCGATGCCACCGCTTCGTAGGCGTTTTCGAGATCTGGAACACTTGTTGCTCGAACATATGATTGGAGCTCATCGGCCGAGACTCGCTTCGCTTTAATGGTCTTATCTAGAAATGCTAATGTTTTTGCAATCAATGCTTCTTGCCGTGCATCGTCGCTCGGTTCCAATCCTTCGTTTTTCGATACTTCTGGTGACGCTTTTTCGATCGCTGATTTGTATTCTTTCAACTTTGAAATCGACTTGTCACTTATAGTCTCGTCAACATGGTTGACGAGCAGTACGAAGGTTCCGAGCGTTATATGTGACACCTCTTTCAGTCCCGTGTAGTGCTGCTTGATGAAAGGAATTGTCTCTCGAGTTTTGCCGCTGATCAGCGTCAGCGAGTTCCCCATGCAAAGCACAAACGGTCCAAGGCGATCGTGTAACTCTGCTTTCGCATCTGTGTAGTTTCGAAGCAGTTGTTGATTCACTTCATTGAAGGCAAGCGGCTTCTCGCTGGTCGAATCTGGCGAGGTTTCAGCATATGCAGGCGCAAGCGCCAACGCACAAATTATTGACATCATTAAACAGGATGATTTCATAGCAACTCGATCCCCTCTTCGATTGATGAGAGTATCGCACGATGTGAACGATTCATGGACAATCATGGTCGTAGAATTTCCCTGCGTGCGCTAACTGGCAAGAGCAACAACTTTGCGAGATTAATTCACAAGGCGGATGAACTTTAGAGTAATGTCGACTTTTAAACTACATGGTTTTCTATCGCAATGTTACCGATAGTGGAATCGCGAACCAGAATGTTGACCCTTTTCCTTGTTCGCTGCAAAATCCAATGGTGCCTTTCATGGCTTCTACAAGTTGTTTGCAAATGGACAAGCCGAGTCCGGTGCCACCATAGCTTCCGTAGATGCTGCGATTGCCTTGTACAAATGGTTGAAAGATGGTTTCGCATTCGGCTGGGCTCATGCCGATACCGCTATCTTTTACCGAAATTTTTAGAATTGGTTGTACCGGGTCTTCTTCCATCGTCGCACTAATTTCGACAGAACCATCTTTGGTAAACTTAATTCCGTTGTGCACAAAGTTGAGAATTACTTGTCGGACTTTGACAGCGTCAGTTTGCACCATATTTGGTATTGCTGGATCGATCATATATTGAACTGTCACTGCATTTTCATCAGCGATTTTAGCTACTGATTGTGTAATCGAATCGAATAATTCGTGCAGGCTGAATTCCGAGTTAACCATAGGCACTGAGCCGGATTCCAGCTTCGAGAAATCGAGAATCGATTCAACTAGCTTTAGAAGATTCTTGCTAGAGTCAAAAACCGTATTGGCTAGTTCATGAAACTCATCAAGGTTGTCAGCCATCGGAAGCAGCTCTGCTGCGGCCACAACGCCGCCCAACGGAGTTCGCACTTCGTGGCTGAAATTTGCAATAAACTGAGAGCGCACTTTGGCGGCATTGTCTGCCACTTCATACATCTTACGTAACTCTTTGTTGAGAGCCTCTAATTCGATTGTACGTTCTCGAACCTTTGTTTCCAGTAGTTCTTCAGTCAACTTACGCTGTGTTACATCACGAAGGCTGGCTAAACAAGCTCTCTGCCCACTCCATTCAATGTCTACGACTCGCATTTCAGCAACCATACGTTCGCCTGTGCTTCCGACGATATCAAGCTCAGTTGTTTCGCCGGCGATTAATGGAATGCCAAACACTTCACCGGCAGTTAATCCGGCGTTTCCAAAAAGACGCTGAGCGGCCACGTTCCAAAACAATAGAGCACCGGCTTCATCGACAACCAAGATGCTGTCAGCATTTTTTTCAATCACTTTGCGCAGGTCATTTTCGGTGCTTTGTAGAGTCGCTCTCAGCTGATATTTCTCGATTGCGTTCAAGATCAATTGAGTTAGCACATCTGGCTGCACAGGCAGCTTTATAAGAAAGTCTGACGTGGCATGACTGTCGCCGTTAAGTTCACCCGGTTCCAACATGCCGACAATCGAGTGGAATCCATCGTGTCCCGCCCCATGTGACGGAAATCGGCTGCTGTCGAGCGTGTCTCGTTTAGCCAGCACTACATCGAACCCACGATCCGTCATCTTTCTCAAGGCTCGATTCAAATCTGGTTCGATTACCACTTCCACGTTCTTGTGCGTGCGCCGCTCCAAACTATGCTGCACTTCGGAAGCATATTCGCTATTTTGATCGATAACTAAGATTGTCAAATTGCCGTTTGTCATTAGGGTTCCACTCATCGGCGATGGTCGCCGTCGTCAAATATTGTCTCTAGTCTATTTAACTCCTGCTCTTTTACGTGCATCGGATTACCGGAGAGAATACCAGTGACGTTGGCAAAAGGTTTCCCGATCCCCAGTCCGTGCTCGTCTATTTTGAACTCTCTGATGTTCTTATCGTGTTTCGAACCACGCATTTTCAGAACAGTTAATCCCCGTTTCATCTCTCCAAACATCTCTACGTAACGAAGTAGAATGATTGAGTCTGTGATGGTGCTTATGTGAGCTTCAGTAACTGACTGACCGCCGAGCAGCGACGGTGTTGTCGACGTAAGAAGACCGGCTATCTCTCTGCGTTTTAAGGTTCCGCTCAAACTGAGAACGAATTCTCGAAAATTTTTCACTACAGAAATTCGTTCCAACGCGGACAAGCTATCGATTGCTACTCTCGTCGGTTTGAATTCGTCGATTGCTTCTTGCATACGTATTAAATGATCTTCCAACGCCGCAGTTTCTGGATATTGGCAGATGATTTTTAATTTCCCCTCCTTTTCCCGAGCGGCAAAATCCATGCCCCAACCAGCAGCATTACGAATAAGTTGATCTCGACTTTCTTCGAAGCCGAACAACATGCTTCGTCCGCCCTCATTATCATCGTTTACGAAGTGGCTGGTGGTCAGCGATTTACCGGTTCCGGTCGCTCCAGAAATAAGAATGATCGAATCTTGAAAAAAGCCGCCACCACACATTTTGTCGAGCGTTTCAATACCTGAACTGATTCGCTTAGTTGAAGATCTTTGCGTCAATTCCATCGACGAGAGAGGAAGTAGTGCCAGTCCTTGGTTGCCGATCACCGTAAAAGGACACTCGCCCTTCTGATGATTTGTACCTCTAAATTTTAGAATTTCGAGCGTTCTTCGCCGCTTCTCTTCCTCAAGTACATTGCGCAAGAGAATGACGTTGTCTGCGACGAATTCTTCGACACCAAACCTTGATATTTCGCCGAAATCGTGGGTCCGTTCGGCTGTAACGACTGACGTCACGCCCATGTCCTTGAGAGACTCCGCCAGCGAAAATAATTCACGTCTCACTATTGCAGCGGAATCGAATTGCGAAAATACCGCTCCAATTGAATCCATCGACAAACGAGTCGCATTAGTTTCCTTGATGGCATGTTTGATTCTAGCTAGCAATCCGCCGAAATCAAACTCGCCAGTGACGGCTGTGTATTGGTCCTTGACAGGCGATGCATCAACGAAGGTCCAAAGCTTCTGTTGCTCCCACTCGCTTATATTCCAACCAAATCCAGACATATTTCGTCTCAGATCTGCAGGTGATTCTTCGAATGTGACGAAAACTCCGGCTTGATTGAACTCTGTAATTCCTTTAGCAAGAAATTGCGCAGCCAGAACGGTTTTGGCACTACCAGCGGTGCCCCCAACTAGAGTGGCACGTCCCTTTGGCAGACCGCCATAGGCGATCTGATCGAGTCCTTCGATGCCAGTTTCCAGTTTTTCGAAAGTTGTTGTTAGTGCTGTCATTACTGCTTTACTCTTGGTTTGTCGATATTTAAGATGCGAAAAACTTGCTCACGGTCGGCTAAATCGCCAATCAATCGTCGCACGGGAGGCGGTTCATGCTTGATCAGAGTGGGCGTTGCAAAAATCTTGTCCAACTCTGCGGACTTCGGATCTTCCAACACATCTATAATGGACAGATGGTAGTTGCTGGGCATGAATTCTTCGCAGAAACTTTTGAGATTATCGATCGCGCTGCTCGAGCGGGATGATGAACCCATCACGTAAAGTTTGAAATAATGCTCACTCATGGGGACACCGGGTGCTGAGGTTTGAGTGGAGAAGTCCACTCGTAGGAAACGCAGTTGCATTCAGACAAGTTCACAAAATCCGTTCGCCTCGTGGTGCAGGGCGTTTGCCTGACAAACACCTGTGGCTACACTCTGGTAATACTTTGAAAGAATAGGGTTTGAAGATGACCGTATCGAACTGCAGTTGTTTACCCTCCAAAACTCGTTTCTCGTTATTTAAGAATTCACAACGCCTGGGAGTTTAAAGTTGGCTAAAGCGGACCGACGGACTGTGATCAAGAACCTAGTTATTTGAGTGGGGCGGTACAGCCTTTTTGGCTGTCGAGTCGCCATTAATTTGAGTAATTGCACTGTCGAGTTTGCGAGCAAAAATGTTTCCGATTTCTGAAAATTGATGTTGAAAGTGTTCTTGGGCGCCGCAAGCACCATCGAAACCGTATAGGTAAAAGTATCGCCGGGACACATTCAATGCTCTGTTGTGCATTTCGAACCGGGTTCCCAGTCGCCTGGTTTAGACTTCTCTCACAGTTACGCGTGCCAAGCGTTTCCTATCCATATAAACATATGGAAGTTTTGCGTCAATGTCGCTGTCGATTCTGGTCGATCGAAGCTGTCATTCCGCTAGAATATGGAGGAGATAGCATCTGAGTAATAAAAATGGATGACAGAACTTTGAGCGTTTTGGTTGTTGATGATGAATCTGTCAGTCGTCAGATGGTGCGTCGGTTATTGGACCGCACTACGGTGAAAGTTGAGATTGAAGAAGCTGAGACAGCGGCTGAAGCAGTGAAAATTTTGAGTGACAAGAAATTCGACATTGCCCTTCTCGATTATCGTATGCCAGATGGAGATGCGCTCTCAGTGTTGAAAAGCCTGAAAGAGTACGGACGTCTGCATACGCCAATTATCGTGATGACTTCGCATGCTCAAGAAGAAGCGGCAAATAAAGCAGTTCAAGAGGGCGCCCAGGACTATTTGTCAAAGGACCAAATCACTGCCGACAATCTCGAACGAGCTATACGTTACTCGATGCAACGGCACCATCTTACTCATGAACTATTATGGAGTCGAGAAAGAGAGAGTCGTGAAAAAGATTTGCGCTTGCTTCAAAACAGTGTCACAGAATTTGATACCACACCAAATGCTGTGAAAAATCTGCCTGAGAGCTTCGAGCGGTTCGTCCGCACATACGAAAAGCTGCTTGTACAATCGCTTGATGAAGCCGGGTTTCAAACAGCACAAGAAGTTCCAGACTTGACACGCGGTCTGGCACACGACTTGGGTGACCTGCACGCCGGACCGAAAGACGTTATTGATATCCACACGGCAGCGTTGAAGCGAGCCGTTGAAAGGGCGTCGAAGCACAGAGAGTTGGCTATCACAGAGGAAGCTCGCATTTTATTGGTTCAGTTAATGGGGTTCTTGGTTCTCCATTATCGCAATGCCCAAACCGACCGTCCACGCTTACAGAAGCCGTCTCAGGACGGTTAACCAGTACCCAATTTAGATCCTTTGGAGATGATCCTTTTATGGATTCTGAGTTTGAGCGACGATGGCGCAAAGGACATTCACCGTTCGATGGGCTAACCCTTACTTCAAGAGACTATGTACCGCTCCCACTTCTCCGGCAGGAACTCGCATGCGTGGTAGAACGCCTTCACAAGGATAATCCTGACACCGCTCTCTTAAGGCTTTCAGACTGGCACGAGCATGATGGTTTTATGTCAATCGCTGAGCCTGCATCATGGCAAGAACTACAGTCGCTGTTGCTCTCTGATGTGATGCTTAGAGCAGTCTGCACCGGTGATACTAATGTTCGCACTAACTTCTTTCCCATAAAGCGGGATTGGTGTCTTCGTTTGTACATTCCAGACGATTGCGACAATCCATTCTATAGCCATGATGACCCCAACCCTGTTCAGTACGGTATTTTCGATGTCACCTGTCGTGCCCCGCTCGCAGAAGAAATAGAAAATAGCCTGAGGGAGATTCTTGTCAATAACCTAGACGTCATCCCAGCAAAGGACTTTTTCGACCGCAGTTACGGCGGGTGATCGCTGCAAAGGCACAACGCCACAGCCGGCCTTCGGCTCGATTGCCTTGGCCACTGAGGGTGGGCTAGTTCGACTCTGGCTTCAAGTAATAATCGGGCCATTCAGACATCGCTTGTGGTGGAACAACTCTTGAAACTTCATCGCTTGTTTCGACCATTGCGACGACCATCGGAAATGTGCCAGAAGGCGCTCCCGGTGTAAAGCGGCTCACTCCCCAGGCTTGCATTTGAGCGTATGCGCGGAAGTTTGTGATCCTGAGTTCGTTGTTCGCAATCTCGAAGCGTCCGTAAATGTTTCCTGCTGAACCCCGCTTGTTGTCTTTTTTTCTTTGAGCAAAGTCTCCGCGAAGTTCATATATTTTGCTAGAGGCGGTTGATCTAACATATCTAGCTGAAAAGTTGGATTTGACGATCTCATCGCCTTTCCACATGTCTGGTTCGCCTCGGACGTTGTCGATGAGATGGTATCGCACCAATCGTGCCACCAATTGCGATGGCAATGGAAATGGCTTCCGATCATCGTGAGCGCCGATCTGCTCAACTTCGTTTTGTAAAATCCATAGGTGGTCTCGACCAACTCCATTATTGAGAACATCCGCTCCAGCCGGCACTGGACGGATGCGAGTGAAGATCCGCACTACAGATGTAGTTGGGTCTGGTGCCATCGAAAATTTTTCATTGACTTGCGATTGTGTAATTTGCACTGACCTGGTTGGTTCAGTTCTGTAGGCGGCAATTCCGTGTTCTAAGAATTTCCGAACTTCATCGACGTTGTGATTGTTGATCCAACCATAAAGCTTGCCATCCGCACCGACGACGTAGAGCCCTTGGGCGGTGTTGCCCTCATCTCCGTGCTGCTTAAGTTGTTCCCGCAAGTCTTTGTTAGTCGAGCCCGATACGACACTCATAAACCAGTTCTTCGCAGAAGACTTACCGAATTGCAATTCTTTGCAGTCACCACTGGCGGGGACAAACTGTGTTTGCAATAACGCGATGATGGAAGGATCCCTGAAGCTGAACCGCCGATCCAGCTGACCGTTGTTTCACGTACAGCCCATCGGGTTTCCATTCATAATCCAGAGAAACATTGGTCGATTTAAGCTCTGTGCCTCCAGCCGCGCTTTCATCAAGTTTGTACGCCAGGGTATCGTCAACCAGCGGTCTTCATCTTTCGTAGGTACAGTCGCCGCTATCTTTGAGTCCAGGTTGAACTGAGTGCGGTCCTCAACAGCTGAAGCCGGAAGCAAAATCATGCTCAGGGCTGCTAGACCAAACGCCACTATGTTGATCCGGATTGAAGAGTGCATTCTGGTTCTCCCTGTGCCCGACTGATGTCCGTTCCTATTGTTTTACCCAGCGGTAGAGCAATCATTGTAGTAGTCTCTTGTGGTATAGAGAAGAATCACAGCTAGAGGCAGACCACTGTGTTTGATGAAACTTTCAAGGACAAATCCGAGCTGAAGGTCGGAAATCCTGAAATTGTTGAAACGTCCACTCTGGAAGTCGACCTACCAGAGCAGTTTGAGGTGCTCTCGATCATCGGTCAAGGTGGAATGGGAACGGTCTATAAATGCAGAAACAAGTACACCGAACGAACTGTTGCAATCAAAGTCCTGCAAGGAAAGTTTGACGAAATTGCTGGGAAGCGATTTCAGCAGGAAGCCAGGGCTGCAGGGGCACTAGTTCACGAAAATGCAGTGACTGTTTATGATTTTGGCATCACCGCAATGGGAATGCCTTATTTAGTGATGGAATGTCTCGATGGACAAAGCCTATCAAGCTTGATCGAAGAGCTCTCTATCTTGCCAGAAAGTTTGGTTGCAGAAATCTTTGTGGGGGTATGTGCTGCTCTGGAAGCCGCCCACAACAGAGGAATAATCCATCGCGATATTAAGCCAAGCAATTTGGTTGTTCTCAAGAAAGCTGACCAGTCAACTTCGGTAAAAGTCTTGGACTTTGGAATAGCGAAAATTCTTGAGGATGAAAAAAATCAAGGCGTCACTAAAACTGGCGAGGTCTTCGGGTCTCCGCTGTACATGAGTCCTGAGCAATGTGCAGGAAATAGCACCGACTTGCGTTCAGACATCTATTCGGTTGGTGCCTCGATGTATGAATGTCTTCTTGGAACGCCACCACATGTGGGGACGAACGCGATGCAAACTATCTTCAAGCGTGCCACTGAAGATCCGCCCACTTTCACCCAGACTAGACCAGATCTTCGACTCTCCCCAACGCTCGAAGCAATAGTCATGAAGGCGATCTCGCGTGATCCGGCATTGCGATATAGCAGTGTTGCGGATTTAAAGACCGATCTGGCAATTTTTCTGGATTCCGCAGCATCATCATCGTCGGCTTCACCGCCCAGCGTGAAATCTTCTCTTGGTAAGAACTCCTCTCTGGCGAGTTCGTCTTCGAGCCGCAAGCCCCAAAATGGTGGCATCATCCCACGCACGAGATTAATGGTCTTTTTTGCCATTGCAATGGGGATGTTGCTTGTTGCGGGGGTGTTGATTGTAAAAGACGAGTTGGAAGTAACTAAACCAAAATCTGATATTAAGGCAATAACCAGTAATTCAAGCCCTGATCTCACACTTGATCGATTGAAATTTGATGGTGAAGTGGCGTTCAATCAAAAAAGATATCCTGAAGCAATTGCCAAATTTAAAGAGGCGTTAGCATACGTCGAAAAAAACAAACTTGATGATGCCCAGAGTTTGCTTCTTTTGCACGACAAACTGTCGCGTGCTTATCAATGGCAAAACGATGTTGTCGGTGAGGCTAGTGAATTGCGAAGCGCAATTCCTCTATCCAAGGATCCCTCACAACTAGCAAATCTTAAGTGTAGATTGGGCCATAATTATTTATTTTCAGATAAAGTGGAAGCTTGTGTCCCACTCCTCCAAGACTCACTGAAGCTCTCTAAGGGTCTGCAAGAACATATTCAAACGTCCGTGACTCTGAACGAAATAACATTCGCGTACCTTGTTTTGCATAAATATAAAGACTGTATTGAGGCGTGCACTAATGAAATCGAAGAACTGAGGTATACGGGAAACAAGGCTGTATTGTTTCTTGCTACTGCCTATGAACGTCGCGCTAACTCATACTTGGCTCTGCATGATTATCTCGCCGCAGAAAGAGACAGCAAGGAAGCAATCAAGATTCTGGGAACACTCGATCCAAACATAACCAAACTTGATTTGGATTCTGCGCGAGAAACTCTGATCGCTGCAACGAGAGCATTGAAACATTGAATAGAATCTGTAATCGGGTCCTAACGGTGTAAGCTATGGCAATTCGACTTTGTTAATTTAGAACGAGGGCTCTTTAATGCAAACGCAAACGCTCCGGTCTTTCCCAAATCGCCAGTGGTTCTATGTCAAACGTCCGGTTGGCAGAGTTACTGAAGAACATTTTGACTTGCGCGAAACTGAACTTTCGGGTGCGCTTGCTGCAAATGAAGTCGTCGTTCAAGCCCGCTATATCAGCGTCGATCCGTACATGCGCATCCAACAACACGAGCGAAATACCTACGATCTTCCGCATCCACTTGGTATCGTGCAGCGCGCCGGCACCGTTGGTCAAGTCGTTGCAACCAACAGCGAAAAATTCAATGAGGGCGATTGGGTTTTAGGCTATAACGGTTGGCAGATCTATGCGCAATGTCATGCCAGTGAACTTCAGAAGTTAGATCCGGAAGCTGCCCCAGTCAGTACCGCGCTAGGTGTGCTCGGTATGCCTGGAAGGACTGCCTGGTTTGGTTTGATGGAAGCTGGAAGACCACGTCCTGGTGAAACAGTTGTTGTTTCTGGAGCCGCAGGCGCAGTTGGTTCGCTCGTGGCACAATTTGCAAAACGCGCCGGTTGCAGAGTGTTTGGTATCGCCGGTGGAGCGGCTAAATGTAGTTTCCTAACTGAAAAATTGCACCTTGATGGTGCCATCGATTACAAGAGTATTAGTAGTCGCGAAATACTCTCCGATGAAATCGTCAGGCTAACAAATGGTGTCGATATTTACTTTGACAATGTCGGTGGCATGATTACCGACGCGATTATTCCAAACATAAAGCTCCGCGCACGTGTGATCATTTGCGGCGCTATCAGTCAGTATGACGGTGGATTAGACGATCCTGATTTAGGTCCGAGATTCTTGCAGCACTTGCTATTTCAACGCGCCACGGTACAGGGAATTCTGGCACGCGACTACACCCAGAGAATGGATGAAATGACCAAAATCGTCGCGCCATGGGTGCGCAAAAAAGAAATCGTGTTTGAAGAAACCATCGTGGAAGGATTTGAAAAGTTGCCCGAGTCTCTCAACAGCTTGTTCGAAGGTAAGAATCTCGGAAAACTCTTAGTCAGAGTTTGATTTATGATTCACTCACTTTGGTGGCGACCATATTATGCTTATTTCCTTCTGAGGCTGATCCATCTGTTTCGACTGGATTCCCTGTTTTTACTAGACTAACCAGCTCCACTGCTGACCGGATGTGCAAATCGCGCTGAGGGAACGGAACCTCTATCCCATGTGCTTTGAATTCCTTGAAGATAGCGAAGTTTAGATCGCTTTGTAAAACTGCAGGTGCTGATATGAACGTGCGTGTAAAAACGCGCAAGACAAAATTCAGTGAGCTGTCTCCAAAGTTTTGGAAGATGACGCTAGGCGCTGGATCTGCTAATACGCCTTCATTTTCTGCAGCCACTTTCATCAGAATCGTTCTCACCTCTTCAGGGTCGGAGTTGTAGCCAACGCCGATTGGCAGAGAGACACGCACATCGCGGCTGGAGTGGCTCCAGTTGATAACATTGCTGCTAATAAATTGAGAATTGGGAACTATGATTTCTATATTGTCGTTAGTACAAATCGTGGTGGCACGTAAGGCGATTTTCGTGACGTTGCCGGTGATACCAGCTACTTCAATGCGGTCTCCAACTTTGATGGGACTCTCAACTAATACAATCAAACCGCTAACAAGGTTTTGGGTGATGTTTTGCAAGCCGAAGCTGAGACCAAGTCCCAACGCGCCCGCAAGCACCGTGATTGCGCTCAAGTCTATTCCGGCGCTTTGCAAAATAATGACAAATCCAACCGATACAACGATGTATTTTGCGATCACCGAAATGGCATGACCTGCACCAAATTCAATACCAGGTCTTGCCAGCAGCCGTGTTACACACCAGTTTTGCAAGCGGTTTGTGGCAATTACAAGGATGCTCCAGAGCGAGCCGACATAAATAATCGTCCACAAAGTGATTTGTGTCTTGCCCAAGTGTATGAAGGGGCTGTTCAGAAGGTTGCCAAAATAGCCTAGTATTTGCTCCGCTGTGATGTTTATGTCAGACAGATCAATTATCCAAATGGCGCCGGCAGCCCACAATGAAGCTCTCGCAAGCAGTATCATCCGCCTCTTGAAAGTTTCACCGAAGGGATCAAAGATTGTGAATTTTCCCAGCATCTTTTCAATCAATTTGGTGGCATACCACAAAATTGTGAAACTGAACGTGAGAACGAGCGCAGTCCAGACGCTTAAGTGCGACTTGCCGAACGCAAACAATTGATGCGAGAAGATGAGTTGCAACTGTTCTAAAGTTTGATTGTTTGGTTCCAACTCCACCCCTGCAGGAAAAAGGGACCAGTTTCAGTTACCGGTCGTCCGCTATTATCCCACATGCCGCAGGTGCCCAAATTCGGGGATGCCCATGTCCTCGAGGCAAGCTCTATTGAATACTTTTGAATCTTACGAATTCTTCCAGATCACCACATTTTGGCCACAAGTTTCCTAGATAATCTAAAACATAAGAGTCGCTTGCCCAAACAATTTTTATCCCAAGTATCAGCCAGGAGCAGAGTTCATTGCTCCTGGTTTGTGCAGGATTTATAGATGAGCTATCCTGCTTCAGGAATACTAAGGGCAAATTCCAAGATTTCTTGTTTGGAAATGCCGACTTGTTCTTCTTGATCGTCAAAAATTTCTTTGAAGTCCGAGTAATGTTCTAAAACGAATTGAATGAAGGTCGCGTCATGAAGGGATAGACCGGAACGGTCGTCTCTCAACATCTCTTTCATTTCGCCTTTGGTAATATATCCGTCTTTATTTAAATCCACGCGATCGAAAACAGATTTCGCAAAGTTTTCAACGTCAAATTTATCTCGTTCTTCATAAACAACATGTTTCTGAACATACTTCGTTGTCGAAATTTTTTTCACCACTTGTGGTTTGGTTTTGGCTTTGTTGGCGGAGAATGACTGCCACTCTTCGAAACAGAGGAAAGTAAAGATGCCTAGGAACGGAATTGAACCGTACACCAAACTTGGTATGTGCGTGCTACACACTATAAAAATGACACTGGCTATTAAGGAACTGACTCCAATCTGAAGACGCCTGATTCGTTTTTTCTCTTGCGCATCAATCGTTATAGTTGACACTGTGTGCTCTAAAGATACTGGCAAGTTTTTATCGATCTTGTTCAGGTCTTCGGCGAATGCCGTGATTGTCTGGTATCTACGTTTCGGATCTTTTGCAAGAGCTTTGTTAATACAAGAATCAAGATGCTTCGGAAATTTGAGTTCAGGTCTCACCTTGGCCAGTTTTTCCGGCAAACCTGTCAAATGCAAGTTCATCGTTTCAAATGCGGTGCGTGCCGCAAACGGTGGTACGCCAGTCAACACCTCGAACAAAACACAACCTAGTGAATAAATATCTGAGCGAGCATCTAGATCTTGATCCAGGCATTGCTCCGGGCTCATGTAGAGAAGCGTACCTAGCATTTCTCCAGTCTGCGTTTTCGTTTGAAAAGTCTCTCCTTGTAAGAGTAGTTTGGCCACGCCGAAGTCGAGAAGTTTTACTACTTCAGTTCCCTGTGCGTCTTTCGTCACGATGATGTTTGCAGGTTTGAGATCGCGATGGACAATTCCGAGTTTGTGGGCCGCGCCGAGTGCTGCACATATTTGCAGAAACAAGTGGATGGCTCGTTTCCAACTGACTGCACCAGTTTCCTGAATCAATTGTTTGAGATTTTTGCCGTCTGCAAATTCTAGAACAAGATAGTGCTCATCTTCTGCCGTGATGCCGCTGTCGTAATAAGCGGCGATGTTGACGTGGCTGAGAAGTCCTATAGTTTTCGTTTCTTGTTTGAACCGGTTTACAGTTCCTTCATTTGATCCAAATTGAAAATGCAAAATTTTGACGGCAGCGAAACGATCATGCCTTGTGTCTTTCGCCTTATATACGGATGTCGTCGCGCCTTGTCCCAGAAGCGTGAGGATCTGATAGCTATCGCCTACTACCCTGCCAACGTAGGGATCGGACTTTTTGTTTGCCCGAGAGGAGTTAGGGTGATCGTTGTTTGCTTGTGTCAAAATTTGTATTTAAAGTGGAGTGTAATATTCCTTAGGGAGCTGCTGCATTAGTGATTTAGCGCCATGTATCCAATAGCGCAGATGATTCCGACTGCTGCAACAGCCGCTCCGATCATTGCGAACTTCTTCTTCTGCTTGGCGGCAAGGATAGCGGCAATTTGCATTTTTTCTCTTCTCGGAAAAACTTCCAGTCTTTCAAGAAGCTTTGCTACTGTATCGAAGCGGACCCTGGGATCTTTTTCTAAACACCGTTCGATTACCTCTTCGAGATCTTTTGGCCTTTCTGCTACAAATTTG
>JBBQFO010000069.1:0-22935 GCA_038322035.1 Candidatus Obscuribacterales bacterium
GAGAGCCAAAGCGAGATTTCCCACACGCATTTGGTTTTCGACTTGCCTGCAAGCAGCATCAAGATTAGCCTGAGCATGACAGCACAAAGACGAATTATTAGTCAAGAAAAAAAGGCAAAGGAGCGACTCCAACAGAACTAATTTTACTCGTCTCAAGCACACCTCTTGAATGTGATTCGACACAATCGAATCGGCAACGTCGCTCATTGTTTCTTGTACCACTGCCAGCGGCAAAGTCCAAGCTAATATTGAACGTGACAACCATGCAACCGATCTGCGAAAATGGTCCAACAAAACTTCCTGAAGGAACTGCACATGAAAAGAGTAATTGTCGCCGGAATACTTACGTCGTTAGGCTCAGGAACAGTCGTTTCCGCCGAACCGCCCCGTGGGCAAACTGATCCAGCGCCAATCTCCAGGGCTTCTGACTGGAACAAAATGATGCCGAATCCAAATCCTATGGAAACCCCAGGACCGACTATTTCCTTGCCAAACAGCAAGTTCACCAAGCCACCCGTCGCTCCTCAAAGTGTGAGCGACAGAATCACGACGAACGCTCGCGAGGCGCTTGCTTACGCCCAGAAAGATGATTGGGATAGGGCACTTGAAAGTATCGACAAAGCGATCGCGCTTGATCCCAGTATCGATTTTCTGTACAGCTTCAGATCTAGAGTTTTCAAAAACCTTGGACGAAATAATGAGTCAATCAAGGATTTGATGAAGTACAAAGAGCTGCAGGCGAAAAGCAACAGTGATGCCGTCAACCTATATCATCAGCAACAAGTGCGGCAGGCCGGAATGCCGGATTTGCGTGACAGAGTGCGAAATTTCCTGGGTAAGTAGAGTCAAGCTATTTACTGCGGTAATTCTTTCAATTTTTTCTTCATGTACTCCGTCACATTCGGGTAGTCAGTGATTCGGTTCGCGGTCTGGTCTGGAATACAAGAAGAGCCGTTAACCGAAGCGAACACTTCTGCAAAGGTTTCGGAGCGACCGGCGGCTCCATCTTGCAGTTCATATTTTTCTCTATTTTTTTGCTCTGGTGTCATAGCAGCGACATCTTTATTGTAGGCGGCAATGAACTCAGGGCTGTTCGAAGCGTAGCCCAAAGCCTGATCTAAGCCGTGTCCTGTCTCATGATTGAAAACGCCCTCGGCACGATCCGGCTTCGTCAATCCATCGTTGGAGCGTTCTGCCACTATGATTCGCTTCGTATCTGGAATTTGTCCGCCATCAAGATCGTTCCATGTAGTACCCTCCTTGTGTCCTCGTGGCTGCTTTCCAGCCAACTCTGGACTGGCGTCCTCCATCATTCCTGTCGCTAGAATATGAGCGCGATCCTGAGCCAAGGTTTGTTTAACGCCCTCTGGCAACTTGGCGATTTGCTCTCGCACTTTATTGACAAACTCTGGTGTGGCAGTGCCTTTAGCATCGAATACAGGGCCAACTAATTCGTGATTTTCGTTGAAAGTTGCCTCTGAGAAATCACCATTTGGTCTCTGATCGTGTTTGGTTTCGGTGCCGTCCTTATTTTTAGTAGTTTCAACAAATCCTCGATCAGCCTCAGTGGTCCTATCTTTTACTAGATTGCCCTGTGCGTCGTAGCTCTTGGTTGTGGATCCACCAGCGCCATCGACTTGATGTATCGTCTTTGCCGAACCATCTTTATCATTGCGAGTTTCGACATAACTTCCGTCTGCTTTTTGATCGTGGAAAGTTACAGAATTGTCGGCATTGAGCTTGCGTTCAGTGTAGCTTCCATCAGCGTTCTCTGACTTCTTAGCAATCAGCTTGCCGTTTTTGCTGGTGGTGCTATCGGTGACACCATTAGCACCAGTGACGGAATCGGTGACACTGTAATCTTGGTTGGTAACACGAGCCTTTGATGTAACCTTGCCGTCATTTCCAATTGTTGTCTCAGTAAAATCACCATCGGACTGCTGTTCTCGAACGGTGACGTTGTTGTTCTTATCGAGCGTTGATTGGTTGAAACTTCCGTCAGGATTCTGAGTGCGATTCTTTATCGCCTGGTTATCTTTGTTATAGGTGGTCGTTTCGACTGATCCGCCAGAGTGAATCGAAGTGTCGGTATAACCGCCGCCTTCATTTTGAATACTGGATTTGCCAACAACAGTATCAGGAGCATCGCCTTTGCCTTTCGGATCGCCAGTCTTATACGGACCACTGGCATCCGTCATGGTTCCGCTGCTCAATCCAGCAAATTGTTGATTTGGATAAATCGGCTTGTCAAAATTGAGAGAACCTGATGCTGGCTCGTTCCCTCTCTTGGCAGTGGTTTCGAAGCCTGCGGTGACTTCGCGCGACAAAGAGGCAGCTTGTTCGCCTCCGCGATCACTGCTCTCACGAGCGCTATCGCCTCCTTCTAACCGACTTCCGGCTTCGCGAGTCATGCAGTCCTCTAGATCCGAGGTTCGAGGAGCGAACCAGCGGATGATCGATAAATAGAATCAGTAGTAAAACGGTCCAGTATGAGGAGATTAACAGCGACAACTTACCGAAAAGTTACTAACTCTTCTGTGATCAGAAACTCAATGCTGGAAAAAAAGCTAAAGAGGCGCACCAAATTCAGTGGCATCAATAAATTGATTTAGAGCTCACGCTGATCGTGGATGCTCAAAGCATCGTCACCTCACGTTTAACTTACTCCCTCAAGGCGGGTACAATCTTGGAGGACACTAGGTAGTCGGCAGCTGTGCTGTACGGACAATCCGAACACAACCCATGTGCGGAGGCGGATGGCTGACAAAGACATGAGGCTTGGCGAGATGCTGCAAGCCCTTGGAATCGTACATAGAGATCAGCTTGCTGAGGCAATCCGCATGGCGGGCGAAGTCGCCCTCCCCCTTGGTCGCGCCCTGGTTCTCTACGGCTACCTGACTCAAGACGAACTGAACATCGCCCTCGAACTCCAGTCTCTGATCAAGAACAAGGGGCTACCCTTGCCAACCGCGATTGAGGCATACAAATTCGTTCGCACCAGAAACGTCGATCTCGGCGAAGCCCTGCTCACGGCTGGCTACACCGGCACGCAGGCATCAGCCTCAGCCAGTAGACTCGGTACGATGCTACTAGATTCCAGCCTAATTACCCAGGAGCAGCTCGACCTTGCCCAGCGAGCAGGTTACGAGACCGGACAGCCGATCGGACGCATGTTGGTGTTAATGGGAGTTTTGCCCCAGGAAACTATCGATGGCGCCCTGGAAGTGCAAAAAGCCTTTCGCGCAGAACGCATTTCTTACAGCCAAGCGCTGCGAACGCTTAATCCAAATCCAGAAAAGTCAGCCGCCAACAAGGCACTCGGCACAAGCGGTCAGGCCAGCCAGAAACAAATCCGTCTGGGTGAGCTGCTCATGCTCTCCGGAATTCTCAATGAATCAGACATTTTGAATGCACTGGAATACGGCATTACCAAACAGAAACCTTTCGGCGAAATTCTAATAGAACTAGGTCTTCTCACACAATCAGTTTTAGACCTGGCGCTCAATCTGCAGAAACTCGTATGCGATGGCACCCTGACGTTGCACAGTGCAACTGATACGCTGTACAGCTTCTCAATTACCGGTCGCACCGATTCTGATAAGGTCAGCCCGGACAGCAATACCGTAAGACTGGGCGAACTGCTCAAGATGTGCGGCTTGGTGAACGAGAACGACATTCAACACGCCATCGCGTTGAGCGCAAAGTATCCATCAGTAATCGGAAAGATGCTCGTGCTCTCTGGTGTAATTTCTGAAGCTACGCTTCTCTCGGCATTACGTTGCCAGTTTCTACTGCGCCACCAACTGATTTCCACAAACCAAGCTATTGATGCGCTTAAACACGCTGAGAGCCATCGCATGAGTCTCGATGATTCGTTCGACGATTTGGGTTTTCCAATCGTCGTGCCGGCACGCCAACAATAACTGCGCGCCGGCAATGACTGCACTCAAACAATAACTGTTACTGCAATCCCATCTTCTGAGCCTGCAGCAAATCGGCATCCGCTTGCTCCTTCTTTTGTAGCTGAGCGTAAGCCTTTCCGCGAATGTAATAGACCTCGGCTTTTTGCGGTTTGATAGCGAGCGCCGATGTGCAATCAGCCACACACTGCTCCATATTGCCTAAGCGAGAGTTGGAATTGGCACGGATCACGTAAGCGTCAGAACTTTTCGGAGCCATTTGAACAGCCTTATCGGCATCGCTGAGAGCCTTCGCGTAATCGTGCAAAAGCTCATAACCCCGCGCTCTAGCCAGGTAGATCTTAGCTGACCCAGGACCGAGCTCGAGCGCTTTCGTCAGATCATTGACCGCATCGTTCGTGCGCAACAGGCGAAAATAAACATGGGAACGCTCTTCATACCACTGCTGCTTCTTCGGCTCGAGCTTGATGGCGTGATCGTAGTCCGACAATGCCTGTCCATGTTGGCCGAGCGTGTTGTAATTAGTTCCACGCAGCGCATAGTTCTTCGCAACTTTTGGCGATTGCAAAATGATGCCATCTAGTTCGGCAATTTTTGCCTTCAACTGGGCTGCGTTTTTCGGCACCATTTCGTGGATGAAAGTCGAATCTGCAAGCGGTGCTGCCATCGCTGATGCGCACAGCACTGTGCCCGTAGCGCAGACCACGACAAAGGTAATTATCCTAGGATTGTCTATGCGGCAAGCCGCCCAACTTATTAAACGAGATCTTCTACTAACGCTCATCTCAAGTAATCGAATCCGCTAACTCCACCGTTGAGGGCTTCCTTAGTTTATCTCTTTCTTGCAAAAGCTGCCCGGCGATACTGACAGCTATCTCTTGAGGATGGTTGCTACCGAACGGAAGTCCCATGGGGCAGTAATAGAGGTTAACGTGCGACGCCGGTAAGTTTGCGCCCGCCAGATCTTTCACCAAGATTGCTGCCTTCGCTTTGCTGCCAATTACGCCGATATAAGGAAACTTCTTGCCTGGATAACGCCTGAGCAGATTCAGGAGAATTGGTTTGTCGGTGGCATGACCCATCGTCATCAGAACGACAAAGGAGTCGTCATGAATAGTGTCAACCTTGGATGGCATGTCCGACGACATAACTTTGGATATTTTGGTGTTTTCAGGAAGCTTATCAAGCCATTCCTTCCGAGGATCTATACAAGTAATCCGGCAGTCCAAGGTCATTAAAATATTGACCAGAGCGTTAGCACAATGCCCGGCACCGAATATAGTGACACGCCATGGATTTGTGTTATGCGCTTCGAAAAACACTTTCACTGAACCGCCGCAAGTCATGCCGAGATCTTTATCAAGAGCCCAGCTGGCAAAGGCATTCCTTGTGTTATTGTCATGCTTCAAATTATTCTCTGGCTTCAACATTTTTTGTGCATCGGCTATAGCACGAGTCTCGACTTTGCCGCCGCCGACAGTGCCGTAGAACAGACCTTCGTCTGTCACCAACATCTTGGCTCCGGTTTGATTAGGCACACTGCCTATGGTGTCAACTACGGTTACACTGACGAATGGAACATTTTCCAAAAGCAAATCATTCATTTTTTCGTAGTATGTAATCAAGTTAAATCAGGGCGCCAGCGCAGCCGCTCTGTCCTTTGTTGGTTTAGTTTGTTTAGTATTTTGATAGTCAGTCAATCGCGAGAGAATCTGTTCGTTAGTGGCTGGCAAAGTCAGTTTCGGAATTTCGTCGTTGGACACGAATGAGAGCGCATGTTTAACTGCCGTCCAAACCGAAATCCCGAGAACGAAAGGCGGCTCTCCAACTGCCTTGGTACCGCGCACATTTACTGTGTTCGTATCGTTGTCGATGATATTGACGTTCAAAATTGGTGGCACATCATGGATGTTAGGAATCTTATAAGTTGTCGGAGAATGTGCCAACAAATCGCCTTTGTCCGAGTACTTCAATTCTTCCATACTGGCCCAACCAAGTCCTTGAACATAGGCGCCGATAATTTGTCCCCGGTTGATGCCAGGATTGATCGGCTTGCCGACGTCCATCAACAAGTCCGCTCGCTCGACTTTCAACTGCCCGGTGAACCTATCTATCAAGACCTCGGAGACCGCGCAGCCGTTCGTGAAATACAAAAATGGGCTGCCTTGTCCGACACTCCAATCGAAATCGATTCCCTTCGTTATGTAATGTCCACGTTCTCCCAAGCTGCGACGTTCGCGGTAAGCCATTACCACAAGGTCAGGAAAAGCCAGACAGTTGTTAGGTCTTCGAGCGTCAAAAACACAACCATTCTCAAATACAATACTGTCAGGATAGCTACCGATGCCAATTTCTTTACCGGCAAAATAGGACGCTGCGCATTCCGCTAGAGTCTGCTTCAGCTTCTGACAAGCATTGACTGCGGCACTTCCATTCAAATCGGTCGCGGAAGATGCTGCTGTTGCGGAAGTGTTGTTATTCTTTTCTGTGGAAGTCGTCATCACCATGACGTGCTTGGGATCAATTGAAAACTCGCCAGCCACTAGCTGTTGAATGTTCGTATTGACGCCTTGTCCCATCTCGGTTGCGCCGGTCGAAACTTGAATTGAGCCATCCAGATAGATGTTTACGAGCGCGTTGGCCTGATTCAAAAATTTATTCGTGAATGAAATTCCAAATTTCACTGCAGTCAGCGAAATGCCCTTCAAATGCGTGCGCGACTTGGAGTTGAACTCCTTCACCTGTTCCAGCCGCGCCTTGTAGTCTGAAGTCTCGACCAGCTCGCTGAAGATTCTAGGCAAGGTATTGTTCTCAATCAATTGACCATAGTGAGTGGTGTTGCGATCCTCGATGCCGTAGCAGTTTTTGAAACGCACATCGAAAGCATCGATTTTCAGATAAGAAGCAATTTCTTCCATGATGTTTTCAATCAAGATGCAACCTTGAGGCCCGCCAAAGCCTCTAAAGGCGGTGTTCGGAGGAAAGTTCGTCTTACAAATATAGCCGTACACTTCCATGTTCGGAATGAAATAAGCGTTATCAGAATGTGTCAGAGCACGCCCAAGAACGGCTGTAGACAGATCGTTGGCGGCACCACCATCTGTATATAGACGGGCTTCCAAACCCTGAATTCGACCTTCTTCGTCAAACGCAACCTTATAATCATTTTGAAATGGATGACGCTTACCAGTGAATTTCATATCGTCATCAATAGAGTAAATAATGCGCGCTGGACGTTTTGTTTTCAAGGCGACGAGCCCCGCCATCACGGCTGGGTGAGTAGCTTGAGTCTCTTTGCCGCCGAAGCCGCCGCCCATTCGCTTGGTAATACAAATGACTTGATTATGTTGCAATCCAAGAACTCGCGCGGCCACTTGTTGCACTTCACTGGGCGCCTGCGTCGAAGAATGAATGACGATTTGATTGTGCTCACCGGGGTAGACAATCGCCGCCTGAGACTCAAGCGAGAAGTGATCCTGTCCACCGGTGATCAAGGTTCCCTCAATCACATGCTTGGCATTTTTAAATGCGCTTGCTATGTCACCGCGCTTGATGGAATAGGTTTTGTCGATATATGCATTTTTTGCCTTCGCTTCATCGATCGTCAAGATCGGCTTCAGCTCCTCGATGTCTAGCTTTACAGCCTGCTTCGCCTGCTTCAAAGCTTTATAGTTTTCAGCAGCAATTACAACTATCGGTTCACCTATGAAGGAAACGTGATCTTCGCAAAGCAGAACTTCGTCTTGTAGGATGGGACCAAACAGGTTGACTCCACCCAAGTCCATATAGGTGTAAATACCGACCACGCCAGGGATCTTGGCGGCTTCAGTAAAATCGACAGATTTGATTTTTCCGTGCGCAACTGGACTGCCGACAAAATCAACAACTAGTTCATTTTTTTGGAATGGTATGTCGTCTATATAAATTGACTCGCCCGTGACGTGACCAATAGCCGAGTCATGCGGAATATCTTTGCCGACTACAGACATGCCAATTCCCTCTCGTCAGCGGTTTCATAAAAGAATTTGAGCAAAATGTTTTCAGCCAACTGATATCTAAAATCGCTACTTCCACGCACATCAGACAGTGGCTTAATCTCACTCTTCGCTATTGCGCCGGCATCTCTAAACGTGCTCAACGCGAACTCTTTACCGTTAAGAAATTCTTCTGTCTTCTTCATGCGCACAACAGTAGCAGCGATGCCACCATATGCAATTTTCACATCCGAGATCTTGCCATTGTCCCGCTTCAACTTGATGGCTGCGCCGAAAGATGAAATATCCAGCTGTTCGCGCTTCGAGACTTTGAAGATCTTGAGGACATCGCTCTTTTCAGGCACGGGAATGAAAATTTTGGTGATCAACTCGTCAGCCGCCAGCGTCAGAGTTTTGTATCCGACATAGAGGTCGTTGATTTTGATTCGACGCGCGCCCGCCACTCCGATTACTTCAATCTCGGCATCGGCGACGAACAGAAACGGAATCGTATCGCCAATCGGGGAAGCATTTGCAATGTTGCCGGCGAGCGTTCCAGCGCACCGTATCTGGGGCGAACCGAAAATCCAAAGCATCTTATAAAACTCAGGGATGAGCTCTTTGACGAACAGTTCGAGGTCTCGTAGATTCGCTTTTGCCCCAACTTCCAAAACATTATCCGTGACACGAATTTCGCTTAGACCAGGCAGACTGGATGTGGAGAGCAAATTGGCGGGGGTGATGCCACGCTTGTTAACATTCACGGAAACATCGGTGCCACCAGATACGATGACAGTACCGGCGTTGTCTGCTTTAAACCTTACTGCATCTCCAACATTGACAGGATTACAGAAAGTCCGTTCACCAGCTGCGATCAGAATCGGACTGTTGGCGTGTTCTTTGAAAACTCGAATCATCTCAGCTGGTGGATAGTGTTGATCAGCCTTGAACAACCGCGCTTGATCAATAGCCATTCCAGCTTTCATAATCGATTCATAGCCGGTGCAACGACAAAGATTCCCAGTCAATTCTTCTTTAATCGTATCCAGGTCGACTGGGCACGTTCGGTTATACATCCCGCACAAAGCGACAACAAAACCTGGCGTACAATAACCACACTGTGCGCCATGGCAATCAACCATTGATTGCTGCACCGCGTTCAACTGCTCGTCCAACTTCAATCCTTCTACGGTGATTACATGCGTACAATCCAATTGATAAACAAATTGAATGCACGCGTTGATCGCTCTATAGACGATGCCCTTCTCACCCAAACGCCCTATCAACGCGGTGCAAGCGCCACAATCACCTTCGGCGCAAACGACTTTAGTTCCGCACGCACCTTGTTCGTAGCGCAGATAATCAGTGATCGGAACAAATGCTTGCTCGCCTTCAATGCGATGCTCTTTGCCGTTGATATAAAGAAGAATGTAATCTCTCATCGACTAACCGATTGATCTATCATTAGTACTGACACATATGATACCGGCTCGAACCCGAATATCCAACAGATGGCGCTTATGTCCAGGGTATTCAAGATGAACTGTCTAATATATTAGCTCGTTTGCCAGAGGATTCATGAAGAACACGATCGCCACCTTGAGCATTTTGCTGCTCGCATCCGCTCTTACAGCCGCTAACGCCGATTGCCCAAAGTGGCAAAAATTGAGCGAGTCTGGGCAGAAATCAATCGATGCGGGCGACTTTAGCAAGGCTGAGCAGACGTGGTTGAAAGCAGTGACCGAGGCAGAAAACTGCGGTGAGCGCGATCCCTCCATGCCACTGAGCTTGAAAAGATTAGGCGAGTGTTATCAAAAAAACGTCAAGTACGTCGAAGCGGCCGACTCATTCAAGAAAGCCGGAGAGCTGTACAAAATCAACGGCAGCGCCGACCCTGAATTAGCGGCAGATTTAGCTACTCTAGCCAAGGTATACCGGACGGTTGAGTTCAACGAAATCAACAAGACCGTAGCCGACGCCTTCAAAGAATCGGGTGTAAATCTGATCGGCATTTGTAAGCTCGATCAAGGTAATCGAATTCAAATGAATCTGAACGACAAGTTCGTCAAAAATATCGACAACAAGGACGTTGACCAACTGAGCCTTGAAAAGCTAGTCACATTTGATGTGTTGGAAGATCCAGACGGGTCCTTGCAAATCAACAATATCAAGGGTCTAAAAGTGCACGCGAAGATGTGGGTGACAATTGTGCAATCGCACGTTCAGCCCAAAAATCCAGACGGTGCGAGCGCCGAAGTGACTGCCACGAAAATGGGCATTAGCAAAACTGTTTCGTGCAAACTGCCCGCCGACTCCATTGATCCGATGAATGTTCTAATTGCCAAGTTGCGAGATTTCAACAACGGCGTAGTGACGGCCGAATCCATATCAGCAAGCTCGACAAGCCCAGCGGATGATGCCAGCACGGCAACGACAACCTCGACAACATCGCCCAATTCATCAAGTATTGAAAGTACGACATCGAGCACAACCGCTCCAGCAACAACAGTAAACTCAAACTCCGACTCCAAGAGTGAATCGAAACCGTGATCAAAAAACTCCTCTATGCCGTTCTGCTTTCCATAGTACTAGTCTCGACAACGCAGAAATGTCTGGCAGCGGGACAAGATATTAAGGATGAATCTGGCGGCATGTTCATGGAAGAAACAACACCGACACCACAGGCGGCGCCAAAGAAAAACATTCCGGTGGACTTGTCCAATGTCGGCGTGCCAGTAGATCCCAGCGGGCACATCGTTCCAATGATCGACCGGAATGCGCCAGGCGGAGTTCGTCAAAACTTCAGCAATCTTGAAGTCTACAGCGAACCTGCGTACAACTTCCTGCCAGCACCGGTGTTCAATCAATACGGTCAACCGTACAACTTCTCTGGTGTGCCGGGAGTGCCGTATGGTGGAAGACCTTATGGTTATGGTGGCTTCGGCGGCTATGGCGGGTTTGGAGGCTATGGCGGCTATGGCGGTTACCCCTACGCTGGTGGCGGAATCGGCATCAATCTTGGTAGGAATATTCGCCTGAACGTGGCTACGCCTGGTGCATACGGCTATGGACCAAACGGCGGTTATGGCGGACCTTTCGGATATGGTGCTCCATTTGGTGGTGGATTCAGCGGTGCTACGCCATTCGGTGTTCCCGGCGCAGGGGCGCCATTCGGCTACGGTAACCCTTACAGCGGATCATCGCTATTTTCAACACAGACACGAGGACTGGGTCTCAATCTGTTCACACCAAACAACGTGGAATGGCAGTCCACCAGCACAATCACGCCATTGACTCCCAATCTAGATGGACCTCCCTAAGTATCCCCGAAATCGCCATGGCACCGAATACGGTGACTCAGCCATGATCAATTGCAATCAGCGAGAAAGGACTAGCCATGATTCAAACTGACGTCGCTGCTCCCGAGACCGTCGACAGATACGTAAAAGTTCTTCTCAACGCAAAAGCTGCCAAACAAAGCCGATACCTGTTGGGATTGGCTGGCTCTCCCGCTTCAGGCAAGAGCACATTCTCTGCTCAACTCGTGAATCGCATAAACTTTGTGCTGAACAAAGAAGTGGCAGTCGTTGTTCCAATGGACGGCTATCATTTCTCAAATCAAGTCTTAGACGAAATGGGACTAAAACCACTTAAAGGAATCCCGGCAACCTTCGATGGACAGGGATTTGTAGACTTGATCAAGCGCCTCAAATCAGAAACAAACGAATCAGTTTTCGCGCCGCTTTTCGATCGCTCAATCGAAGCCTCAATCGAAAATGGAATCGAGATTGCTCCGCGCCACGAAATCATCGTTTCAGAGGGCAATTATTTGTTGATCGACGAGAAACCGTGGAACGAGCTTCGCAATTTATTTGACGAAATCTGGTTCATCGATTCAACCATGGAAAAACTGATGCCGCGATTACTAGAACGGCACAAAAACTGTGGTCGAAACAATGAAGAAACCAAAGCAAAAATCGACAGCACCGATCTCCCCAACGCGATACTAATCGATGGGACAAAATCCAGAGCGCATAGAGTCATCGACATTTAACGCAGAGAGACTCAAGCTTCGCTTGCCGCTTTTTCCACCATTTCCCGCATACGAGGGTGATCGCCTTCGATAGTCACTATCCACGGGTCGAAAGGTGGAACCGCTTCGCTAACGCGAAACAGAAAATAGTAGACGCTCATTTCACCCACATATTTGAAACGTTTTTGAATGTCGGCACTGAGACTTTGATAGTTGTTGAATGAGCGTAAATACTTTTGGAATCCACCATGTTTCGCATCCATTTCGAGGATGATTCGAGCGTTCTCCACAGTGCCCCGAATTTTCTTTTCACTGCGCATAATGCCAGGGTCCTGTATTAATCGCGCAATATCTTCCTCAGTGAATTGAGCGACGACATTTGGATCGAAGTCCGCAAAAGCCTTTCGAAAGTTTGCCCACTTATTTCGAATCATCGCCCAACTAACGCCAGCCTGGAATGCCGCGATCGTCATGATCTCCAGATAGTCAGCGAGCTTCGCAGGCACGATCTTGCCTGGGATATCCGATTTCCCTTGAACTGGTTTAGTAACCTTTTTTCTCATATGTTCTCTTCACCGCGCTCCAGGCAATTTTAAACGCTCGAACTTCATCGACATCAATTTCGTACTGTGCATAGGCGCTGTTAAAATTCGACGCGGCTAACGACGATTGGTTCCGCTGAAGCTCACTTCGCGCTTGCTAGCACAATCATGTCCGACAAGGACGGTCGATGTGTTGCGAACGTTTTGACGTGAGCTCGACCTTATGAAGATTTGTAATTCGCATTGTAAACGAGCGGGGCAAGACCATTAGTCTGTAGTCCTTTCAGGCTTCATGAAGTAATATCGTGGGGAATGCATCGATCCGTCCACACAAGCGCGAGACTGGCCCCGCTACGCCAGCTACTCTAAATGACCAAGAAGCTTACAGGGCTTGCACTTCGGGGATTCTGCAAAATCAGACGTTTTTGCCTAGGTAAGTTAAAAGCCTAGTTCGCGCAATATGATCACAATTAGAACTGACTTACATTAAAGCTCTTATTTACAGGCATTCGGGCGCCCGTGCGCTTGAGCCCCACCCACCACCACCAGGCGCGTGTTGAGCGGCTGCTTTAATTCCGCACGCATTTTGATTACATAAGGGCACTCATTTCTTTTCAGCATTAACAGGCTCTCCAACCAAAACAACAAGCGAGACCGCTTTCCCGACTCTGCAAAAGACATCGTCAGATGTTGCAGTAAAACATACGGGTCAGCTAAACCGCTCGCAGAGCTGAGTTAATATGTGACGAATGAGGCTTCTTTAGTGCAGCTAACGCCGAGCAGTGACACCAATTGCGGTGCACAGGTTCGGCAAAATTCAACAGATGCAACACCGACGAAAGGAGTGCATCATGAAATGCCTTACCATGCAAATCGACCGCCAGTTCATATCCGGATATGGCATGGCGCCAGGGATGATTTACATCAAGGACCATCGTCCCAAAACTCCGACTGATGGAATCACCGTTCACGCCGAGACCCGTTTTCTACGCCTCGACGAAAACATGATCGTCAACGTCACCCCCGAACTGATTCGCGTCGGACTCGGCAACGGCGACGTCAAATTCACAGGCGGTCGCATCACAATCCTGCGCGCTTCGGTGCGGCTCGGTGACGACGGCTTCTTCGAATTGATTCCCGAACGTGCCAATGACAAAGAAAGCGCCCTCGTCTTTTTCGATATCGGTAGCGGCGGTTATTCGTGTGTCGAGTTCACCACAGAACCGTTCGCATCGATCGCCTCCGGCGTCACCGAATACGTGCCGTTGATCGGATTCGACACTGTCCTTCTTGTAGCGATGAAACCCGGCAGTTCCGTTCTGGCTCGTCGTCATTCGAAGCGCTGGATTTTCTTCGGCGAAAGCGTTGTGCGGGAAACGCTCTCGTATCACTTCGACGGCAAGACGCTGTCGTTGCAGGACTCCCCGTCGCAGTAAGCGGTGCTCTGAAGCGCAGCTAGTAGCAGTATTTTCAACCCAGGTGGTCTGCAATCCGGCAGTCCACCGCTCTCTCGAGGAAATTCTATGATTCTGACCAAGTACAACATCACCGCCTTGCGCGGCCGTGTCGCAAGCGCAATCAAGCGCGCTGACGAACTCACCACCGAGCTTTGCCCATCGCCCAAAAGGCTGCGCGTTGCGGATGAAATCACCGCGACCGTCGATTTGATGCTGGCAGACGTCGTTGAGATGCTTTCCAGCGCTGGTTACGCCTTGCAACAGGTGGAGCCGAAGCTGACCAACGACCACGCTACCCACAAGCTTTCAGCAAGCGAAATCGCCTTGATTGCTCGCGCTGACCAGAAGATCAACCACTGCTTCGACCTGCTCAATCAGGCGATGCGCATGATTGAAGGCGAACGCACGATCTGGGGACAAGAACTCCGTCACGGCGACCTTTATTACAAATAAGGGCTGATTAGAAAGAGCGAAAAGGCTTGGTGCTTCCAAGCCTTTTCCTCTGCTTTTCGGCATTTTCAGCCTGATTTTTACCTTTTTCATTCTGCGCTTTATCTACTACCCCGTATAAGATTATCTCTCAAAACGGCAGAAGAAGAAAACAGTGTCACCGTGCAGACAGAAAGTAGAACTAGCTACAGAGAGTGGAACTAACTACAGAGAGTGGCGCAGGATGAGCTACCCAGTCATCTTCTGCAGCCTGGTCAAATTCTTTCAGGACTTCATCGATTAAACCTTGCCGCAGCGATGAGGTCAAATCTGAACAATAGTAAACAGCGACGGCAAAATTATCGGTCGGCATGCGGTCGGAGAAATGATACTTATGGTGCTTCTCGATGAATTTTCTCACCGAGTCTGTCTCTTCAATCTCAACTAATTCAATGTTGTCTTTATCCGTGTGCAGAATCGCACACAACCCTGGCTCCGAGCGCAGTTCGTTTGACTTGTTAAATGGCCCTTCAAATTCCCAGCTGCCAATTAAGACTGTCATATAAAAACCCTCCTTCGAGGAAACCCTACAACCATAATGATTACAGGGTTCAATTAAGGAGGGGTTAAAGCCTGAGCCGAATGTATACCTTATGCATATCCGCTCTTAAGCGATAAGAAGCTTACGAACTCGGGGGTCGCGCAACCGCCAAATTGCGGCATCTATGAGGAAATGGTGGAAGTTGATCACGCAAAATATCGTCGCAAATGCAATTCTGTAATCGAAACCAAACTCCTGAAGCAAACCAGGCAAGCCACCATAAATGAAAATACCAATCACGAATAAGGTGGCAAAATACTTGAAGGTAATTGGCTTGAACAGTAGCTTTCCGATTTGCGCGCTGCTAACGTTTTCTGGCAAGCCACGCTCTTTCAAAAAGTATGAAGTAGAGACAACCAAATATTGGCTGCCGTGATAAAAGGCTGGCACGTAAACCCATAAGCTAGTCGTAACGCTCTTAGGCACTGTGAATATTGCAATTCCAGTGACAGTCAAAAGGGCTGCAGGCAATGGAAAAACTTTGCGCTCAAGTATAAACTTCCGCACAATCATCGCTACAAAGGCAACAACAGCAATCTTCAGAGTCCAATCCGCCACCGCGAAAATCGGCTCTGGCAGTGGACCCCAGAAGGGAAGTGTCTGGCCGATGAACTTATCCACTGACCGTTCTCTGAAGGTAAATTGCTTGAGAATTCCATAAGCGATGGTTGCATCTATAACAAATTTGAAAATTCGTTTTTCCCACAAGTTCATAATGTAATTGCGCTTATAACAGTAGATAAGGGCAATTCCATAACTCTGCGCCATGAAATGCTGCACAATCCAAATCAAATAGATCTTCGCGAAAATGGCCGGCAAACCAGGAGTGACAAGCGATGCAGCAGCAAGCAGGAAGCAAACCACAGAAGCAATCAACCCAAAACTGCTCAGAGCCTTGCGTGTCGGCTCACTCTCATGCAGTCTCTCAAGCGTAGCTGCCGTATGCGTTTCACTAAGGATGTGCGTGCCGGCGATCGTCAGTAAAATCAGGGGACCGTTGGCAATTGGCAAATGTGAATGGAACAACAAGTTGGCCAGGTACATTAGCCACAGCAGTCCGCCGCAGCAAAAGAACAGATCAACGGCGGGGTTGAGTATCCAAGTGTACGGAACAACTTTCTTCGGTTCAGAGACCTGCTCAGTAGCCGTAGCAATCAAAGCGGGTGCCACTACCTTTAGTGGCACCGGGCTTGTCACTGTCTTTTTAAAAATCGCCTCGCCTGCACTCATTTTTTAATACCTACATGCGGGTTCGAAACTATTTACCGGGCATGACTAATGATGGTTCGGACATGGTGCCCGGAAGGGGCCTTTGGAGCGGTCTTGGACTAGCGAACCCACCCATACTCATTGGCTCAAGTGAAGGGCTAAGTGCGGGACCAGACGCAAATACACCGTTTGTCACTTGTTGCATGTGGACGATGCGACCAGTCGCTTTCATTGGTGTGGCGCCTCGTGGAGTTGGCATGGCAGCCGCTGTTCTAACCACTTTTTTAGCTGGGTACTCAACAACATTAGGCACGACCCTGACCACAGGAGCCGTTGTCGGCTCGGGAAGCAAAACACCGCCCTGAGCATGTGATGAGTTTTGCACCACTCCGCACAAGGCTAGAGCAGTCAACATGGCTACCGATACTCGATTTCTTTTCATACAAAAACCTCTACAATGCCGCACAGCGACTTGCTCACACTGTCAATATTTTGGGAAAGTTAGGAAGCCGGATTTGGGATCGACTCTAACGCCTTGAAGATGGCAAAGTGCCACTGACGAAATTGTCTCAATCTGCCGCTTCAGCTGACATGGGGTAAACCCTGATGTGCGAGTCGGGACTAAGATGGGTTATCTATCCACAAGTAGAAAGACGATCCGCCTGGTCGGCTTACGCTTCAGCCTTAGCTGCCAGTGGTGTAGGAGGGAACACCTTTGGGTTGTTTGTTTCCCTTTTTTCTGGTTGAGCAGAGCGAATCTGTTTCTCTACTTTCTCCGAATACCCCTTCAGGAAACTGAACATGGGTGGAGTGCTAAGTGTTGAAAATGCTTTGGTCAAACTCATCTGTCCCGTTGCTAGCTGTCCCGCATGGAAATAGCTGTCAGCATACAACCAATAATCGAAGGCGCTATGCGCCCCAAGTGCCGAAATAACTCGAATTTGAGCGGCTGCCTGGCTGATCTTGCCTTGTTGAAGCAGTACGTAGATAAAATATCGCCGGGCCACAATGTTTGTTGATTGACGCGCCACCATCGGTTTGAGAATTCGACTAGCACCAATGTAGTCTCCTCGTTGCAACAGTTCATACGCATGGGTCATATCGTTGTCACTGACTCGATCGGCTGCCATTGCCGAACTTGCAACGATAATCGAAAGGATAGGAGCTAATAAAACAAGTTTGAATTTCACGATACTCTCGCTAACGAACTAATTGTGTCAGTGCACGAGCAACATTTTGAAAAAGAGCATTGATTTGAGAAACCTGCGTTGCTTGATAAAATTTGGCTCCGTTGCCCGATATTCCCGCAATGCCACCGCTACTTGCGTTGGTGTTCGTGTCGGTGAGAATAGCTGTTTGGGATGCTTGTAGCGAAGGAACCAAACATAGTCCAATGGTATAGATTGGAATTCCGGCTGCACTTGCTGCGGAAGCTTGTGTTCTGGCATCTTGAAGAGGGCTGCTTCCAGTGCTGGAAGCTGTTGGTAGTCCATCAGTAAAGAGGACAATTGCTTTTGTCGCTCCGACTCTGCTCAGTCCACTACCGCCTTGGGCAGCAGTCTTCATTTGCTTGATCGCTTGAAAGAGCGCACCGGAAATGTTGGTGCCGCCGTATGCCACCAGCGGTTGCACCGCAGACGATACCGTTGAGTAATTGCTGTATGCCGGGCCGGCTGTGGGAATTAGGGAAACCATTGGATTTGGTGCTAGCGGGCTGTAGGGATCAGCGGGGTTCGCGTTTGAATAATAACTACCAGGGTTGTCGGTAATATTGCCCAGACCGCTATAATCAGTTGGTACAGTCGCTGCCTGAGAAGTTCCGGCTTGACTGCTGAAGGTAACCAAGCCAAAGTGGACATCACAATCTACATTCATTAGACTAAAAAAATCAGTAGCTGCGTTTATGGCATCTTGAAGTGGATGGCGCTGCGCAAAAGCAGCTTGCTTGTATGCTGCATAATATCCAGCTTTGGGGGTGATGCCCCAGGCGTTATATGGAACTCTGGCGTTTGTAGCAACCGTTGTCGACTCCAAATTTCCTCGCGCTGCTTCCACGAGACAACCAACACAGCCAGCTGGAAAAGAGTAGGCTGTGCTGTTGTACGTGACGATGGTGCCAGTCGAAAAGGTATTCGTACCATCTATATTTACAACGATGTCCGTAAAGCTGCTGGAGACCGCTCCCAGTGGAGTCGCACCGCAATTGGTGCCACGTAGTGAACCACTGAAGCTGTATGAGCTCGCGCTGCCACCACTAGCGTCCAAATTTTGGGGAAAGGTTGCGTTCACAGGTGAGCCGGTTGGGCTGCTGCAGTGAAGGGCTGTGTAAATTGGACCTTGAGCAATTACCGCATAGCCATTAACGCCGGCATTATTGTAGCGGTCTATTGCTGAAATCACGGTAAAGTCGTCCATCGACGACGAAATGTCGAAGCAAAGAATGACATCAAGTTGGGGCAATCCACCGTTCGACGACTCGACGATCGGGAAAACACCAATTATTCCGGCGAATTTGCCCAGGGTAGGGGTAAATCCGTAAGCTGCTGTGACGCGGAAGATCTTTCCACTAACATTACCGAGCGCCACCGGCGCCTTGGTAACAGGGTCTAAAAATTGAAAAAAGAGCTGGGCTGAGTCAGCATTTGGTGACATTGCCAGAGTCGAGGATTGAGTCGTGTTTGTCAGTTTTGTGCCGATCACATCATTTTGCTTGAACATGTTGAGCGCGGTGGCCATTGCACTTAGCTGAGTCACCATCGGGTCACCACTGGAACTGGCATTAGTGGCAGCGCCCGCCAGGGCGCATGAGTCGACGCAGGTTTTCAATTGCTGCTGGGCCAGCCAATATCGTCCGAACTCGAAAGAGAACATCGAAATTGGTGCGACGACCAACACGCTTAGCAGCACCACTAAGCCTGAAACAGCTTGACCTCTGATTCGGCGTCCTCTATTTCTAACCATAAAAGTGCTCTTTAACGATCGGAAACACATAACGCTTTCTGTAGAAAATCGGTCCAGAGCCAAGACTTGTTCCAAAGAACATGATCGGTGCTGGAATGCTGATGTTGACAGAGGTCGTCACTGCCACATATGACGAAGTGTCTGGCGGCGGCGAGCCGCCGTAGTCGTTGTAGACAAAATCGGGAGCACTGCTGGAGCTCAATTCGGGTTGGGTGACAAATGAACTTCCAGTGCTATGAATCGTCAGTTGAGTTTGTGCGGCCATGAGCGCCTGAGTGGCACTAGTGGTCTGAGCTGCTGCTCTGGTAGCATCCCGGCAGGCAGCGTCATTAATGTTGCAGGCAAGTATTATCACCGCCGCGTTCGCACCAATGGCGCCAAGTGCAGACACCAACATGGTCGTCAAAACCAGATCGATGAACATGGTTCCATGTGCCTTTCGTCGCATCAACGATAGTGGTTTTCTTGTCTGCATTTATTGCGTTAACCCTTGCGGATTTTCGAAGACCACATCAGATTTCGCCACAACAGTCATTGGTTTCGTTAGACCGGGAATGCCTGCGCTGGCTAGAGATCGGTTGGTGATCAGTGGGTCAATTTGCGCCAGCAGCAGCACTTCCACATCGTAAGCGTTAAAGCTTGCGTTGGCCGGCGACGTCAGTGGGGTCGTGCGTTTCGTTACGGTTGAACTTGAGTACGGGCAAATAACGATGCTTGTTGTCACTTGCTGCAAGTGAATGCCCGTGAAAAAATTGATTGATGATGCGGCGAGAGAATTTGCCGTGTTGACCGCGGATTTTTCCGTCGAGGAACTGTCAGTTTGGAAACTTCGGCATTGCGCTGCCTGACTGGCGGCTATCTTGGCGGCATTCATCAGCAAGATGTAGCGAACACCAATCGTTGAGTAGGTAATCATTGGAAAGAAGACGATGATTAACGCGAACCACAACGTTGGTCCAAATTCAGCAATGCTATGTCCTGATTTATGCCGTGTTTTCATAGCCAAACTGCGAGAGCACCTGGGGAAAATCGTCTATCTACTTATTAATACGATAGCGGTTGCGACCTATTACCACATCACCCCAAAGAGCGTTTGCTTGCTCACACTATCGTGCCGCCCAGTAGTGATCCCTTGGCGAGCGGTGGGAGAGGCAAAGCTGATCAGCTAGGGTCGTCCAAAATGGAAGCAATGACTCGGATGCCTTCCAACAAATCTTCTTCTTTCAATCCGGCGTAATTGAGCAAAAACTCGTGAGGACGGTGTTGTCCGATGTAATACTTTTTGGTGCTAGAAAGTCCAACGCCTTGTTCCTCCGCGCGTCTAACCAATTGATCATCACCACATTCGGTATTAAAGCGCACCAAAACATTGATACCAGCATTATCCCCGAGAATTGAAATGCGATTACCAAAAGTCTCTTTGAGCTTGTCCACAAATAGTTTACGGCGTCGCTCATAAAGTCCACGCATCTTTCGAATGTGTCGCTCGAGATGTCCCGCAGTAATAAATTCCGTCAATACCTGCTGGTCAACAAGTGGCGAATGTCTGTCGACTAGCCACTTGCCTCGAGCAAAAACATCGACGAGATTTTCAGGCAGAACAATGTATCCCAAACGCAGTGCAGGAAACAAAACCTTCGAAAATGTACCGATGTAGATCACAGATCCGAATTTGTCTAAACCTGCCAGCGCAGGAATGGGACGCCCTTTATAGCGATATTCGCTGTCGTAATCATCTTCGATAATGTAAGTTCCAGTACGTGCTGCCCACTTCAAAAGGTCGAGACGTCGAGGCAAAGAAAGTGCCACTCCAGTTGGATATTGATGCGATGGCGTCACGTATAAAAGTTTCGCAGACAATCCAGACGACGCATCAAAGCGCTTCTTCAGGTCCTCAACACGGACGCCACCGTGATCCACCTGAATGGGCAAGAGATTTGCACCCGCTGCCATCAAAGCCTTTTGAGCGCCGAGGTAACCAGGCTCTTCAATGGCTGCGTAATCATCTCTATCTATCAGTATGCGCGCCACAAGAGCGATTGCTTGCTGCGATCCATTTACTATCACGATGCGTTCGGGGTCGCACTGGAGCGCCCTGGCGCTGGCCAGGTAACCCGCCAGAGCCTTGCGGAGGGGCAGATGCCCCTTGGACCGCAATGGGCAATCCAGTGAGGCTAAGTCGCGCTCGTTCAGGTATTTCGTCACCAGCTGAGACCATATCCGCATCGGGAATTCGTCCAAGTCGGGGCGACCCCAGGTGAACTGAATGCGCGGTTCTGTGTCTGAAAAGTCCAGCCAATTACGTGATGCGAGGGTTTGTCCGTACCAGGATAGCCGTTTATGTTGGGCTGGAATGATCGTCTCGGAAGACTGGTTAAGCTCACTGGTGGCTTCGTCAGTCAGATCGAGATCGACCTGCATGAGGTCTTCCGGTATCTGCCGAGAGACGTAAGTGCCCGACCCTGTCAAGGATTCGAAGTATCCCTCGCTGAGAAGATACTCATAACTCATTGTCACGGTAGCCCTGGAAATGCCAAGGGATTGGCTTAAAGCCCTGGTTGAGGGCATTTTGTGCCCAGCTGACAAGCGCCCCGAGAGTATTGCCAGCCTCACTTCTTCATAAATTTGCCGGTGCATAGGAGTGGACGCATTCGGGTCAAGATTTACGAGAAAATCCATAACCATTTCTCCAAGTGGACTGGTATCAAAACATAAAAGTGGCTCTTCATCAAGTCCATTTCAGAATGTATTCTGTCTACATCCTGAAGGGAGGCAGGCAATTCATGAAAAACAACTCGAACCAACTAATCAAAAAATTCGTAGCCAGTTTGCTCGTAACGATCACCATCGGTGCCATCGTTGAACCAGCAGCCATGGCTGTTATCTCTGATCCTGTAACTATGAGCAAGTTGCAACAACGCAAGCGTGATCTACTCGTAAGAGAAACCGATCTGATTCGCAGCAGAGACGACCTTCAAAAACAAGTCGACGATCTAAAAAGAATAAATGACGGCAGCTCACAGCGCCAATTCAATGACCTGTGCCAGAGCTTGGATAAAACCTTCTCTGATCTGCAAAAAACACAATTTGATATCCGCGACGTCTCGACAAGATTGATGTAGTTTTCTCGGAACATTGTGCTCAGGGTTTTTCCCGTGTCATTAACCTCGAACTGGAACGACAATCAACTCACTTCAAGCAAGTGCAGATTGTTTACCACTCCGAGGTTTTTCTCATGTTTAGCTACGAATGCATCGGTTCCGATTCGAACAACTTCACTTATCAGCCGTTGCCACCAAAGCCTGCATTGAAGCCAGCAGATCGCAATCGCTGGGGGCAACGTGCATTGACGAAAACCGCCCTACTAAAGCGAGATTTTTCACTGGCCAAGCGCCACATCGACAAGGTGGCCGCGACGGCAAAAGCTCGCAAAGATTTACCTGCTTATGCAAGTGCTTTGAACGAATTGGCTTTCATCAATGTTTTGATGAATAAGACTGATATCGCAGCGATGATTTACAGGCAGATTTACGAGATCTGGAAAACTCTGCGAATGCAGCACAACTCGGTCGGTTTCAACGATTACATGTTCTTTCTCTGGGACTATGCAGTTTTCTTGCGCAACGAAAGCGAAGTTGCATTAGCGACAAGACTGGAACTAAAATTGGAACGTTTAAGCACTGGATTGCAAATGACATTCGTCCACTTCAGCCGCGCAGAAAGACTGGCCGATAGAGGGCAGTTCGTCATGGCAGAACAATTTTACGAGGACGCTTTTGTTGAAGCAGGAATGCGCCAAGACTTGAATA
>JBBQFO010000070.1:0-22436 GCA_038322035.1 Candidatus Obscuribacterales bacterium
TCGGCGTTGGCACCAATCTCGAAGCTCCGGGAGCTCGCGAATTGCTCCAAAAAGTGGGCGTAGACTACGATTTGATGATGCGCTCTCGCAACAATGAAGATCGTCCAGCACTGACAGAAACCCAGACCGAGCAACTGTTGAAAATTTCCACAGTCAAAGCATTATTCGAGGCAAGGCGACTGTATCCCAATTACGACAAAATGCCACCATCCGCACAATCTGCATTAATAGATCTGGCATTCAATATGGGATATGACACGCTCAGCAAATTTACCGCGTTCAATGAACTGGTAAACAAGGGACAGTTTCGATCGGCGGGACTGCAACTATCTAATTCGAAGTATCGCAAGCAAGTTGGCGAAAGGGCTGTGAACAATATGAAATTGCTTGCGGCCGCCAGCACGGAGATAGATTGACATTAAAACATCAACCGATTAGTGAAAATTCGAGGCACCAAAAATGGACGGCTCAAGTGTATGGCGAGATTACTTTCAAGTTGCGATAATACTGCTCAACGCAGAGGATGTCGCCGGTAGATCATCACTGCCTGTGGCAAAGCGAGCACTCTCGGCCGCGCGAGAGTTGCAGTTTGACGAAAGGAGGCTCTATGCAACCGCTGCCTGTGAAGGTCTGCTTGCGTATTGTCGCGGGCGATACGTCACTGCAGAAAAGTTCATTGAGTTTTCCCTAGCCAATCACACGGCAGATCAGGTCGTCGATCGATACCTCCTATTGCTAAATGCGGAAATTAAGCTAGCCAGAAAAAAATATCAGGAGGCAACACGCTGTTACGAACAAGCGTGTCAGAGCACTGACAGTCGCTAATGGTTGTGACCGGAACGCTAAAAGGGTTCAAAAATGACTAGAGCCAACTCACCTGATCAGGCAAATACAGTTGAAAATTTCGGGAATTTAAATTCAACTTCCTCCAATGCTAATGAGAAATTCACAGACGAGGTCTTAAAAACCTGGGATAAGCAATCACTAAAAAAGGCTGCTCAAACACCAATGAATTTTTCGCCGAATGTATCGATCGATGGCGATTGGAAGTCAACGGAGTTAGAAGAGCAAATTGACGACTTAATTCCGTCTGACAAACAAACGTACGATGAATTGGAAAAACTGTTCTTAGAAGGCAATTTTGTTGACTTCGCCAAGCGTTTTCAGAAACTTCAACGTAGCTCGTCGGAACCATCAACGAGCCTCGCCGAAGTGGGGCGTCTTAATGCAGTTTCAGGTGCGATCAACAAGACTTTTGAAGAGCTGGGGTTTTCTTTTAAATTCGATTCGGAAGGTAAATCACTAAGAGTGGAAAGATTTTCGGATATCGGCGGTCGAACCGGCACGAAGCTTTTGAGTGTTCTTGATATGCAAACCGATAACCAAGGCAACTCTCAATATTTTATTCAATTTCGCAACGGTTTGGACTATTCAAAACCTGCGGAGTCAACCGCCTATAGTATCACTTCCAGCGGAGAGGTAACACGACATACGCTGGTTGAAGTCGACGGTCTGCTTCGCGATTCAGTTAAGTCAATACCGAGCTCATTGAGCGAAGTCAACAAACTCGTAAATGCCGAATTTGAAAGTATTACCGACCAGAAAGAGCGCAACAAAAAATTGAGCCTCAAAGAGGAAGAGAATCGGCAAGAAGCACAACGCGAGAATGAAAAACAGCAGCGCGAGCTAGAGCAATTGCAGAGAGATGAGCAGCGAAGAATAGAAAAGCAAAATCGAATTGATCAACCAAAATCGAACGATCAAAAGCCGTAATCCAAAAAGCCGTAACCGGTAGTGAGGTCTCTATCTGACCAAGATATGGAGATATCCGATCGATTGTGATCATAATGAGATTCGCGCAGTCTGGTTTTTATTGATGAACTGAAGACTGGGTGATCAAAAAAGTGCAAAAAGTGGTGAAAATCTCGATTGGATCGTTTGCGCGGTTTTAGAATGGTACCGTATATGGTGCCTGGCTAGGTAATTTTTTTTGGTGGTTTGTCGAACTGCTGCTGTTGTTGAACGTGACGCCTCCAACTAGAGAGCGGGCATATAGCCACTGATTAAAAAATAGCATGGTGGCGATTAAGATAATCACCACCATACTTACTCATTCCAAACATCTAGTTAACCTCTAAATTCAAAACTTGCGCCATCGTCGCCGTCGGACTGGGGGACCGATGCGACATTTGCCCGCTGGGCGAGGAGCAAGTGTCTCTCGGCGCGATCGAGCAGGTTTTCGGCGACATCCGCAAGTTCGTTGACGAAGTCGGGAATGCGGGCAAATGCAGCCTCCTTGTTGATGCCGAATTGTTCCAAGTCTTTCCGGGCAATCTCGTCGGCAGCTGCTGTCATAGCCTCGGCTAACGCCTTCAGCTCGGCTCCGTCGGTAGGCAGATCTTGCGCCAGAATTCGTACGTGAGAGATGCCGAGTTTTTGGCAGATGGTACGGGTGATCTCACCAGCTTGCTTCGCCATCTCAAGGAACAGAAACGCTTCGCCGGCAACGACCTCGTTCGCCGAACTAAAGACCTCCACGCCGGGCTTTGCTAGCGACCTAACGCGGGCGAAAAGTACCTGAAGACGAATCACCACTTTAAAGGTGGTTTGGTTTTTCATATCGAACATAATTTGGTTTCCTTGTCGATTCCGACTGTCCAACGTTTCGACCTCTCAGTCGAAACGATTTCTGTTAAAGAGGACACCTTCGTATAAACATCGTATGTGGTGCTTTATACGAAGGTGAGCAAGGCCGACTTCAATTTAGTTTGCGTAGTTTTTCGCTTTATTGCGCGTAGCCGTCATATTTTATCCCTGGACCGCCTGACGCAATCAGCAAGTCTTCCAATAGGTTGTTTTGCGAGAGGCGCAATTTGGCGGTGTTTCGCCCACGCTGAAAGATGACGAAGAGAATCTGCCCATGTACTTGCGTGCTCATTTCGCCCACCAAAACGCTGGCACCGCTATCGGTTTCTTTCAACGTTCCTGTTTTGCCCACCATAGTGCCTTTGAGGGGGCTTTCAGCGAAGCGACGACAGATGGTGCCAATATCTACTCCGGCAATAGGCAGTGCGTCGCTCAGCTCCAACTTGAAAGACTGAAGCAGTCGCTTGAAGCCATTCAATGCCGCAATCATCGCCTTGGGCGTGACTCGATTTACCCCCAGACCTGATGCAGTGGCAATGGAGAGCGTGTTAATGTTCAGGTTGAAATCTGCACGACAGGTGCGTGCAATTGCCTGCGGACCACCTAACAGTCTGCCGAATGTGGCTGCGATCTCGTTATCGGACCGCGACAACATGTCTTTGAGGATTGCAAGTACGGTTTGGCTTGCCACCACTTTCAACACATCCGCATTAGCAGGTGGAGCTTTAACCGAGGCGCGCGCGAGCTTGAAGGTGACACCGTCGATGACACGCTGTTTGATTTTGACTTTGCCTTTCCGCTTGGAAAGCAGTCCCACCAAAACATTTGCTGAGCGTTGCCCAGAAGTGTTACCGGCGAAAATAAATTCAGGGTTGACGAACAGTGTTCCTTTAACCTGGGAAATGCCTCTTTCCTTGAGGGCTGCGACAATGTCTCTGAGAGATTCAACATTCAAGAAGGGGTCGATTCCCTCGATGAAAATGTTCCCCTCAAACAGCGGTCCATCAGTCGTGCCATCCAACGACACTTTTGTTTCAAAACGGAAGTCCGGTCCCAGTTGCTTGAGAGTTGCATAAGCAGTGAGAATTTTCACTGCTGATGCCGGATTATATGCCGTGTCCGAGTTTTGCTCTTCGAGCACCTTACCAGACAATTCTTCGACCAGATATCCCTGAGTTGCATTTGACATAGGTGTAGAGTCGGCAGCAAGGGCGCCTCTGGCACCCAGCATAAGCGTAAAAAAGATTGCAACTAGAGCTACCATTCGGCGCCCGAAGTTACGTGAAAGAAAACGCGTAGAGCCAAGCGCTGGCAGCACAAAGCCCTGGCGCTGACTAATTGATTTCGATAGTTTCATATCATCACCTCCTTTGTTTTGCTGAAAAGACAACGCCTGGCATTAGCGATTCGTCAGCAGCACGTGCACGAATGCACAGTTAATGACAGCGAAAATTTGCTGTCAGAGTTGGTTCGAGCGGTTTGCCGAACCAGCATTGAGGGGAGTGGCAAATACAGGAATGGGCTTTAAGCAACTCCGACGCTTCTGAGTAACTTTGATGCCCGACGTTGTAAGGTTCGGGCACGCTCATCATCGGGGCAAACAGCAATTCGGTCGTTAAGCACATTCAGCACTTGTCCGAGTTTGCCGCGTAAGCGTGAATGATTTCCCACTTCCGACACGAAGACGGCATATTCTGTTGGATTTGCCTCAATCAACATGTATGACCAGTTGATCATGTCGGAGATGATCGCTGTGCTCTCGTCGGTAGCCATTGCCAATTTTCCGGGGTGCTTGCTAGGGCTCATGTAAGTGCCGAAAAGCATGTCCATGAGCGGATGCACGATGGTGAAATTGCACCGTTGGTCGAAATGGTGCAACAAGTGCACCTTATCTAACCAGCAAAAATAAGCACCATTGTTCGGCGCAATTCCTTCGTGAAATAGTCGATGACACTTGTCAACAACTAGTTTGGCATATGCAGCCAATCCAGCGACGAAGCACACTGATGAGAGGCTAATCCCATAGAAGAGCAAATAGATGCTCGACAAGATCAGACCAGGCACCACCCATCCCCAGGAAAAACCTTTTTCCGATGCTACATAAGGCACGTGCCTTTTGTAACGGTGCCCAACTGGGTAGACGACATTGTGGTGATTCCAGTGGAACTTTTGGTTCCTCCGAAAAACATATCCGAGGCGGGTAAAGAGCCCCAAATGCTGGAGAAATCGATGATACACGTATCCAACTACCTCAACGAATAACACCGCCTTCAGTGTCATCTCAATGAGCGTCGCCACAAGTGTGACGGCAAAGTTGGGTTTGTGCAGCAAAACTGACAAAGTATTGACGCTTTGAAGCGGACTGATCGCAATACCTACGAACAGCCCGACTAAAATGACCGCCCGGACAGCGCGACACAACATTCTTGGTGAATGAAGCGGGGCGGGGCGACTCAACAAGTAGATTTCGTTACCTGACATAAGTCTCCTTTTACAGCAGCTCGTTTTTCGTTGCGAGCATCGTCATAGAGGGGCGAGTTCAGTCGCTTCTCTGTTGGTAAGGGTTCGCATTATGAGCGGAACCAGAGTTCGAGCGGCGGCACACCGAGAGGATCATGTGCCTCATACGCCGTTGTCGTTATCTGTCCGACCACCTCAAAGTTTCCACATGCGGTGGATTTTTGGCGACTGAACAAATGCTTCCATTTGGATGGTTACTTTTTGCACTTTTGGCAGACTGAACTAGCCTGCGAAAGCGATACGCACCAATTTGGAGCGAAAAAACGAAGGACATAAAAATGACCACTGCGATCATGGTTTTTACTTCTATATTCATAATTATTCTCCAGAAAGTTTTTCGGCAGGAAAAGGTTTTGATCCTGGCCGTGTGAACGGTTGAAATGCGAAGCGATACGTCCCGCCTGTCAAAGAATCAACACTCAAAATTTTGCTCTTTTTCGCGTTCTATTTGTTCTGTTAAGCGTGTGTCTTCAGGACGCCCACAGCTCCCTGAAGTTTGCGGTGCGACAACTAAGTGTCGTGAAATGATAGCGACCCAAAATGCAGTTGCGAACATAAACATATTTATTTCCTGACAATTTAGTGTTGAAGACTTTCGGCAGTCTTCAACCTGAGTAGGGTCAAAAGTTAACCACCAGTGGTGCCGAAGCCACTCATGGTTGTCCCGGATTTTGCCCGAAGACCGCTCGCGTCGGTCAGTTTTTTTCGAGCGATGGGCAATGGAACGTTCCCACCGCTTCCTCTGTGTTCTTGGTATCCATGAACGTGAACGTCACTTCGTCACCCTCACGCAAAAGCGGAACACGACTATAAGTATCGCGGGTGAGGATGAAGGTATGTTCGTCGCCATAAATGACGAACATGTAGGTCGGTACTGACGTTGCGATTGGCAGTGCACCAATGCGCTTGATTTTTCCTGTGATCTCTTTGCTCTGGTTGACAGTCTGAGAGACCGAGGAGTCGCCGTTAGACTTGCCCGCAAGCTGGCTTGCATAACGACTTAGCGCAGTCTGTTTGTCGTTGGCAAAAATAACGTCCGCGGCATTTTGCGCGTGTGCGTGCAAAATACCAATGCCACCAAATGATTTGCCAATGCTCTGCGGTGCCGCGTAAATCGCTACCCAAGTTAGCTCCCCATATATCGAGTAAAGCTGTAGCGACTCGACGGGGTAGTTGCGAATGTTGTCGCGAGCATGACTCATCGTTTCGGTCACCGATGAGCCCTGGTTGAAGCCATTTAAGCCAGGGAAATAAACGGCTGCATTTTCTTTGGTTTCGTAAAGGAGAACGCCATTGACGCTGTGATCAGAGGCGTTTGTCGACGTCATCGGGATGACCCAGACGTTCTGCTCATTGGTTGTGTATGCCAATTCGCGATCAGCCTTTTTCATCGTGCCCTGCTTTTGCCAACCGAACCAAACCGGCCAAAAGTTATCTTTGGCGTACTCACCCGAGTACCAGCCCCAATCGTCGACATACTCGTCGACCAGGTCACCCGACATGACGCGATCAACCCAGGCAATCGCCGGGTCGGAAGCATCGTGCACGGTGACTTTAGGTTCGTTCGCTACGTTTACCACGATCACCTTGTCCATCACGCGACCGGCAATGTTACCGAACGGTCGTTTCAGGTAAGCAATCGTGAAGGTTGGCTGCCAGTCGTCATCGACTTCGAAGGTGGCATCGTTGAGTATGCCATCAGTGAAGCCTTGCTGGTAGAGATAACGCTCCAGGTTTAATCCGAAGTCACCGTCGGGAAACAGTCGAATGTGAAACCCGAGCTTCAGCTCTGCCGGCGTCTCGGCATTCTCCGCGTCAACGATCACGTAACCTGGGCTTTCCGGGCTTCCCCAGTTGATCTGATCGCTAAAGTTGATGAAAATGAGCGGAGCTGCGTAGTAGCGATGACCGCGAATCGCTTGCAGTGTGTAAGACTCGGAAGCGATTTTGTAACGACTGCCGAGATTTCCGCCGGTGCTTGTTAATGCAGTTTGCCCTTTGAATGCAGCAATTGACTGTGTCACGAGCACCATGTGGTCCGGGTCGGTGGGCGGCAATTTCTCATCTGGTCGAGCGGTGCGAATCTTCGGCAAGTTGACGAAATTCTGGGCGTTGGCACTGCCCATGGTGACGTAAAGATACTGCACCGTCGGCACTAGCAAAAGGATGAGGAGCAACGACCCGCCGATTATTGCCGAACGCATCAGTCTGGCTGAGAAGACGCAGCCCAGAATCACTGATGGCAGTAAGACTACCAATGCCACATCGAAGTAGCCAGCGAAGCTGCCGATGAAAACCGGCTGCACGTAATACATCAAAAGGCGCGTCAGCAAAAGGACCACTGGAAAGCTGATTAAACTAGCAATGACCGTTCTATTAATTGAACTCTTGCCTTGCTTGTTTAAATTGTCCAGCTGATTATTTTGGCGTCCCAGGAACGCAAGCGCTGCTGCAAGACCAGCTCCGATTAAAGAGCAGACGATTGTAAGCAGCCAAAAATTTCCGTCAAATATCATAAAAAATTCTCCCGAGCGGCGCAAAGGCCGCGTTAAGAACTAAGACCATGCCAACATACTCAGCCAGGCAATTCCGGCTGCTATAGTTGACGCTCAAGGAAAAATCGTAGATCTGCAACCTTGTCGCGCAGAGCGGAATATACGCAGTAACGACTGACTTCAACGAAGACTTTCGTCACTCCATTTTCTTCACTCATACTGCAAATTGGTACACCGGCGATTTTCAGGCGAAGCAAAACCGCATGCAGAGAAGTAAGTTCAAAACCTGCAAACATTGCCGTTCCCGAAGGAACAGCAATTGTTATGTTCTCCACTTCATCAATGCTGAGAAGATCCTCTTCGTCTAAAACAGGAATTGCTGTAGCCGTCTCGACCGCGCTGATAATTTCTATCGATTCATCTGCAAAGACTTCTACTTCTCTCAATTCAGGACGGGCGAAATGATTTACATCGCGCCCTCCTTCCGATTCTTCCTGACTACACATTGCGCAGGCAGCCACTAAAATGCAAGTCGCGGCTGTCGCGTTTGAGCAAACCACTACTTGTCGGTGCCCGCACAAGGCTAACTTTGTAAATGCCGCCATAATAACTCCTTCGAATTTCTAACGTTTAACAAGTGCCAGCTGATGCGATTGCGATCCATCTATGACTCGTTCGAGCAGGTCACCGCCTGTTATCGCAGTGTCAGCCGCGAGAACAGCTTTACGTCGTCTTTTGAAAATCAACGCTGTCTTTTGGGCATTGACATCAACAACGATTTCGTCGCCTGACCGAGCCTGAGCTGTTCCAACCAAATTCGCCAGAGGGATTACCACCAGTTGTTCTATGACGCGTTTTAATCGACGGGCATTTTCACGCGGGTCGATTCCCTGTGCAAGAATTAACTGCTTTGCCTCTTGGGTGACAGATATGGCAAAATCCACATCTGGTCGATTTTGAAGGTCGTTCAGCTCGATATGCAGAATTTTCTCGATCGCCTCAGCAGCCAGCGTTTTAAATGCCACCACCTTGTCTATGCGGTTCATAAATTCCGGGCTGAATTTTCTTCGCGCCGCATCAACTGCGATTTTGCTGATTTTCTCATCGGACAAAGTCTGCTGAGTGGCAGGTGCAAATCCCAATTTCGTATCCACGATCTGTTGCATCTCCCTGGCTCCAAGATTGGAAGTCATGACGACCACACACCTTGAGAAATCGACACGACGATTGTCGCCCAATGTCAGGGTTGCTTTGTCCAAAATTCCCAAGAGTAAGTTCCAGAGCGCATCATTTGCCTTTTCAATTTCATCGAAAAGGACAAATGTAATTTTGTCTCTTTCGGTATGGCATTTATCCAGATTCTCTTGGGTTAGCATCGGAGATGTCTCTCTGTGTCCAAGATATCCCGGAGGCGAACCTTTTAATTTTGCGATCTCATGCGAATGCTGAAATTCGGCGCAGTCTATTTTGATCACTACATCTGATCTACCGTAAATAACTTCAGCTGCCGCCTCAACCGTCCTTGTTTTACCCGAGCCGGTCGGTCCAAGAAAGAGCAGAATTCCTAACGGACGATTCTTTGGTGACAACTTGGACAGGTACACCTGGTGGATAGCGCCGACCGCGCTTACGGCTGCTTCTTGTCCAATTATAAGCGATGACAATTCCTGCTCAAAAGCTAATGCTTCTGAAGATTTTTGCGTGTGATCGAGAACCTCAAATTCAAATTCATCTTGATTTTTTTTCATTGTGTTTCATTGGTTACCAGCTTCTATGCTGGTCGAAAGAGCTTATGAAATCAGGTGGTGCCGAAGCCGAAGCATTCAGCACCACCGGCACGATAGGTGTGACCGCTACAAACTGCACAAGGCAACGAGATCTCAGTCAAAGTTCAGGCAATCGCACTCGCCGTGCCGGTGCAACATCTGTCCTTCCGCATCCGGGTGACGGCGAACCAACTGGCGGCGTGCTTCAGTCGCTTCCATCTCCAACTCCGCATCGGTGATCTCCGCCGCATCTGCGAGTGCTTGAATCTCTTCGGTGACAGCTGGGATCTGCCGGCACCTGTCGTTGCACTCGCCACTTTGATGAAGAATTCGTTGGCGAGCACTCGTGTGCGCGCTTCTAATACCAGCTTGCTCGGTTGCAATTTCGACAGCCTGCCGAATTTCTTCTCCGGTAAAAATTCCAGTCACAATCGTTTCTTTAATCATGGTGTTCTCCTCATGCCTTGCGGCGGTCAAATTGGGACAATTCCCCAGTCAGACCCCTTACCTGGTCCAACTGCCGTATTCGCTAGCGTTGATATGCGGCAAGCCGCTAACGCCAGATCACCGGACACACCGCAGGATGGTGCGGTGGTGTCTTTAGTTTGAAAAATTTGCTGACGTCACGCAGCCAGAGCTTCCTGTGCGTGCCACGCAGCAGGCGCCTGGTATGCTGGGCAATCCAACTGGAATGGACACCTGTTACAGCCCCATCCAGTCTGCGTCGGAAAGTCGTCTGCAGCGAATGCAGCTTCTATTCCGTTTATGACTTGACGAATGTTAGCCATTTCTTCCCACTCACGGCTGCGCGAGTGGAAGCCGATGCTCACTTCGCGAGCAGCCTCAGGAGTGTCGTTGTCACCAAGCAGCCTGATCACAAGCTCGATTGCCGTGGGTTGGTAGATCACCTCGACGCCGAATTCTTCCACCAAAGTAGCCAGAAATCCCTGCACGAAATAGCTCGGGTCAACCCTGAATTGGTTAGATTGTTCGAGAACTTCACGCTTCTCTTGGTCGAGTTGTTTTGCCACAACCAGTCCGAAGAAGTGGATGAAGCGTTTATGGTAGCCAGTGACATAACCGGCTGTTTTTTCGTCCACTATCTGAATAACAGGACCGCGGTCGTTTGTAATGAAGCGAATAAAGTCAGGCTTCGCGACAAGAGTCCAGCCGCTCTGGTCGTCACGCCAGCGGCACTGTTGCTGTGTGCGTACGCTTATGTTGTCTCGCTTTTCGTCAGCGCGACACTGATCAGAGCGCTCAACACATTTCTTAAATCTGTTCAGTGCATCAGCTTGCTCGTTTTCGGGCAGCTGTTCGATGATGCCTTCAACAGCGCTTGCGCGTTGTGTGAGGTCGGCGGTAGTAGTCGCTCTTTCAACGGCGGTACCGATAAACTCCGCAACGACTTTTCCTCGTGCGACATTGCCGCCCTTGAATTTCAAGACGGTTCTTTGAAACTTTCGAGGGCAGTCCAAGAAAAGTTCCTTTCGCTTATGTGTTAATACTTGCATGTTTTTACTCCTAATAAAGTTTTTTTAAATGCGGCTCGCGTAGCGACCACGGTAATTCCCCAGCTATGTCCCTGTTTCTGACATAACCAGCACCGGCACCGGTTGAAGCTCAATGAGCATTCAGACCGTATCCGGCCCCACCACAAAAGGTGTGGATAGGGGATGTTTTTTTTGGAAAAGAAGTTGGTGAAGCTGTAAGGAACAATGCAAACGGTTAGCCGAATAACATTGTTCCTTACAGCGATGAAGTGATTGCTTAGAACCCAAGCAGCTCTCTGCGCCCTCTTCGCTCGAGGATTCGCATATTGCGGGTCATCGGTCTTTTCCCTTGGGGAATCACCGCAAACCCGGTCCGGCTAATAGCGCACTTGCAGTTGTCACACTGATCTATGCCGCTCATCTTCACTATTGAAGTGACTTTTACTGAAACCAATTTGCCTTTGCTCGATGCGTTTTCACATGAATTGCAATACATATTTTTTCTCCTAATATTTAAAAGATGAAGACTATCAGCAGCCTTCAACATGCCAAGTAAAAATAACCGCCGGTGGTGCCGACACAGCAATGCCGACGAAGGTGCCAGATCAACGTAAATGGTGCCGGTAACGCCGGGGTGGCGTTATTGAGTCCTAAGAAGCGACGGGCTCCTCGATCTGAGTGAAAAGACTGGCGGTCGTTCGACTTGCCACAGTTGAGTCGTCCTCGGCTTCTATGAACGAGACATAGACCCGAGCTTCGTCCAGTTGCTTGACTGTTAGTTTCTTCTTCGGCACCATTTCCAATTTGGTTTTAAGCGTTTTCATTCCGTTCACGATCAGTTCGGTTGAGTAGCTTGCAAGAGCCGAAACTCCGGTTATCGCAGATTTGCTTGCCACTACAAGGAGCACGGCGACTGGAGGAAGCGCTAGGGCAGAGACCGGAACCAACCAGAGCGGATAGTTCTGGCTGAAGTAAAAGGTGTGTAGGAATACAGTAACGGCAAAATTGCCGAACAAGGTGGTCATAGCTATTGCCACGTACTGTTTCGGGAACCAAAGCGCGGCTGATTTTGCGGTTGTAATGGCACTGAAGATGCCGAGGGGGTATGACATCAAGCAGATTAAAATCGAAATTGTATATTCAAACATTTTTTCTCCTTACTTATTTGGCTTTTGGCGCTGTGTTTGTTTAGCCCCTGGCCATCCAAACTGAGCCGCGATTGAGAAAAATAAACCTCCTTTCGGAAGCTGGTTACGCGTGCACGAGAAGTGACTTGCTAGGCAAATGACTCTCGTAGTTAGCTCAAATTGTGACAGTCTTTCGACGGTCCGAAAATCAAGGGCACCACTGCGCCAGGTTGCGCCAGCGCATGGCAGCTTGCGAACTATCGGCCAATTACCAAACACCTGGGTGTGCTGTTATTGGCGTCGGAATGAAGAGTTGAACAGTGTTTTGTTAGGAGCCGCCGTGATATGTAGTTAGTTAATTATTCTTTCAAGTTATAGTTTCACCACCGGTGATGCAATCTGAAATGTAATTACTATGCCCTCGCGGCAGCTAGCGTCATGGTGGTTATACGGTGATTCCGGGCGGGTACAAATATGCTAGCTGTGCCACCATATTTGGTGTCATACCAAAACCCATTAGTATGACACCAACTTGTTATGGAGTTGTTAAAACCGAATCAATATGAGGCTGTGTTTAGATTGCCAATTTGCTCGCCCGCTCTTGCGCTAGCTGCGCCACGACCGTCCCGGTTGCGGGCGTATTGTTGTAACCGAGAAAAAGAAGCCAAGCGTAAACCACCATATGGCTGCGATTGGCGCCGGCATGGCAATGAACGTAGACCCGGCCGCCCTCAATGTGATCAATTCATCGAGTGCCCGTTTAACGGCAAAGAATGGTGCATGTGTCCACTGCCCGACTTCATTGATTGGAAACCACAACGATCGCGTTTTCGCCGTGGTATCAAATGCAGTGCAGAGTGAGTCTGAAACGTTAATGACAAGATCGTAGTTGTCGTAACTGGAACCAAGCTGGTTCCCATCAGGACTGGCTCCGATGTCAATTCGAAACTCAGGGACACGAACTCGAATGTGCGGCTCCTTTGTCACAGCCAGGAGGGGAACTATTTGATTAGGCATTTTATGTAGTTGAGCAAATAAAGAAATCCGAGGTGTATCGCGATAATGCTGAGTGCCAACGTTCCCACCGGTCCAAGCACCACAAGTAGATCTCTTCGTGGCTGCGGCTGCTGCTCTTCCCATCTTGAATATCTCGAGGCAGTCCCGGTCAGAAGATTCCAAGCTGTGTAATTAATAGAGCCTATTACGATCCAGGCCGCAATGGCTAAAGCAATTATTAGTATTGTTGTTGTCATATTTATAGATCGTCCTAATTTTATGGTTTTATAGCACCAAATGTGGTGCAACTGTTGAGCCTTTCCCAATCTAGCTCAACCAGGTCCAGATACATGGACCCATTTCTGAGCGATTGATCTTTTTGGTGCCCACAATGCAGAATGGCTGACTGATTGCCATACTTGCCCCACTCTTCGGTTTTTCAACTGCGACTTGCACGCTCAAGCCACCGGGAACAGTGAGAATTTTCTTGACCTCAACACTCCATCCTCCGGAGTTTCTTGTTCCCGCGAAGACTGCAATGATCATATCCTTTCGAAAATCGAACCGCGGCAAAGGAGCCGGCGGAAAAGATTTCGATTGGTGTTGCGCCCACAGCTTTTTAAAGTCACTTCTGGTTCTGACGACAACGTTAGTGGCCTCTACAATACCGCTGTACGAACCAGCGGCTACGATTTCAGTTTGTCTGTTCATGATTTTTCCTCGAAACGGCCAGGTAGGACGTTTCTTGTTTCTCTGTTTAGTTGCCACCGGTTACAGTGGCATAGTCGCCATAGTCGCTTGGAGTACCGGTGTTTTTCATTTTTTGTTGAATCTAAAATTTTTTGATTTGGGTGCAGCTCAAAATTTTCTTGTGTAAGCAAATTTGTCGCCACCACCAATGGTGATTTAGCTTTGCACGCCCTGCAACTTGTCTTAGTTGCGCCATCGGATAATGCTGCCGATCAATACCCAGAGCAGCATGGTCATCATCCATGCGGCTTGATAGAAACCGAGCAGCACTGGAAAAAGACTGGGCGCGCCCATCCCGCACCCTACTGCAAGTACCAAGGCGGGGAGCATAAAACTGTCGTGATGTCGCTTGACGTATTCAAGCGAGGCACAGGAGACAAGTCCTACGAGAATGCCAAGAAACGTTGTGATTACTAATGTGTACATATGTGGTTTTCTTTTTTTGAAAGACTACTTCGCTATTCGGAAGCCGTCTGAATGTTGAAGACGATTTGATCTTGAGACCCTTTTGGATTAATCAAGCCGACATTGCGCTTGTTGTAGCCAATAAGTCGGATCCTCGTCCTTTGACAGCAAGAGCGCATCTCGAAAACCGCCGCATACATCTAAAGTCACGCCATAGTAATGCGCATCACGACTGGCTCGCACGCACACACCGATTAAATTGAAGAGTTGCGTGTGCGGTTTTGTGAGCTGCCACTTGAGCAAATCAGTCAGGCGTAGCTGCAGCAGCGATGCAAGGGCGCTTTTGCTCTCAGTCTTGCGAACTAATTCACCTAGTAAATTAATGAAATCCCAGTAGTTTTCCGCTTCTCCGACGAGTCGCGTTTTTAAATAGTTGGTCAATTCTTCTGGGAGGTTGAGAGCCTGTATTCGATAAACATGCAGACTCTGATCTTCGCCAACCGCAACGCCTTCGACAGCCTGGTTGACTCCCTCGACAATCGCATTGATTGCCCTTTTGATTTCTTCTTTCAGTAGCATCATATTATTTTTCTCCAGTCTTCTTGGTTTTCTTCCTTCAACGCGGTAATAGATCTGATCGACTCGGTGCCGTTCGTAATCCCACCTGTAAAAGCAAGGAAAATGCTCAGCTGCGCTTAAAGATTGGATTGAGCACGATCTCTACTTTTGAACCGTCCGTTTTCACAACGGTGACGCCACATGCCAGCCATAAGCAGGCTTCTTCACGCGTCAGGGTGTTCAAAGACGGGCTCAGGTTGGTGCTGCTCGCAACGCCGTTGTGCACCGTTCGAATCGCTCGTTTAACAGCTCCTTCGCCGATCTTGTCCGAGTTCTCGTCTCGATTGACTATGGATTCATTAATCAGCCGCCACAGCCAGTAGCGGTTCGGTGCGGCGCTAAGGGCTTGAATAGCTGCGTCCGTGAAGAATGTGCACAGGACCTCACTATCCAGCATGCCTTCGACGCCGTTTGCTTTACAAGCAAGCTTGTAAAGATTCAACGAAAATAAGCAAGAGGACCAGTCCTGGAACCAGGTTCGTGCCGCTGCGTTTTTTTGAGTTTCTGCGCTGGCGAGTTGATACAACTCGCGAATGATTTCTTGTTTCATTAGTCTGCTCCTTTCCCTGCGGTTGCGGGTTTTTTTTATGATTTTCTTTTCGGTCTGTTGTCCTGCACCGTAAGTGGTGCGTAAGCACCACCTCTGGCCCGGACCCGTGTGACGATGAATTCTTTACTGTTTGTCGTGTTAATCTCCAGTGCGGACGTATTTATCTTAAAGACGCCCACTTCTGAGCGAGGATGAGTAAGCGGTCGTACATCTGACCGTAATATTCGGGATAGTTTAAGTGCGCGTCAGTCGAAACTTCGACGCGACGAATGCTTGCGAGAACGGCAGCGCGACCACCTTTGCGATAACGTCGCAACCAGGCGTGTTTCTCCCAGAGCACTGGCACGCCGGCAGCGATAAGCTCTGCAGCAATCTCGAATTCATGGATGCCCGCATCGGTCTCAAAACCAATGCGCTGCTCGATGAAAGCCTCGCGATCTATTGCTTCAAGAAAGCATTCGACGACGGGGCGATCGTTTACGAGGTGTGTCTTCTCGTGCCCGATGTTGACGAGCTGCAGAGAGATGTGACAGTCTCGCCCGATGTAAATCGTCATCCTCTCAACGATCGAGTAAAACTGTCGCCCTCTGACGCGGCGAATTTTAAAACCGCGCTGCCGAATTTCTTCGAGGTCTGCCACCAGTATTGGTGATTTTGCCAGAGCCTCGACGAAGGCAGCGCCAAATTGGCGTTTCAATAAGCGCATATATTCACCTCAACTTGATGCCTCATCGTCGCTGACATCGTCGAACCAGGCACCGTAATACTGGCGATACTTTTCGCCGGTGTTGGAGGTAACCGCGTTTTCTAACTCCGCTTTCACGGCTGCCCGACCGCCTTTCTTGAAGAGGCGATGCCATTTCAAAGAATGCTTATTAACCTTATAACCTGCGTTCAGAAGCTCAGCCACTACCTGCACTTCGTGACAGATGGCGTTAAGCTCCGACTTCATACCGCGATTGATGAATGAGTGGCGGTTCGTGATACCAGGCAGGGGTGGCGGTGTCGGACTAACAAGCAAGTGCGTTTTTTCGTGGGCCAGAGAGACGAGTGCATAACTCAATGAGCAATTCTTGCTGATGTAAACCGTCATACGCTTGAGCTCAGCATAAGCCTGGCAATGCCCTTTTATGCGGCGGATTTTGACACCCGCTTGACGCATCTGCTCCAGGTCTTTCACCAGAGTCGGACACTGGGACAGCGCTTCGGTGAACTTTGCGCCAAATTGTCTTTTGAATAATTTCATTGGTACCTCATTGTTAGCAGCCATTACTGGCGGTGTACTGTGGGAGATTAAATGCGAGAGCCAAACAACCAATTTCGTGTCAGCGCACGACGATGCCCACTGCTGCCCACGCTTTGATGAGCTTGGGTACGTCTTGTGGTGATTGGCGGGCGCAGGCAAGCAAAGTTTGGTCGGCGAAGGTCTGGAAGTCGCAGGTCTTGGGAAGGTGACCACTGGTTGCGACTTCGTACCAGACGTGCCCTGCCGTTTTCCAGGCTTTGCCACCGATGGCAGTGGCGAAGAGGGCGAAGGCGCGGTTGGGAATACCACTGTTGTAGTGCACTCCGCCGTTGTCGTCATCGTCATCTGTGTACACGAAGTTCCTCATGTGAGCGGCTTGTCCGTCTTTGCCGAAGAAGGGATCGTTGAATGCCGTGCCGGGATAGCGCATATCGCGCAAGGCTCGGCCGTTGACGCGATCCGTGAACAACTCGGTGCCCAGCAGCCAGCTATCCTTATCGGCGGAGACGTTGTTGTGCCATTGTCGAAAGAGAACGCCGAATACATCCGACAGGTGTTCGTCCAGTGCTCCCGATTGTCCTAGGTAGGTCAGGTCGCAGGCGCTGTCTGAAACTGCGTGGAACATCTCGTGACCGACTATATCGATGGAGAGAAAGGAATTGAAAAATATTCCGTCACCGTCGCCATAGATCATCTGATGACCGTTCCAGAAAGCGTTGTTGACGTGCCAGCCGAAGTGAACGGTGCCGACGAGGTCTGCTCCTTTGTCGTCAATTGAATTGCGGTTGAAGGCTTTCTTCAAGAAAGACCGCATTTCTATCTGCAAGTCATACGCTTTGTTGGCGCTGCTATCGTTGGAACTGTCGCCATGCTCAAAGCGGGCGCGGAAGCCAGGTAGGTATGTGTCGCCGCGCGCATCGTAGATGAGCACGTAGGGTCGTGATTTGGGCGGTTGCGGATCTGTGTCGAGCGGCAACAGCGGCAGGTCCAAACCTGGAAATGCTGACGCCACTGCTTGTGGTGGCAGAATGTTATGCTCGTGGGCATATGCCTGCGCCTTGGCGGCCATCTGCGGGGGCAAGAAACCATGCGTGGGCATGTGATTCCGGGAGTCTTTGCACAAGACTGCGACGGTCTGCAATGGAGCATCGCTGACGGAAGCAAACGACAAGCAAAGCGCAGATATGGCCAGCAATTTGACGATTCTGCTCTGCGGGAAGTTAGTTGAAAATTTGGTTTTCATAATTTCTCCAACTGAATGTCATTTGAGTCACTCAGTGAAATGCTCATGCGAGCGTCATCCCCGAAGGGATTTGGTCAGCCGGTTCACTGCTGCGCAGAGAGCCAACTGACCGTTATTTGTTATTTGTGATTGTTACCTCTCACTTCGATTACGAATTGTCCTAACTGGACCGGATGCCATCCTGCCTCTTTCAACAGTTCCATTACTGAAGCTGTGACGGTTTTACTGGTTTCGGGCAATTCGAGGAGAAAGACATTGCCGGCTCTGGAATTATTCGACGGCTGATTCTTCGTTTTCAGTTGTTTTGCTACAGAACGTCTTACGACTTGCAGTTCATAAATGGCTTCTGCTGCCGCAAGAATGAACGTCAACATTGTGACCATGCGGTCATAGCCGCAAATTATGTCGATGTCCTCCTGGTCGTTTAACTGAGGATTCTCGTCAGCGAATCCGTCTGCTTGATCAATACTGGTGCTCAGGTTTTGCGACCCTGCCACCATGCTGCCAACTATCGCTTCTTGCTCAAGAAGTTGCAGGCAATAGTCACGATATTCGTTTACGGTCTTGCGAAGCTGGTCGTAATGCTTTGCGTCGATGCCTGCATGCGGAGCGGCAGCGAACAAAGCAAGCTGTGTGCTGGCCAGTCCGAAATTTTCGCAGCGCATTGGATTGCTGTTAGAGAAAAGCAAGGCGAGCGTAATCAACGCAGTGCGGGGATCGGATTGAATCAGTTCCAGTGGGAACTCTGCGCCGATTGCCGCCAGTGCATGACCTGAGCGTGATAAATCAAAGACTGGTTGTTGTTGTTGTTGTTGTTGTTGTTGTTGTTTTGCAAAATAGTTTTTCATTGTTTTGTATATGTCGATGTTCACCATCGTTGGTTTAGATGAAATGAGAGAAGCAGCCGCTTATAAGCCAGTCCGTTTCTCATGGAAAGATCCGGTTTTCGCCGCATCGCTAAAAAACTAACTGACAAAACGTCGCTGGGCGAGGTTTGTCAGTTAATTCGTCGATAGATAAATTCAAAGAAGAGTCCCATTAGGAACATTGCCGGTGCAAAATCCAGCCGGATTAACCCGTGGATGTTCCAGCGGGATTGGTAGTAGGCGACTTCAGATGGAGATGAGCTAAGCAGCTTTCGCAAACAAAGCATTCCCGCGTACTCCACGGCAAAAATCGCCGTCATGTAGATCAGTCCTCTAATCACAACCGGCAGGGCGAATAATGATGCCCCAGCCAAGTGTAAGAAAATTGGTGATATCGAATATAGTGGCAAATACCATAATGAACTGTATCCGATAAAATGCCTTGAGTTGCTTCGCCGAGAATCGAGAATGCCGGTAAAAACAACTTCAAGGCCCAGCCCGAGCACTGCAAACAGAAGCATTTGAAAAATTAGATCAGTGGTCATAGTTCACCTCCTTTGTTTAGTAGAATTAGGCTTTAATCCACCGTCGTGGCGGGGGAATATATTTTGGAGTGACCGCTTTCGGCTCACCTTTGCTGTCCGTTGGAAAACCGAAGCTGTTCAAGCGTTGGCATTTGTCGTTGATGGAAAATCCACAGTGCTCACATCGCTCCTGGCTCTGCTTGACTGCAGACTTTCTCAATTGTTGGTTTTTGTTGCTTTGACAGTTTGTACAATGCATAAAATCTCCTCTGCGAAACCGTTACGGTTGCAGCGTCTAAGAGCCTTCTTGCAAAGGCGAACATGTGAAACGAATGTAGTTCCACTGAATAATTGGGAGTGTGCTAAGTGAATGCCACTGAAGAGTGGTAAAAAGGCAGTCTTAATCGGGGAATGAAGCCGTTGGTGGGTTTTTCTCGTGTTAAATTTGTGCTGAAGTAATAATTAGAAGTTATCAGAATGGCTGCTGAAAGCCATGAGTTTCCCGATTAAATGAGCTTTTACGGAGAGGTTCACAACTACAGGACTTAGCAGTGGTTCTATTGTTGAATAAGCAGTGGATCTATTGAAGAGATTTTGCGAATTTGTTCACGCGAGCTGAAATACCATCAGTCGATCGGCCAGCAAACGAGACCAAGAATTCACCACGGCTGTGACCAGCAATGTAATACTCCTCTGTCGAGACTAGCGGCAAATCCGCTAGTGCGGCACGCGCGAGAATTTCTTTGTCACTCAATTTTGTTTCCAGGTGAATGGTGATATGCATTCCCGAGCTGTATTTTGGGATTTTGATAGCTTGACCGAAGGCGCGCGTTAGTGCCGAAATAAGCACGCGTCTTCGCTCCGCGTATAATTTGCGTGTCTTACTAATGTGGCGATCCAGATAGCCTTCGTTAATGAAATCGGTGAGTGCATATTGCTCCAGAAGCGAGAAATTTCGCTCCGCCAGCATTTTGGCTTTGGCCAGAGCTGGTATTAGAACCGGCGGCACTACAACAAATCCAATTGGCATTATGGGGAAGAGAATTTTCCAAAATGTGGAAATGTAGATTACAGATTGGTCTTGGTCTTGTCCCTGCAACGACTGTAATGGCGGCGTTCCGTAGTTGTATTCGCAATCGTAGTCATCTTCGATGATGAAACAGTTGTTGGAGGCTGCCCAATCGAGCAAGGCGTGTCGCCTGCGCGACGACAAGATAGCACCGGTTGGGTCTTGGTGCGAAGGCGTGACGTAGGCAATTTTGCAGGCCGGATGATTGTTCAGCTCCGAGACAACCATACCATCCTTATCGACGCTGATCGGCAGCACTTCTGCATCAAGGCTGCGGATTGTCTTGCGTGCGAAGACGAATCCGGGATTCTCCATCGCCACTTGTTCCGACTTGTTGACGAGCAAACGCAAAATGAGATTGACCGTCTGCTGCGAGCTAGCAAATACTGCAATCATGTCAGCGTTGCAGTTCAGCCCGCGCACGCGTTTTAGATACTTCGCCAGCGCCTCGCGCAATGGACGAAATCCCATTGGATCTAAGTCGGTGTCGAACCGCTTTCCAATGTTGATGGAGCAATGTTTTTGCAAAAGTGTGCGCCACTGTTTGAGTGGCAGCAAGTCCATCGGAGATGCGCCGAAATTCAGTACTGGCTGGTCTGCAGATGTTGACGTCAACTGCTGAAGCTTCATGATTCGCGCGGCATAGGACGAGAGATGCTTATCGGCTGGCGGTGCATCCACATCCAGCTTTAGCTCCTCAAACTCCGCATGTTCCGCCGGTGTGAGAACAAACGTGCCTGAGCCAGAGACCGTCTTCAGATAGCCCTGGCTAATCAGTTCGTCGTAAGCAGTTATTACAGTGACGCGAGCGAGCTTAAGTTCTTTCGCTAGATCGCGTGTTGAAGGCACTGAGTCACCGGGCTGCAACTGACCGGATTCGATGCTCTTGCGGATAGAGCTAGCTAACCTGCGATAGCGAGGCAGACGTTTATCGGAATCAAGTTTGAATTTCAAGTCAAAGTGCTCGATCTGAGGAGACTGTAGTTTACCACGAGGTCGTTGGAAGGCAGCACAGGATTAGGTATGACATTTATTCTAGATCCATTAGTGCAGCATAAATAGAACCACTGCCAGCGACGTGAACCGTAAATGACTGAATCAGTCGTGTGGATGGCGTTTAAGGGTTACAGGTAGTCAAGTGATTTTGCTAGAGTAAGGCATTACTTGAACACATTTTTCAGAACGTAGGAGCGCATAGCACCACATTTTGCAGGTTTTACTTGAATGTCATTGCAGGCGCTTCAGCGCCTCGGTAGATACGGAGAAATTATGAGCGAAATTACCATTATATTGTTTGTCTTGTTAGGTTTGTTAGCAGGCTCCCTGAGCGGATTGTTGGGCATAGGTGGAGGAGTCATTCTGGTTCCCTCGTTAGTGCTTGTTTTCGGCTATTCGCAGCACATGGCGCAGGGAACTACTCTTGTGCTGATGATACCGCCGATAGGGTTGCTGGCAGCCTGGAACTACTACAAAAAAGGTGGCGTGGATCTGCGAATTGCTGCGCTTCTGTGCTTCGGTTTTGCCTTTGGTGGTTTGGTCGGAGCCAGGCTCTCGGGCTTGATTTCGGGCGCCACGCTCTCGCATGTCTTCGCCGTTACCTTAATCCTCATCGCCGTTAAGATGTTGTTTGGATGCCGTAACAATAAGGATGATGCCGACGCCACAGAGCGCTATCCCTTGAACTGCAAAAATGGATGCGTGCTCGTCGTGGTTGGGCTTTCCGCCGGTATTATTAGCGGACTTTTGGGCATCGGCGGCGGTATCATTATCGTGCCTGCGCTTGTGTTCTTGTTCGGTTTACCACAGCGGGTTGCCCAGGGAACTACTGTAATGCTTATGGTTCCACCTATTGGTTTGCTGGCTGCACGTGAGTATTTCCAGCAGGGCAACGTGGATTTGGCAGCGGGTGGATTGATCTGCGCTGGATTTTTCATCGGCGCATTTTTCGGTTCTAAGCTGGCAACAGCAGTGCCAACTTACGCTTTGTCCAAGGTGTTCGGCATCGCCATGCTACTAATCGCTTGCAAGACCTGGTAGGTCATGCAAGTTTCTTTTGAGAGCAACTCATCGCGCCTCACCAGGCTGTTTTTGATGAGGCAGCTCATTCTTTCGCTACAACTCG
>JBBQFO010000071.1:0-21918 GCA_038322035.1 Candidatus Obscuribacterales bacterium
CAAATGTAATGAGAGAAGATGAAGTCGAGACTCCGCCCGGACACGAGATTCTCCTAAAGTCCGCACCTGCCCGGGATGACGCATTCTTCCGCGTGCCCAAAATCGGCGAATAAATACTCGAACGATATTCAGACTAACGCAAGCTTATCGATGCCAACGGCGATCCTTAGACGCTGTTGATACTTGACGCATGCCCGATCTTCGCAGTAATAAGGTATTGTAATCCTATGACAGCCCGAGCATGAAAGCTGCTCGGCTAACTATTGGATCAGCAAGACAGGAGGCAATATGAACACCAGGTATGTATTCGTTACCGGTGGGGTCGTCTCTTCATTGGGGAAGGGCATCATTGCTGCCTCCCTGGGGCGGTTGCTCAGAGCGCGAAATATTTCGACAACAATTGTCAAGCTGGATCCTTACTTGAACGTTGATCCAGGAACGATGAGTCCCTACCAGCACGGCGAAGTCTTTGTCACTGAAGACGGCGCTGAAACAGACCTGGATCTGGGGCACTACGAGCGGTTCATCGATGTCGACCTGAGTCGAATGAACAATGTAACTGCCGGATACATTTATAAGAGCGTTTTGGAAAAGGAACGACGCGGTGATTATTTGGGCGGCACAGTGCAGATGATTCCGCATGTATCGAACGAAATCAAAAACTTCTTGCGCAAGGCTGCCAGCACATCAATGGCAGAAGTAGTGATTGTTGAAGTGGGCGGCACGGTGGGCGACATCGAGAGCTTGATCTTTCTCGAAGCAATTCGCCAGATGAGAAAAGATATCGGTCGCGATAATGTTTGCTATATCCACGTCACGATGATTCCGAACTTGCGGACGACAGATGAACTGAAAACGAAGCCGACTCAACACAGTGTGGAAACCTTGAGAGCACGCGGTATTCAGCCAGACATCCTGGTTTGCAGAACCGAGCGTCACATTCCACCAGCTATCAAAGACAAATTGTCACTGTTCACTGACGTCGATTTGAATGCAGTAATTCAATGCAGAGATGTTCAACATCTCTACGAAGTACCACTGTTGATGGAAGCGGAAGGTCTCGCAGATAGAGTGCTGGAGCGTGTTCACTTGCCGAACAATCCGCCTGATCTGGTGGCATGGAAAGAACTTGTCGATCGCATCAAGCGTCCGACCAAAGCCGTTACGGTCGCCATTGTCGGTAAGTACGTAATGCTATCCGACGCATACATCTCTGTTGTCGAATCACTGAAACACGCTGGAGCTAAGCTAGGAACAGCGGTGAACATCAAGTGGGTGCTATCCGAAGATGTTGAAAAAAATGGCGCTCAGGAATATTTGATGGGTCTGGATGGCATCTTGGTACCAGGTGGATTCGGCGATCGCGGTATCGAAGGCAAGATTCTTGCTGGACAATATGCGCGCGAACACAAAATCCCATACCTTGGATTGTGCCTGGGTATGCAGACCGCAGTGATCGAGTTTGCTCGCAACGTAGCAAGCATGCCGAGCGCAAATTCGACCGAGTTTGATCCAGGAAGCAAATTTCCAGTTATCGACTTGATGCCTGACCAACACAATGTCACCCTCAAGGGCGGCACAATGCGTTTGGGTCGGTATCCGTGCCATTTAAAACCCGGTACCAAAGCCGCTGCGGTTTATGGTTCAGACTTGATTCACGAACGCCATCGTCATCGCTATGAAGTGAACAACTCACTGCGCGAACAGTTGTCGAAGGCAGGAATGATCTTCTCTGGTTTGTCGCCCGACGAAAAATTAGTCGAGATGATCGAGCTACCGGAACATCCTTACTTCGTTGCTTGCCAGTTCCATCCTGAACTCAAGTCCAGACCAGATAACGCACACCCGCTGTTTGTGGGGTTAGTGGATGCGATGCTAAAAAAGCATGAGCAAGATGGTCCACCACCAGCGATTGCAGAAAACGGCGAAGACAACGTCGTCAAAGGCAAAACTTCTGCAGTTCCTCAACACAACTAACATAAGGCTTTAGGGCTATGCTGGCTGGAACATAAAGCGGATGACGCGGTTGCGCGCTTTTCGTCGTGCCCAGACAAACCAACTTGTTCTGGTGTTCTGAAATCAACTCCAAAACTTCGGCGTTGCGTCCGCGAATATCTCCATGATTGCCCCAGGCAAGAATGACTTGCTCTGCCGATCTCACTGCGTCCACGATATAACTGTCGTTGAGTTTACCGATTGGATTTTTTGCCGCCCGCAACTCTTCTGGATAGGTGGCACAAAACGCGAATAGATTTACGACCTCCAGTGCACCAAAGCCAAACCTGGTGGCCATGCCGATGCAGGTTCGGATCGTTTGATCGTTCTTCTCAGCATCAGCCTGACTGGGGTTCAACATGAGAAAAACGACATTAGGCAATTGGTCGTCCCACTTACGCCACAACTTATAGCGGTAGCGCCTGGCTCGATCGAAAGTTGCACCACTATCCAACGTCTGCATGATCCCTATTTTCGTCCTCATCGCTTTGGAATGGTTTCTCGCCCAACCAGCCTTGCAGCCACATTATAACGAGGGTAAGAATCGCGATTACAACCATCAGACCGAGCGCAAATGGATAGCCGTAATACCACCGCAGTTCCGGCATATTAAACGGAGAAACACTGTGGTCGAAATTCATTCCGTAAATCCCAGCCACCAGAGTCGGTGGCACACAAAGCGTGGTGATAATGGTGAGGACTTTCATCACTTCGTTCATACGATTGCTTATGCTGGATAGGTAAACGTCCTGCAGGTCGGCGCTCAACTCGCGGTAAGTCTCAATGAAATCAAGGATTTGCACGGCATGGTCGTAGCAATCCCGAAGGTGGATCAGAGTTTCTTTATTAAATGCCTCTGGTGAATCACGCAATAAACTGTTGACGGCTTCTCGCAATGGCCAAATGGAACGTCGCAGAATGAGCAGATCGCGCTTGATTTTATGAATCTTTCCGATCACAGAGCGAGATGGCTTTTCAATAATCTGCTCTTCCAGATCTTCAAGTGAGTCACCATAATTTTCGAGGATAGGGAAATAACTGTCTATAACAGTATCCAACAAAGAGTACGCTAGATAGTCGGGACCAGAGGAACGTAGTTTCCCAGTGCCTTTACGGATGCGCTCTCTGGCGGGATCCATACAATCGATCGGTCCATCTTGGAAGGTGACTACGAAGTTCTTTCCAAGAAATATGTTCAGTTGCTCTATCTTAATTTCGTCATCAACCCACTTCAACATGTGACCGACGATGTAATACTGATCATCATACATTTCAACTTTCGCACGCTGGTGAAAGGTCATTACGTCTTCCAATGCGAGATTGTGAAACTTAAACAATTGACCGATCTCGCTGACGACACTGGCCTCGCCCAGCCCGTCAACGTTCACCCACGTGACGGGATACTTCTTTAAGAACGCATCAATCTCACTGGGACTTTTGATCTCCTTTTCGACGAGTTCTGTCGGACTGTATGCCACCACAGTAATCACCGGTGGTGGTGTATCCTTTTTCGATTCGACGCTACCTGGCAGGGTGTTGATCGTATAAGACGCCAACTGCTGTCGAAGTCTATCCTTGCGAAGTTTGCGTGAACGGCTCATATATTCCCTGTCTCGTACATCAAGAAAGATACATTGTCTATGACACATGTGGCAACAGCGCTTAAATTTAGACGCATTACCTAATTTGCATTTATCTCCACGTGACAAGTGGGCGCCTATATAATAGGTGGTGGTTAACTTGAGCAACCGGGCGTAAGATGCTGGTTTTAAGATCTTTATTGACGACATTTGCGACTGTCTGCCTTTGCTGCGGTCTACCAGCGCGCGCAGAAAATGAAGATGTTAAGGAGTGGGAGTCTAAGGTTTCTGCAGGCAAATACGCAGGATTAGAAAAGGAAATCGAAACTGCAAGACTGAGCGCTCTTGAAAAAAATGATTATGTGCGTGTGAGCGCAATCGAAGAGTTGCAGAACGAAATCAAGCGACGCAAAGGAGCTGCCGGTGGCGGCAAGGTAGACAATGCCACCACTCTCAATGAAGCTGTGCGCATGCAAATGATCATGCTGCAATCTCTCGTTGAAAAATTTGCCAAACAACATCATGGAAAGTATCCGGTCGTTTTGAACGAAGAATTCAAAGGTTATTTCCCGATGATTACAATCAACAAGTCAAATTCGACGGCGCCCTTCTTCAATCCCTTTACCAAGAAACAAGAGTGGTTTGCTATCAAGGCGCTCAGCAGCGTGGAAGACGCCAGTGAAGAGGACGTTCTTCGAAAAGGTGAAATCATTTACTGTCCAGTCAATTATGGCTCAACCTATGCCATCATAGCTGGTGCCGCAGACGGCAAATTGATGCGCAATAAAGACGGACAAAATTTGATCATGACCAGGAAGTAGTGCATGCGAGCAACATCAGTTTTCAAGTTAGCGTTACTAGTAGTTTTGAGCCTACCGACGACCGCCGGAACTGCTTATGCCGATGGCTTTCCCGGCAAGGGTGATGAAGACGCCTGGAGTGACGCATTGCCTTACTACAATCGTGGCAATCGCTACTTGCAGAAAGAACAATATCAACAAGCTCTAGAGGACCTTAAGGTCGCGGTCGGTAAGTACACATTCGATCCTGATTTCTATACGAACCTCGGTGTGGCGTACAGAAAAGTCGGCGATTATACCAACGCCGAAGACGCCTACAAGAAGTCACTACAGCTCAACGATAAAGACTGGATGCCCTGGAACGACCTGGCTAACGTTTATTTGAAACAAGACAAGTTGAAAGAGACAGTGACAACATTCCAGCGTGCATTGAAATGCAATCCACCGGCAAAAGACAAAGCCGCAATTCAACAAGACATTTTAGACATCAATAAGATTTTGAGGATGCAGGCGCCACCACCTAAGCTGGCAAATACGCCGGCGACTCCGAGTGCTGTAGGCGCCACAGGGACCACTGCAGCCAGGAAAGTAAGCGCGAAACCTCAATCCCTTCCACCGTCGAAGATCAAGCCTGCGGACAAGAAGGAGTTGAAGGGAAGCGGTTGGGATTATGTCTACGACGGAAAGAATTGAGTTGAGAAAAATGTTTCTTGACTCAATGAAAAAGCGAGTACGCGGCGCAGGCGAAAGGATTGTCTACCCGGAAGGTGCCGAAGAACGCGCAAGCACAAAGGCGTGAATCTGCCCAACGCTCGGTTAACATCGATCCCGATGCTGAAACACTTGCCGATATTGCGCATGCCACCGCGGACACAGTCAAGTCATTTGGTTACCAGCCGCGCATCGCATTCCTCTCCTTCTCGACCAGAGACAGTGCCAAGAGTCCGCTTGTAGACAAGATTAAGGAGGCGACTAGCTTACAAAATTACAGAACGACTAGGTCGTGCAACCGCCACTGGAACGATTCTTCAGAGACTCAATCATCCAATCAACGATGTCTCTCGGGGTTGCTCGTTCGAAGATTTTGCAAATGTGGGAATACTTACCCCGCATTAGCGCACATGCAAAAGCAAACGGTCTAGTAAAAATTTATTAGTACAAAAGAACCGTTGAAAACACGCCGTCTCAAGGACCCTTGCTGTTGAAGATTGTCGGTGATCGCCTGGCGGCGTTAGCAGCGGCAATGCCCGCATCCGATGTCGCATCCTGACCAAACGTACGCATTATTGGCGTAGTTCCGCCCCGACCGAATGTAGACTCAAACGCTGAAATATTTTTCGCAAATGGTGCATCACCTGTGCTGTAGCCTGGGCGAATTACTTTACCGCTAGCTAGAGCGGCTTGTTCGATCGTTGACAATTGGAAAGCCCTGCCAACATTAGAAGCAGCCATAAGCAGACCGGCATCAAAAATGACTTTGCCAGCCTCTTTGGCTGAATCATCAGCAGTATAAATGTGGTGTGCCATATACACAAATGGTGCCACGCCGAATGCTACTTCGGCAACTCTAGCGGCGACGCCTACTTTGCCACCTACGCTCTCAGCAGCGATCAGTGCGTGTTGCACGCCACGGCCAATTGCGAATCCAGCTGCCGCATTGAGAGTCGTGTTAACGGGATGGTCAATAATTGCTTCTTTTCCAGTTTGTAAGAAACTATCGAGTGCCCGACTGTGCCAACTTTGTTCCGACTGATTACCCGGCCCAGCTGGTTCTATTTTCGATATCGACGCTTCGAATTGTGTCATCAAAATATCCTCTTGTGCGGAAGCTTCTTTCTGTTTAATTAATAACGTTCGACCGTTACTTCACCGTTACCCAGTGTTGTGAAAGTCTCTAGCCGTGCACAACGGAAGGTGATGCAGATCTTGCCAGACAAGCGCACACAGCACCGCTAAAATCTAAGGGAACGGCATCAGTAATTGGCGAAAGCTGGCGCACCGTATTCGGTGTCAAATCGCAGCGAAACCGTCGGCAACGGTCGTTACTCAGTGAACTAAAACACTAGCCACAGTCTGTTCCGCTGCCATGCGCCTATGCAATTCTTTCATCTGATCAGAGAGCGGGTTTGTACCTGCTGGCCACAGGTGTTTGACGTTGTCGATACTACAGTAATAGAAAACGCACATTCCAATCATGTTTACAGCGGCATGCAGTGGATCGACTTCTCGGAATTGCCCTGATTGGATGCCTCTTCGGATGATATCGACGAGTGGGGCATAGAGAGCGGTAATCGCTATCTGGCTGTAAAATTTGCCTTTGTTTTGAATGCCTTCATAGAAAAAGATCGCCGGAATTTGAGGATTTCCACCCAGGTCGCGCAGAAACGAGTCGATGAAATTTCTCAGCGCCAATTCCGCATCTACATTATGTAAATCGGCCTTTTGAATAGACGAGACTCTCAGAGCGACAGCGCGCTCTAGAACAGCTTGGTAGAGACCCTCTTTGTCGCCAAAGTGGTAGAAAATCATTGATTTCGTCACGCCAGTCTTAGCGGCAATAGCCTCTGTGCGAGCTCCCAACAATCCGCCGCGGGCAAATTCCATCTCAGCGGCGTCAAGAATGCGCGCCTTTGTCGCCTCGGCGTCGCGAGTAACAGGAGCATGCTTTTTTGTTGGTGAAGGACTCATTACAAACTCCGAGATTTAATCAACCATTAGGTCAGTCTAACAGTGATAAAACTGGACTGTCAATGGCAACTCAGCCATTCCATGTAGCATTTCAGACCTTGACAGACAGCCTACTCGGTATTAATATAGCAACAGACCAACTGGTTGGTTAGTAAAACGAAGGAAACCCGTCATGTCTCAACAGTTAGCTATTTCCACAATGCCAAATGCCCTGATGCGCATAGAACCTCTGACCGAGGCTCGTGAAGTAGCGCGGGAAGCGGCACCAAAGGTACGGGAAGAGCAGCGCACACAGCAGCAGACGCCGAACGAGCCTGACAAGAAGCCTGCAAACAAGCTAAAGCAGGGTCTGATTGCCGCTGCTGCGCTACTAGCTATCGCTGGAGCGGGCGTTGCTGGATTCAATTGGTTCAACTATACAACCGCGCACCAAGAGACGGATGACGCTTACACCACCGCCCACATGCACGCCATCAGTTCGAGAGTCAATGACACGGTATCCAAGGTCCTAGTCGATGACAACGAACACGTGAAAGCCGGACAAGTCTTGGTTTTGCTCGATCCACGCGACTACCAAGTACGTGTCGACTCAGCCCTTGCTGCATTGAAGATAGCTCAGCATCAGGCTGAAGCCGCTCAGACTTCGATCACTTTATCCTCAACGAACGCCTCAGGTAAAACAACTGAAGCGAAGGGAAATGTTTCCAACGCCCTCTCAATGATCACTAAATCACAAGCTGCAGTCACCGAAGCGAAGTCCACTATTCCACAATCTCAAGCCGTACTCGCACAGAGAAAAGCCGAACAAGAAAGAGCAGCAAAAGACTACGAACGTTTTCAGAAACTTGCAGAACAAGGTGCTGTTTCATGGCAACAACGTGACCAAGCTTTGCGTGACGTCAACGTTGCGAAGAATGCTACAGCAGCGGCAGAAGAAGACGTAAAACAAGCGGCTGCCAAACTGGAGCAAGCAGATCAGGCAGTGCTCGCAGCTCGCGCCATGCTGGTTCAATCCCACGGTGTTTCCGAGCAGGCTGAAGCGATGCATGTGCAAACCCGAGTAGACGCAAGTCAATACGACGTTGCTAAATCGAGCATCGCTCAAGCTCAAGCACAATTAAACGATGCAGCATTGCAGTTGTCTTACACAAAGATCACAGCACCAGTATCTGGACGCATCGGCAAGAAATCCGTAGAAGCCGGTCAGAGAGTGCAACCTGGTCAACAATTGATGAGTGTTGTGTCAGATGATCTCTGGGTGGTCGCTAACTTCAAAGAAACACAACTTGAAAAAATCCGAAAGGGTGAACATGTCGCAGTCAAGATCGATTCTTTTCCACACCATGAATTCACAGGCGTCGTAGACAGTGTTGCGCCTGGATCAGGTGCTAGCTTCGCGCTCTTGCCACCAGACAACGCCACCGGAAACTTCACTAAAATCGTTCAACGTGTCTCCGTGAAAGTCAAATTCGACAAAGCTAGCATCAAAGGTTACGAAGACCTTTTGGTTCCAGGTATGTCCGCTGTTGCGAATATCACTTTACGCTAGGACAGTCAAATGTTTAAGACTGCAACTATGTCTTCCGCCGCCTCCTCCACCAAAGAACCGCCCGTCTCGCTAAGAAGCTGGATGGCGGTTCTTGGCGCCGCTCTCGGTGCCTTTATGGCCGTGCTGGATATTCAGATCGTCAACAGCTCCTTGCAAGATATTCAAGGCGCATTGGGTGCGACCCTCGACGAAGGCACCTGGATCGCGACATCGTATTTGGTGGCTGAAATCGTCACAATTCCTTTAACGCCGTGGCTGTCAAAAGTTTTTTCCACCCGTTTATACGTCATCGTCAACGGTTGCTTCTTCATCCTCTTCTCAATGCTTTGCGCATGGGCGCCGGATCTCAACGGCATGATCATCTGCCGCGCTCTGCAAGGATTTACCGGCGGCATTTTGATCCCCATGGCGTTCACTATTATTCTTACCAGCTTGCCACCAAGCAAGCGCCCGATCGGCATGGCGATATTCGCTATCACTGCCACTTTCGCGCCATCGATTGGTCCTGCAATTGGTGGATGGCTGACAGACACTTACGGCTGGCAGTATATTTTCTACTTGAATGTGATTCCCGGGATCCTGTTTGTCACCGTCTTATGGATGTCACTGCCGAAAGAACCAATAAATCTAAAACTGCTCGGAGATGGCGACTGGCTGGGCATCATAACGATGGCGAGTGGACTCGGTTGTCTTGAAGTCGTGCTTGAAGAAGGCAATAGAAAAGATTGGTTTGGATCGAATATGATAGTCATGCTTGCAATCATTTCTGCCGTTTCATTGGTCGTCTTCTTCTGGCGTGAGTTGACGGCGAAGAAACCACTGATCAATTTAAAACTTTTGGCGCGGCGCAACTTTAGCTTAGCCAGCGTGGCTAATACCACCCTTGGTTTCGGGCTCTACGGATCCATTTACATCGTTCCGGTCTACCTTGCTCAAATTCAAGGTTACAGCGCTTTGCAAATTGGAACGACGATGATGTGGCTGGGGTTGCCGCAACTTTTGATCATCCCGCTCGTACCAAAACTTATGACCAAAGTCGACCCGCGACTGTTGCTGGGCATAGGCATCTCGCTGTTTGCGATAAGCTGCTTGATGAATTCCAACATGTCCTTTCTCAATGCAGGCGACCAACTGATCCCATCGCTCCTGGTTCGCGCCATGGGTCAACCCCTGATCATGGTGCCTCTGTCAACACTGGCAACTGCGGGAATTGAAGGCAGCCAAGCTAGCTCGGCATCGGCGCTGTTCAACATGATGCGCAACCTGGGCGGATCAATTGGTGTTGCATTGATTTCTACATTTGTCACACGCAGAGAGCAATTTCACTCAAGCAGACTGGGCGAACATGTGTATCAAGCCAGCTTGAATGTGCAGGATCAAATCAACGGAATGACACAGCAACTAATAGCTCGTGGAGCAGACGCTGTCATGGCACACGATCAGGCAATCAAACTGTTGGACAACACAGTGCGGCGAGAATCTTTCGTAATGGCTTACAACGACGCATTCTTGATTATGGGCATGACGCTGTTACTGAGCTGCATCGCCATAGCATTCCTACAAAAGCCTAAAGGTCCTGCAGCCGCTGGCGTTCACTGAACATTTGCTTGGTCTCATTAATGGGTGAAATCTTAGCTAAAACACGCAACGGTTTGCTTTACGCTCCCCCGCTGGCGGCTTTTCTTCGCCCTAAAAATGTTAAGCTCGTCACTAAGCTCAAAGACACTCGGAGAGTGCCGAAAGCTCACAGTTGCTCAGTCGAGGTTGCGAGGTTTATTTTGAAGATCGTTGTTTCACATTTGTCGATGCTAATTCGTAATCAAGCAAGAAATCTATCTGCAGTCGCTCTTGCGATCAGCATGACTTGCTTCTCAATTGCAGCAGCTGGCGCGGCGTCTGAGCCAAACAAAGATAATCCGAAACTGGTACTGACTTCCAGAGCAACATATGAAGACTATCTGAAGTTCAAAGATGCACCAAAAGTTATGGCACCAAAAATAGGTCTCGCTCTGGGCGGCGGCGGTGCTCGCGGAGCGGCTCACGCAGGCGTCTTGGACGTACTGAACAAAGAAGGGATTAAGTTCGACTACATTACAGGCACCAGCATCGGAGCGATTGTTGGTGGTTTATACGCAGCTGGCGTGCCGATTTCGAAGATGCAGGAAGACTTCGAAACTGGAGCCTTGATGAAACACTTCATGCCCGTTTCATTGCCTGTTCGCATTATGCTCGCTCCAATCTTGTACACACCGAGGTTGCTAGGAGCGAAGCCTTACGACGGTCTATACAATGGCAATATCTTCCGCAAATATATGGACAAAAATTTGCCGGACGATCAGCAAGAAATTTCAAAGTTGAAGATTCCATTTTCTGCTATTTCGCTGAATATTCTGGATGGAAGGCCGTACATGATTCAGGGCGGCGACCTGGGCTACGCAATGCAAGCTAGTTCTGCAGTGCCTGGATTGCGTAAACCAGTAGAAATTGGCGGAAGACTGTTTGTCGACGGCGGAGTTGTGTGCAATTTACCCGTAAAGCAGTGTCGTGAAATGGGCGCAAATATCGTTATTGCTGTAAACATCGACGAGCCCTTCGCCGAAACCAAGCTCGAAACATTCAGACGTCCAGGCAGCGTGACGAGACGCATGCTTAAGTGGGACTTGTACACAATCGACGAAGCACAAGAAGCGATTGCTGACGTCGTTATTCATCCGGACACTGAAGGCGTTTCGCTGATCACCACCAGCAAAAAATTGGCTAAAAAAGCTTTTGCAGAAGGTCAAAAAGCGGCTCGTCGGGCACTCCCAGAAATCAAGAAAAAACTCGAAGCCGCAGCAACAATCGTGGAGAAGGAAAGCTAAGCACCATCACCGGTGTGCCGTTCCGAACTGTTATGAATATTCTGAACGTTGCAGCTTATAAATTCGTCGCAAATCCTGATCGAGAGATCTTGCAGCCTATCCTATTGGAAAAGTGCGAGCAGTTGAAGCTGAAGGGAACTATTCTCTTGGCAGAAGAAGGAATAAACTTGACTCTGGCGGGAGAAGAATCTGCACTTCGAGAATTTATTTCGTACATCGCCAATGATGAACTTTTTGGCAATCGATTCAACGATCTGGAATTAAAGGAGAGCGTTTCTGATCATCAACCGTTCGGACGAATGGTGGTGCGAATGCCGAAGGAAATCATCACGATGCGGCATCCAATGATTCGCCCAGAAGTGGGGCGCGCACCAGCTGTTGATCCGCAAACTCTCAAGACGTGGCTGGAGCAAGGACATGACGATGATGGTCGCGAAGTGGTTCTGCTAGACACGAGAAATAATTATGAAGTGCAAATTGGCACTTTTGCTGGCGCCATAGATTTCGACATAGTGAACTTCAGTCAATTTCCGGAGCAAATGCAAAAAGCGCTTGCAGACTCAGAAAATCCACTCAAAGAAAAAACCATCGTCACATTCTGCACCGGCGGAATTCGCTGCGAAAAAGCAGCGCTTTACATGAATGAGCTTAATCTTCCCCACGTCTATCAACTGCATGGTGGCATCCTGAATTACTTCGAGCAGGTTGGAGCCGAGCACTGGAAGGGAGAATGTTTCGTCTTCGACGAACGAGTCGCTGTGGATCCTCAACTAAAGCCAACCACTCAGGATTACGGCAAACAAGCAGAAAAAATCTACCGTAGTCCGTTAAAATAGACCTCGTTTCACACGATATAGATCAAAGGTGTTTAGCATGGCTTTCAAAACTGGTAATTTTTCGAACAAGCTCGCAATCACTCTCGCCTTTAGCCTGAGCGTATGCGGTTCGGCATGGATGCCCTGTTTGTCCGCGGACACACCTAGACCACCACTCAAAGGTAGTGTGAACATCGAGACGTCAGCAGCGGATCGGCTGTTCGCAGATGGCAAATATGCAGAAGCTGCTACGGCCTACCAGAAAGTCTTAGCCAACGAGAGCGCCAATTTAACAGCCCAGGCTGCTCTTGGAATGGCACTAGTGAAGCAATTCAAATTGGATGCTGCCCAGGAACAGTTTGACAAGGTAGTTGCAAGCGATCCCAAGTTCGCCAGAGCACACACGGGCACGGCACTTGTAACTATGTATCGACTACAGGGTTCGAACAAAACTTATTTAGACAATCGAGTCAATCTCCTGAAAACAGCTGAGCAAGAAGCCCGGCTGGCTACCCAGTTGTCACCGCAATCGCCCGAAGCCCAAATCACTCTGGGCAATTGCTTGAAAGAGCAGGGACGGCTCGATGAGGCTGCTAAGCAGTACGAAGAAACAATCAAGCTCGACGCTAGAAACACTGAGGCGCTAACCCAACTGGCAACCATCCAGCTAGCGCAAAGTAAGCTGGATGATGCACAAGCGAATTTCCAAAAGGCAATCGAAATCGGAGCTTCAAACTCAACTGCGCATTATGGATTGGGACGAATTTATTTAAAGCAGGGCAAAATAGATGATGCGCTAAAAGAATTGAACACGGCTCTTTACCTGAGTCCAAACAGCGCTCCTGTGCACGATGCTCTCGGCGCCGCTTATGAAGCGCAGGGAAACACTGTGGCAGCAGTTCGCGATTATCAAGAATCGATCAGAATCAAGCCGGAAAATCTTCAGGCGTATTTCCGCATTGCCGACATCCATTCGACTCGCGGTGACCTGGAGCAGTCGATCACAGATTTGCACTCAGCACTTGAACTGGAGCCAAACAACAGCGAACTACACTTATTTATTGCTACGCAACTACTGGGACTAGAGCGTTTCAACGACGCTATAACCGAATTCAAAACAGTCCTGGAATTCGATCCCAACAGCATTCCAGGGGCATTGGGTCTAGCAAGAGCATCTTATTTGAAAGACAGAAAAGATCCAAGCGAAGAATATTATCGCTCGGACGAATTTGCAGACGCGACAAAATCATTGGATCGACTGGTCAAACAAAATCCGAAAAATAGTGAATTGCAAATGGCCCAAGACAAATTGCGCATGCTCTCAGGAAGAGCTATAAGACTGGCTGAGATTGGCGAGCCGCAAAACCTACCAGAGAGTTTGGCGATGTACGAGCTGATGTTCGAGGGCGGCAAAATCAATAGCAGCGATCGACTCGCCACTAAAATGATCGGTAGTGCAGACACACTAAAACAAGTGCTGCAGATTGCTGACACAGCATTGTTGATTCGCGATTTGAACAATGCAGAGACAGCATACAAACGAGCCGAGGCAATGGAGAAAGGCAGCCAGCGTGTCAGGCTCGCCCTCAGCCGCGTCAATCGAAATAGAGACCAGGCAGTTCGATACGCGCAGGTGGCTAGTCAACTTGCCAAACGCAAACAGCTCAGTGCAGCGATTCAAAAGTACAACGATGCATTAGCTTGCGATCCGCGATTGGCTTCTGCTCAGTTAGAACTAGCAAAGTTAATGCAAAAGCTCAGCTATATAACGGCATCCGATCTCCGCGATGCAGCAGGCCACTATCGATGCTACCTCGAACTCTCAGAAGATTTGCAGGCGAAAGAACGAAACTCGATTCTAAAAATCGCTGACAAACTAGACGAGCGCGCCACCAAAATCAAATCCTAGATCAAATCTCGGCGAGGCGATAAACTGAAACTGAAAAGTTTCGGATTGTACAGATGGAATTTGTTGGAATCAGTGTCTTGATAGTCGCAGTGGTTGCAGGCCTGGGCATTGCAGCCAGAATGAATATCGCCCCGAAACCAACATCTCTCGCACCGCAAACCTTTGACGTGGCAATTTCCACAGCCTTTAAAAACATTTTGAAACTTGTTTCGAATCAGGATGTCGGTGCACATCGGTGGGAAATAAAAGATCAGATCGAGAATCAATACATAATCGCAAAACTTACCTACCAAGAGCCACTGCAGCTGATGCCCGTCAAGGGAGTGGTGAATTTTGATTTCAAAAAGATGACAGAAAATCAAACGAAAGTGCGATGGTCATGTGAATGGGAAGCTCCGTTGAGCGATGTCGTCGTTGCAAAGAAAGTGGAACGATTGACTGATTCCTGGATAAAAACAGCTCTAACAATTCCTCAACTGACAGTCGAAATAATTACACTAGATAGCGAATTTGAAACTAAACTTTCGCAGGATAGTGCTTACGATCGACTGTTTAAAAGACTTTCTGCACCCAGCGATGCTACGACGGTATGGACCGTCAATGACTTCGCTGCGCCCTCCAATATTTCCACAAAGGTCGAAACCATCACCCTTTACAAACAAGAGGTGACTTGCAGCGCAAAGCTGGATTTTGATCTGACCATAAGCGGAAAGTTGACCAAAGTTAAGTGCACCTATCAATTTGCACCCAAATATTCGATGAAGACAATTCAGCCCTTCAAACAACTCACCGACGATTGGATAAAGCTAGTTCTCTGGACGGCCTGAAGAGCGAAGCTGGCGACTGGAAAAAATCGATGTCGTCGGCCCTGTGCAGGCCCATGCAGTCACGTCCCTAAGTCAAAAGGCTGCAACATTCGGGAATGCAAGGCTGTAACCGGTGGGGCTTTGAGTTAGAATGATTAACTCGGATAAATCCAGCGTTGAACAGAGAGGGCTCAGTCGTGACATCGTCAGCACCCGCACCGACAAAAACAGGCGACTTCATCAGAGACATCATTGATGAAGATTTGAAAGCTGGGCGCCACAGCAAAGTGCTCACCCGATTTCCGCCAGAACCGAACGGCTTTCTGCATATCGGACATGCCAAGTCCATCTGCTTGAACTTTGGACTGGCGCTTGAATACCGCGAAAAACTTGGCGAGGGTACTCGCTGCCACTTGCGTTTCGACGATACGGACCCGGCCAAAGAAGACACTCTTTTCGAAGATGGCATTCAAGCCGACGTTCGTTGGCTTGGTTTCGATTGGGATGGGCTGTACCATGCCAGCGATTACTTCGAGCAGATGTATGACTACGCAGAGCACTTGATCAAAGAAGGCAAAGCCTTCGTATGCAGTTTGACCGACGCAGAAATCAAAGAATATCGTGGCAATGTCACAACGCCCGGAAAAAACAGCCCTCATCGAGATCGCAGTGTTGAAGAGAATTTGGATTTATTTCGGCGCATGCGCAAAGGCGAATTCAAGGACGGCGAGCACGTTTTGCGCGGCAAAATAGACATGGCAAATGCAAACATGAAGATGCGCGATCCAATGCTGTATCGCATTCGCCACACGGCGCACCACATGACCGGTGACACGTGGTGCATCTATCCGATGTACGACTACGCACATCCTATTTCAGATGCGATCGAGGGAATCACGCACAGCATCTGCACCTTGGAATTTGAAAACAATCGAGAGTTGTATGATTGGGCAATCGATAATCTGATCGATTATGCAAAGTTTCCAAGCCGTCCGCACCAATATGAATTTGCACGCTTGAATTTGAATTACACAGTGTTGAGCAAACGCAGACTGCTCGAACTTGTGGAAGGAAAACATGTTAGCGGCTGGGATGACCCAAGACTGCCTACTATTGCCGGTTTGCGCCGCCGTGGGTACACGCCTGAAAGCATTCGCAACTTCTGCACAACTGTAGGAGTTGCCAAAGCAAATAGCGTCGTCGATATGGCTCAGCTAGAATTTTGTATCCGCGATGTTCTAAACCAAAGCGCACCACGTGTGCTGGCAGTGTTGAAACCACTGAAAGTCGTGATCACGAATTATCCAGAAGACCAAGTGCAAGAGCTAGACGCGGCCTACTACCCTCCAGACTTTGAGAAGCAAGGAACGCGCAAAATTCCGTTCTCAAAAGAGATCTACGTTGAGCAGGACGACTTCATGCTCGAACCGATCAAGGACTTCCATCGTCTAGCTCCGGGCAAAGAAGTGCGATTGCGTTATGCATATTGCATCACATGTACAGATGTCGTAAAAGATGCAGACGGCAACGTCACAGAGCTGCATGCCACATATGACTCAGCCACTTTAGGAGCCAATCCTGAAGGACGCAAAGTCAAAGGCACCATTCATTGGGTTAGTGCGCGTCATGCTGAGAACGCAGAAGTCAGACTCTATGACAGACTGCTTTCAGTTGAAGCACCACCGGCTGGAAAAGATAGTGAATTCCTCAACGCAGTCAATCCAAATGCGCTGCAAGTAATGACGAACTGCAAAGTTGAAAGAAGTCTTGGCGAATCAAAAGCAGAAGAACGCTTCCAATTCGAGCGCCAGGGCTACTTCATAGCAGACGAGAAGGATCACAAGCCAGGCGCACTGGTGTTCAATCGCATCGTCACATTGAAAGATTCCTGGGCAAGAGCGCAAAAGAAATAGGGCTAATCGTCTTTCCGCTCGGCACTACCTCCGCGCGCTTGCTTTTCGGCAACTGCGCGGCGGATCGACTCAGCAACAGTGATCGGCATCCAAGATTCGTCGTGGCTGTCACCACCATTCGTATCTGCCGAGAGTTCACGGCTAGAACGCAGCCTGGAGCCAAGATTGTATGCGACGTATCCAACTAAGGCGCCCAAAATCAAAACGAAGATTCTCGACATGCACGCTACCTCGAGCTTAAAGTCTCATTCCTAACATACCGCGCTAAACGACTTTTCTACCAGTCAAAAGCTAAAACTCAGCCTAAAACCTGGGGGCGAAATTGCTGTGCTTGTGCAGTAAACTTAGGCAGTATGGATATTAGTGACAGGAGAGCTTTATGAAATCTGCTTGGATTGCGCCCCTCCTCATAATCGCGACCGCGGCCACAGCGATTGCCGCAAATCCTGAGTGGGACCAAGCTACTCGCCTATATAATTTCGGCGACTACAAAGGCGCTTTAACGGCGTTTCGGAAAATTGCCGACAAGACTCCTTCTGAACCAACGGTTCACTACATGCTGGCGCAGTGCTACAAAAATTCTGGAAACACAAAACAAGCGATTGTTGAACTGGAATGGATTTCTAGATCAACCAGTGACAAAAGAGTAAAAGGTCCAGCCGATGCGTTGCTCGCTCAACTGAGACCTTCTAGCGGAGGTGGTGCCACTACTGCCGGTGCTCATAGCTCGACAAGTGCCTCAGCGCCAGGGGCAGATTTTCCACCGTTAAAGAATTTCATAGGAGATTCAGCTGCGCAAACAGTAGGCGCTGCTGCAAAAAAAGGATGGGCACCGTGTCGAGGCAGTGACTGCCTGAACTTCGGTACATCCGGCTGGCATCACGAGGAAGTTGCGGGCCACCCTCCCACCGATATGTGGATGTCCTGGAAAGTCGAAAATGATGAAGGTACAAGGACAGGTTCTTACAGTCAAGCCCATATCGGAGAACTAATCAAAGAAGGTAAGGATGTCGGTCCTTGCCCTGTTTGCAAAGGTTCTGGTTGGGTTCGCTCGAAATAAATTGTGAATAAAAGAGTTGAAAGGATGACGCGCGTACCAAGTTACCAACCAAACGCGCGCCATCCCTCAAACACCCCGATTAAGAATCCTGCAACAACCCGATTATCGACCGAATTTTGATAAGTCTGGTTTTGGCGACCAGGTCACTACACGACCATCGTTTTGGTAAATAGTGCCGCTTGTGCCATCTTTGTTTTCAATAATTTGTCTTGCTGGACCACCGCCTGCTTCCCAAGTCGTTGTCTTGGTGCCATCAGGAGCGACTCTCAGTGTGCCACCATTAGCGGTTTTCTCATAATTTTGAGTTGCACTTGGTCCCCAGTGTTTTTCTGAACCATCAGCATTTCTTACGAACCCAGTGCCGTCAACGTTTTGCTGACGCTGCACTCCATTTTCCCATTTAGTATTGGTATTGCCTTTAGCATCAGTCGTTGTCAAACTTTTTTCTTTGTTGTTCCAGTAGAACTTGTCTCCATCCTTTGGTCCGTAATGATGAACGGAACCATCAGGGTGAACCACACTCGTCGTTTTGTCAGGATTTTCACGCTTGACTGTGCCGTCACCAAATTTGGTGACACGAGTACCGGAGGCATCATAAGTAACGTCTGCAACCGAATCTGACGTCGGCTTATCCTTCTTCGCTTCTGGCTTTGGCTGCTCTTTCTTCTCTTCTGGTTTCGGCTGGTCCTTCTTCGCTTCTGGCTTTGGATCTTCCTTCTTCACTTCTGGTTTTGGCTGATCTTTCTTCGCTTCTATCCTTGGCTGTTCGACTGCCTTGAATTGCTCCTTTTTATCGTCAGCGTTGCCGACGTGTTCTTGTCGTTTGTGCGGCTTCTCTGTTTTGTATGGCTCACCAGGGGTGCCGAAATCAAAAGATTCAATTTTGCCGTTTTTGCCATAGTGCGCTTTGACTTCTGGCAGGTTCGCAATTTTCAACTGTGAGTTCATGCTATCGAAAACGTGCTTGAAGTCTTCCGGCTTCATGATGCGATAGTCGCGGCTAAGCTCTCTACCAGCTTCTTTGGGATTGCTATGGCGGAGTTCGTGAGCGATTGATTCGGAGCTGTCAAAACTTGCTTTGCTCATGTCCAGAAGTCCTCTTACTAAGTAAAAATCGGGGGTTCTTTCGAACCTTTTGAATTTACTCAAGCAACCTGAACTGAACCTGAACACGAAACAAAAATTACTCTCTGATACTAGGCATCCCCAACGGAGCCACTTTTGAGCCAACGATATGTTGGTAAGCCGCTAGCAATGCCCTATGGTGGTCGAAGGCTAATGAATTTGGATCGCCTAGTAATTCAAGGACGTCCCTCTCTTGCAGACGTAATAAATCACGCAGTTCCGGATTTTCCGTTGGCGATGGTTCCAATAAGTGCGCAATCTCCTCCTTGTTGCCAAACTGAACAAACTGCGTATCGATACCGCGACCTCTCGTATCTCGCCCAAATGTGTCAGCAATGCGAACCACTGTTGGATCTGTCAACTTAAGTCCGGTCTCTTCAAGCGTTTCACGGACAGCAGCATCTACAGGTGACTCGACAGCATTTCCTTTGATATCGAGAAAGCCTCCGGGAAGAGCATCTTTTCCTTGTTCAGGCGCAAGCTTCCTTACACCGATTAGCACCTTTAAGCGCCCGTCATCGCCCTCGTATACGTATGCTGTCGTGGCGGTGTGATCTGCCATTGGTCGATCATAGACGTACTCGCCGGGCACGTTCTCGCCCACTGGAATCTCGTGGACAACCGATTTCGGCAAAGCCACGACCGTACTCTCAGACACAATTGTCGCACCTGCCGTCGAAATCTTTTGGCGCAAGGCTACAGCTTCCTCCGGAGTAAGTTGCACGGAATAGTTGGTGCTCACCGAATCTGAAGCGGTTATCCCTTCGATTTTCAATCGGTCTGCGGGAATGTCGACATTCAGTTTGCGAAGCGACGTCAAAGCTGCATCTGCAAGTGTCTGGTTAGCCACATCGACGCTCGAACCTGGAAGAACGATGTTGCCATCAGCTCCCGGCATGGCGAGTCTAGATCCATCTGGCAGTCGAACATCAACAGTGACTACATCTGGTGCCTTAGCAAATTGATAAACATACTGCAATTTCCCAGAATCAGACAAACGGATATCACCCTTCCAAACTTGATGCTGAGGGGTGTCAGGATTTGTGCTCCATTTATTCAATCCTTCGCGAACCATGCGAGTCCCATTCGGCAAGTCGACGCTGTCTATCAGGGTTTTTCCACTGCCAAGCTGTCGAATTGAGATATTCGCTTGCTCACCCTCAGCGGTGTATGCGACTCCAGGACGAACTTCCGACTTCGGTGTCGCCTCGGCTGTATCTTTTGAAAAGATTTTGGAGAAACCATATCCAAGTCCGCCCATCAAGGCGCCGCCCGTCCCCCAAGAAGCACCTTCCGAAAGCATTTCAGAGCCCGATGCGAGCCCCTTTCCATGCGTCAAGGAATCCATGTTGGCAAACACCACACCAGCACCAGCTCCGGAGATGCCACCACGAGTGATGCTATTTAGCAATGTGGGTGCAGCAATCTTTGAAACCAGTGCCGATGAAATTCCATCCATCGCCATAAAACTGGCGGCCTGCGATGCACCATTCCCAAGTCTGTCCCACTGGTTTTCACCGGGTTTGAGCGGTGTCAGAACAGAACCGGACAAGAACCCGGTCATAGCACTTGTTCCAAGCCGTGTCGAAAGCGCGGCTTCTGGAGCCCCCAGCGAGGATGCTGCAGAGCCCACCAATTTTGAAAGAATCACAAAATCAAAGATCTGTCCAGCGGCCGAACCGATATCCTCAGCCCACTTCTCGGCCCCTGTTGCGTTCGAGTCCAACTGAACCAAATCCAATTCGGGAAGGTGCCCCAGGCTCGCGACTTGGGCTATACCATTGATTGGACGCTCCAAACCACCGTCTAGGAATCCTTTGGCGAAGCGTTCACTGTAGTCCAACAAATGCGAACCGACTTCACTGACCACGTGTTCAACACTATTATTACCGACAATTTCACTTACCAAAACAAGTTCCTCTGCATTTGATCGCTGAAATTATTATGCAAAAACAGCCGCGCGGACAGCGAATACAAGTCACTGTCGACATCATGCGTTGATGAAATTACTAAGCCGTTACGTGCTGAAAGCGTACGAAATTTGTTGTGTCGGAGGCATGACAGAGTGATTTGTCGAAAAAAGCAGCTTTGTTGCGCTGGCAGGCATCCTTAGCAATTGTGGCAATCAGACTCCGTCGGCGCTACAGATATGCCCGTAAGCGGTGCAGGCGGGCACTTGACGATTGTCATGCCAACGACACAACTTTTCAATTATCTTAAGTGAGCGATTCGAAAGAACGCCCCCTTCAAACCTTCCCTTACCACCTTGCTCCGGCAGAAGCCTTTAGGCTGCTCCGAAGGATTTTAAAATGGCAATAAACGACGCAATCGAAGTCAAAAACGCTCCGAAGCCAGCTGTTACCAGACCGGATGTAGACATGACCACGCGCTCCGCAGCGCTGGAGAGCAGATCCACTGCAGACTCAGCGGCGCTCGTCAAAGATGGTGTGTTACCAAACACCACCATCTCTGAAGGACCTTCACTGTCACAAGATGCTATCAACAAAGACGCCGAACTGTTGCACACAGCTATAACAGCGAAAGGGTACTTCAATATAGGCAACTCACCTGATGTAGCAGCGATCGAAAGAATTCTCGATCCTACCAATGCAGAAGACAGAGCCGCAGTAGAGAGCGCATATGCAACCTTATATGGTACAAAATTCCGAGATGACTTGACAGCATATGTAGGAAGCGACGTCGTCAACTATCGCACAGTCGAAGCCATGCTCAATCGCGAAAATGGAAGAGCAAACTTCGGTGGCAATCTTGAAGTGGCAATTGAAACAGCGAAAATCGATCCAGACAAAGGAAACC
>JBBQFO010000072.1:0-21711 GCA_038322035.1 Candidatus Obscuribacterales bacterium
GTACGCCTAACAGCACTTTCCCGGAATTCCAACGTATATTCAGTGGACTTGTCTTTCTTTGTCATACTGCGCTCCTTGGCTATTTTACCTAAGAAGCGGATCTTCGCCAGGACCACTGTCTACTTTTTGGGGGGACCCTCAGCTTTAAGTTGCACCACCATCACAATGACTGGATAGATTTCAAACTCGCATGTCTCGTGTCTATAACGAAATCTACAAGATCGTTCAGAGCATCCCGAAAGGACGGGTTCTGACATATGGGCTGATATCGAACATGATTGGTGGACGGATGAGTGCTCAGGGCGTGGGATGGGCGCTGAAAGCGCTTGGCGGCGTTAAGCGAATGCAGCCTTTGAAAAAATCGACTGCGACTTCACAAAAAGCGACTGCGATTTCAACAAAAGCTATTGCGAGCAAGAAACAATCCACTGGCGAACCTGTCTACAACTCAGCCACTGTGCCGTGGCAGAGGGTAGTGAACGCGCAGGGCGGAACGAGCACTCACAAGGTCGGACTGCCACCAGAATTGCAGAAACAGATGCTGGAGGCTGAGGGTATTGTTTTCGATGATGAGAACAGACTGGATTTAGACGCTTATCTCTGGAAAGAAGGTCTGAACAAAGAATGGAAAATACCCTAAACCAGCGTGTTGATGTGTCGTCTGGCCTTACAAGCCGGTGCTTAAATTGATGCCTAAATTTGTGCATCAATTTAAGCACCCGCTGGTAAGGCCGAAAGACAGATAGCGCTTACTTTGTTAGTGGGGACGTGCTGTTAGTGACGTGCTGCTGTTACGTGCTGTCCAGATTCCATACTACGCCCTGTAGCATGGAAATCGAAGAAAAAGGGCGTTCTGGTTGCTACCAGATTGCGCCCTTTTGCAGTTAATCGCTATCGAATGTCCAAGCATCCGTTTATCGCGCTGTTACCTTTCTGACCTCTTTCGATTGTCAGTGATCGGGTCAGCGGGTCGGTGGTCAGGTCGGTGGTCAGATCAGCTGGTCGGTGTCAGGTCAGCGGCGGAGCACCAACTTCTCGAACATGCCGTTGAGTTCCTTGATGCGGCGCTTGCTCTCGCGATATTCCTTCGCCGACAGCTTCTGGATCAACGCCGGGAGGGCGTCGAGGATGGGCTGCAGGAGCGGAGCGAGGGCCTTCGTAGGAGCGCTCAGCGGCATGCCGGGGCGATCGGGCGTCGGTCCGTAGGTGAGCAAGGCGGAAGCTCGGCGGGCGTAGAAGAGCGCTTTGGCCCAGTCAGAAGGAAGCAGCCAGCTGAGCTCGTAGCTCGAATTCGAAATGGCGTCGGCGGAGGCGAAGATCTTCTCTTCCGCAGTCATCTCGTAAAGTTCGAAGCTGCGAGTCAGGCCGGCGGCGTGCTGGTTGATCTGGTCGAGGTACAGGAAGATTTCCTCGATCGACGGTGTAGAAGTGGGCAGCTCGCCGTTGGCGACCGCAGTGACGCGTTGGCGCAAGATCTTGGTGAAACCCTGCATGGACAGTGCCACCATTAGCGGTATCGCTTTGCGTTCGCGGTATCCTTCGACGAGGCAGTCGGTCGACTCGGCGATGATTCCGGCGAGCGTTGAGTGCGTGTCGGTGATGTTGCCGCAGTGCAGAGTCAGTGCTTCGAACTTGGCGGCGCCGACGAGAACGAGAGCGACATAGGCTTCCTGTGCGGTTGCCTTGAGCGTGTCATCGTTGCTGGCGTTGGCGAGAAGGGAACTCTGACGAGCCCATGTGAGAGCTTGACCGAGTGAGTTGGTGCGAAGCAGTCCGTTGAAGTTGCGCATCGCGATGGCGAAGTGAGCAGCAGCGTTGGCGGAATGATCGGTTTCGGGCGAATCAGCGGTGGTAGTGCGTTCTTGGTTCATAGTGAATTCCTCAGTTGAGGGTTGATCATGCGAACGTCGCGTTGACGGGTGTCAACACGGGAAGGAAGCTGAAATTGCTGTAGGTATGGCTTTCGGTTGTTATTGTAGAGAATTGGGAAAAAGAAAAATGCAATTGACGCTAGCAAAGAACAGTGCCGCATTCCAAGCTTTCAAAGACAAAGAAATGTTTAGCGCCGGTCACTTCACATTAGGTGCTATTCAGGAAGCAACCACATATGGTGCGCGAGGGTTTCGAATTTGCCACCACTTTCCTCTTGATAACCATGATTGAATATACACCCTTGTGATCTTGCGCGATCCGCGATAGGAAGCTTTTGTTCGAAAGGAGTACCTCTTGAGAATCATGAGTTTTATTGAACTAAACACGAAAGGGTCAGTGGTTGCGACACAGTACATGGTTCAAGTAACTTGATAAGAGTTATATCTCTTATTTCACCAAGCTCAAAGTCTTTTTAGTTCCAATACACCTTTAGTTTCAGCTTCTATAGCACCCACCAGCGGAAACACTCCGTTCGGTATTTCATTGCCTGAATCAGCTGCTCGTCTCGCTTTCAAAGCTACACGCAGTTAGTTCAGGTTTCCTGCTGCGCCCCGCGCAAGCAATTCACCGCTAACCTCGCAACCTGAAGTTGCCTGGTGAGCGCAAATTTAGCGGAGGTATCTATGTTCAAATCCATCACCGGAATCTTTCACAAGCTTCTCCCTGGAGTGGTTTTGCTGACTTTGACGTATCTTGCTGGGGGCACCGATGTCTTCAGTTCGACCGTCCATGAGCACTTTTCCCAGGCACTGTCTGAATACGGCACCAGCCTCGGTCCCTTCTTCGCCAACTTCCTTGCTGGTGCGCTGTTCTTCTGGGTCTGCTGGATAGCACATCCGCTGCTGAAGAACTGGTACGAGCGTCTGCTCAACCGCACATCAGCGACGGTTCGCATCAGGAGCCTGGTTACGCAGAGCCTCAAGCTCGGCTACTGGTTCATTGCGGCGTTTGTCGCGCTCTCGTTCATCGCTCCCGACTTGCTTTCCAAGGTCTTCCTGGGTATCAGCTTGTTCGGCGCCGCCATCGCTCTCGCGTTCAAGGATGTCGCTCGCGACGGCATCTCCGGCTTCTTCCTTGCAGTCAATCCGCACTTCGGTCTCGGTGACACCATCGAGATGGTCGGAACGACGGTCAAGGGCAAGATCAGCGCGATTAGCTATGTGCAGACGAGCATCGAAACCGAGGACGGCACCATCGTCGTTCCCAACGGCGACATGTGGTCCAAGTCGATCAAGGTATACAAGGCATCGGTCGCGGCGGTCACGCCGGAATCCGGTTCTTAGCGACCGTCTTCGGCTGCCCGCCATAATCCTGGGATAGGCTGTTCAGCAAGCTGCCCGCAATAATGTAACTGCGTGGGTGGTCTGGTAGAGTTATCGCATGAATAAGCGATTGAAAAAGCTCCAGAAGTCACTGGACACCCACGGAATAGACGGTTTGCTCGTTCGCATCAACGAAGGAGACAACCAGAACGTTGCCTATCTGAGCGGCTTCGGAGGTAGCACTGGTGTGCTTCTCGTTACCGCAAAGAAAGCGTTCATCATCACCGATGCTCGTTATTACGTCCGCGCTGCCGCCGAGGCGGTCGATTTCAAACTCGTCAAAGTGGTGCGGGGCAAGAAAGTCACCGAGCACATCAACGAAGCACTCGCTCTTGCTGGTCTAAAGAAAAGCAGCAAAATTGGCTTTGAGGCTGCACACATTCCTGTGCAAATTGCCAAAATTTGGAAAGGTGATTTGAAGGCGAAGCTTGTGCCGACGATTCACATCGTCGAACGGTTTCGTCAGTACAAAGACGAGCAGGAAGTCGAACTCCTTCGTACTGCTTGCAAAGTCACCAGTCGCGACTACAACGAAGTGGCTGCGATGCTTGCACCCGGCATGACCGAGAATCAAGTTGCATTCGAACTGGACATGCGCTTGCGCAAGTACGGTGCGTTGACCAACAGCTTCTCATCGATTGTGGCAAGTGGTCCAAATTCCGCAGTCCCGCACCACTCAACCGGCGAGCGTAAGCTGAAAGCCGGCGAGCCTGTTGTCATGGACTTCGGTGGTCTTTTCCCTGGCGGCTACTGCTCGGATATCACGCGCACTGCCTTCGTGCCCGGCAAAAAACCGGAAGCGAAGATGCAGGAAATCTACGAAGTTGTGCTCAAAGCTAACAAAGCGGCTCGCAAAGCCCTTAAGGCCGGTATGTTGTATCGCGATTTCGACAAGGTCGCCCGTGACATAATTCAGAAGAGCGGCTACGGACAGTACTTCACGCACGGGCTTGGTCACAGTCTCGGCTTGGTGGCACACGACCCTTACGATTACGAGAATGACCCATTCAAAGTGGGTATGGTCGTAACCGACGAGCCCGGAATCTACATCGATGGGTTCGGTGGAGTGCGCATTGAAGACGACCTCGTTGTCACCAAAGATGGTGTCGAGTGCTTGACCAACGCGCCTTATTGGAAGTTCTAATCCGCAAGTTCTGATCCTGCGATGCGCAATACAGCCCGCTCAATCAGGCTGGAATCAGCGATCGTCGGTCGCGCAGTTCTTGCACGATCTTCGGAATGAGCCCATCTACCGGTCCCACTGTGGTGCCGAGAATGCCTCTACGTCTGCGTTCCACAAGCCACTGCAAGAAAAGGAGGCGACTCAGTGTTTCTGCGTATGGCAGTAGACTTCGCACCTGGTCTGCATCGCGTCCGGATTCGTAGCAGTACGAGTCAATCAGCTGTTCTTTGAAGTTAGCAAACTTGCCGTTCTTGTGATGGGTCATTGCCAGCGTGGCAAGGTCCATCAGAGGCACGCCAAGCAAAGTGAACCAGGACCAATCGATGATGAAAAGCCGCTCGCTGCGCACGATGATATTCTCAGCGTAGAGATCGCCGTGTACCAGTGAGTTCGTCTCGTCCGCCAGCTTCGAGGCGAGCAATTTCGCCAGTTGTTCGAGAAAGCGCAGGTCGGCTTGATTGACTATCTGCCATTGATCGAGCAGTGCAACGATGTTGCCTGTGAACTGTTCGTAGTCGGCAGGAAAGAGATTGCGCAGAACGTTGGTGTGGATTAGCTCGGCTGTTCGGTAACTGTAAGACCGATGCAGCTTGGCGAGCTCTTCTCCGACGCGACCGGCAAGCTCAGGCGTGGACATCGTCTCCAGGAATCCTGTGCCCAGATCTTCCATAAACAAGGCTGTGAGCGGACCATGCGTCGCGCTTAAATACAGCTGCGCAGAGTTGGAGATCGACGGTATGAGGATTTTTTCGTGCAAGTCCTGCTCCACATCCCATGGGGGCAGCACTTGCTTGTAAATAAGTGACGAGGGCAGAGAATGATCGATGTTCAACCGCTCGACGTAAGACAAGTCTCGGTGACGTAGCAGCTGCCTGCTCGAGATTTGCACAGACTTCCCATAAAACTCATCCAACCAAGCGCTCAGCTTCTCTTCTGGCGCAGGCGTCAGAAGTGTGAGGCTTTCGTCTTCTTCGTGCTGATTCAAGGGAGTCACCGAGGTTGGTTTCTTCATTGTACTCCCGCATTACAACCCGGTTGTGATGCGGGAGTACGTTCCCAACCGAACTGATTCGGCTGGATCACCCGAGCGCAAGCTCGATTGGTTTTTCCCGAGCGCAAGCTCACAAAAACGGAGGATAATTCTATGTCAGATGGACACGGTGGTGGTGACCATGGGTCACATGATGGAGTAGGACATGGCATCGGCGGCCATGGTCATGGATTTGATCACGGCGGTGGTCATGACTCGCATGGAGGACATGCGACCCATGAAGCTTTGTTTGTGGCCTTCAGCCACGGCGGTGGGTATTCCGGCGGGCATGGCTTCGGCCATCATTCCGGTAATGCACATGCGCATGATATGCATGCCGTGCACTTGGGAATGGGTCGTCAGGACACCAAGGGCGCGGAGTCGGATGACAACCCCGATCATCCAGGAGCGATTCGCACCTTCGTCGTGCACGTAGCCAACCACGGGCAGCCCAACATTCTCACCGAGATCGAACGGGTTGCGCGTCGGCATGACCTACTGCGCGTCGACCAGTTTCGCCCGAACTTTGATCCAGTCGACGTGCTTAAGCTCCAGCTGGCGGACTGGTCGGCGTTTAGCGAACCTTACCAGGGCGTCGAGATGCCAGAGGGCTACTACCCTGGGGCTACCGGGCGTACGCGCATCATCCGCCAATACTGGCAGGTTGGTAAGCGTCCGAGCATGATCGCCCTGAAGACGCTGCCTCAATTCGACAGCAAGGCGAGCACGTTCATCGAGATCGCCGTCGTTCAGTGGAGGTACGACTTCACGGGCGATTACGAGACCAAGCTGGTTCTCACCATCGGCTCGCTGCCGGTGTGGGACGAGGTTGCCGGTGCCTGGGGCTACAAGCGGACGCCGTTTGATCTTGCCCAGCGTGCTGCAGTTAAGGTCTGCAAGCACATCTTCGCCTATCTCGCCGGTCTTGCACCGACGAAGGCATCGGGTTACTTGCGGGCTTTCGTGAACGCGAAGTATCCGCCGGCTCCGAAAGATGACCGTCCCGACGGCGTCGTTCTCGGCACTCCGGAAGATGAGGCTGATTTGTCGCGGGGTCGACGCGACGATCCGGAGAAACCACCGCCGTCGACGACTCCCCCTGATGATGGCGGCGATGCACCACCAGACGATGAAGGTGGTGATGGCATCATGGCAGCAGAACCGGAGGCGGCAAGTCTTGTCGCTTCCGGCGCTGACCTGGACGCGGTGATAGGGCCTGCTGATCGGGTACCTGCTACCAAGGCAGGCATTCCGGCGGTCAAGACCTCCACCGTTGTCATCGAGCTTGATGACTGAGATGTGGGCGGGGACAGGTTAGCCACCAGTAATGGTGGCTACCTGTTCCCGTCGCATTTCTTTTTTTTTGGCCTTTTTTCGTACTTTTTGGCGCTTCTTGGCACTTTTTCCGCTTTTTGTCCTTTTTTGTGCTGAAAACTCGGGTATATGTCCAAATGATGGGCGTGCGCGAGGAGCTGAATATGTTTTTTTTCGGCGACCAATGGCTTCCCAGGCAGGCTGAAGACGAGAGTTTTAAATTTCCAGCCATCGAATTGGCGAAAAATGAGGCGTACGATGAGCGCGAATATTTAGTCACCAACGGGCTCGGCACCTACGCATCTGCCAATCTCTGGGGCGCAAACACCAGGCGCTATCACGGTCTACTTGTCGCTTCGTTGCAGCCCCCAGTGCGGCGCACCGTCTTGTTTTCTAGAATCGATGAAGTGATCTCTGCCAGAGGTGTGGAGACGGAGTTGGCGACGAATTTTTGGAAGTCAGGCTCGGTTTCACCGCATGGATTCGAGTCTTTGATTATGTTTTATCCGTTGCCTGTGCCCACGTGGATCTATCAGGTCTCTGGCGGTTTGCTAGTCAAGCAAGTGGCGATGATGCCCGAGAAACAGCAAGTTGCAATTGGATACACATGGCATGGTGACATCATCCGGACCACCACACGCGACTCGAGAAATCTCTACGAAGCAGAAGAGTCGGCGCAGTTGCGCTTGCATATGCTCGTCAACAATCGTGATTTCCATAGTGCAACAAACGGTTCGGATAACTGGCATTTCGAGCAGCAACAGCAATCTGATTTTGTGCGTATTCGCGCCTTCCCTGATGCACAACCGCTGAGCATTTACTATGATCGTGGAACATACACCCCGTCATCAGATTGGTATCGAGATTACTACTGGCCTCGTGAGTCTGAGCGTGGATTGGAAGATCGAGAAGATTGCTACCACGCAGGTGTGTTGGAAACGAGCCTTAGTTCGGGTCAGTCAGTCACCATATTTGGTGCTATTGACGATGTTTTGTTCCGTTCGATTGATGATGTTGTGAAAATATCTTGGGCTCATAAAAAACAGCTCCTAGCCCAGGCTTCATCCACTTCCGTGTCCATGCAGCATAAAATGCTGACGCTGGCGGCGGATGATTTTGTCGTGCGTCGACAGTCGACTAGAAGCAATTCAATTATCGCTGGCTACCACTGGTTCTCTGACTGGGGCAGAGATTCGATGATTAGTTTGCCTGGTTTGGCTGTGATAACTGGACGTACAAAAAATGCACGCAGTGTATTGGAAACGTTTGGCGCTTATCTTAGCGAAGGAATGCTCCCTAATTTCTTTCCTGATTCGGGGCAACCTCCTCAGTACAATACATCGGATGCTACGCTCTGGTGGGCTTCGGCGCTACTTCGATATTATCGTGAAACTACCGATACGCAATTTGTTCGAGAGCAACTGCCGCTCCTTGAGAGCGTCGTCGAATGGCATCAAAAAGGCACGCGACACGGCCTGAAGATGGATCCGAGCGACGGTCTGATAACGGCTGGTGATGCCAGTGTTCAACTGACTTGGATGGATGCCAAAGTGGGTGATCTGGTTGTCACTCCTCGATCCGGAAAAGCGGTTGAGATTAACGCGCTCTGGTACAACTTTTTGAAGACGATCGAGTTTCTCTATTGCGCAACAGGGTCAGCTGGATTGAGTGAATCCCCTCCTGGCAAGCCAGGTTTAGTGGGGTCCTCGCGCAAATCTGAATACTATTCCAAGATTGCAGAATTGGTCAAAAGTAACTTCAACAAATTCTGGAATCAGAAAGCCGGGTGTTTTTATGACTACATTCGAGACGACGGTACTGCCGATAAAGCGATTCGACCCAATCAACTGCTGACTGCCAGTCTAACTTTTCCTGTGGCGACGCAGGAACAGGCAAAGTCGATGTTAGCTGTGGTCGAGAGTGACCTGCTCACGTCGAAGGGCTTAAGAACCTTATCCCCGCATGATTTGAATTACAAAGGTAGCTACGGACTTGGCAAAGACCAGGCAAATCAATACGACCGCGATAGTACATACCATCAAGGAACAGTCTGGCCCTGGCTGTTTGGACCGTGGGTCGACTGCCGCATTTACGCTCACGGAAACGAACCGGAAAATCACAAGTTTATCGCCGAGAAGCTTCGTCCGATCATGGATCATGTTTTGAGTGAAGGCTGTATTGGTTCCGTTTCCGAAATCTTTGACGGAGATGCGCCGCATGCTCCGCGGGGCTGTGTCGCTCAAGCTTGGAGCGTTGCTGAGTTGCTACGCATTTTGAACGACTATCCTGCTATTGCTGTGCTTGATACCGCAGGTAGTGAACTTGCCGAAGACAGACTAACAGCAGTTTGATCGGTCCCATACTTTGACGAGCTCGCCATACCAAGGGCTGTGCCAGCTCGCGAGCATTGTTACAAGCGAATTGTTGCGTTTGTGATCAAGTTAGTTGGTGCGACTTCGTGCAATCGTTGCAGATGAGCATGTGAGCGAATTATCACCTCCATGGTTGCTTGCGTAGCTGCGTTTAGTGCAACGGCTATATGTCTGGGCGAGCACCCATCGGCGTTTCCGGGATCTTTGCGCACTAGACCGCTAGGCGTCTCTTGATATTTCGTCACGCGCGTAACTTGTATTGGCTTATCACTAAAGACTAGTTCTAAAGATATTGTTTTTTTTCTTTCTTCAGCTCTCTCTCTAACTCTCTAAATCTTCTCGCTTATCTACTTCTCTTGAATTCGGATGCATTGCGCATCTCGCTTTGGCACGGACGAATTCAAAAGACGTAAGTGACATGCCTTGCGGCTTCGGCTGCGGGATTGACGAAGAACTTAATCCAAATCGGAGCAGTGTCATGAACCCCATGACCGACAGAATCACATGGAGGCGCCTGTACACGGTTGGAAAACCGTTCTGGACCTCGGAGCAACGTCTGCGTGCATCTTCGATGCTGCTGGCTGTGCTCGCGCTTTTGTTCGTTTCGTCAGCGGTCAATGTCTACTTAGGCAAAACCGCTGGCGAGATGATGACTGCGCTTCAAAAACAAGAAGCGCACGAATTTAGATGGGCAATGACGCACTTCGCGCTCGTCATTCTGCTCGCTACACCGATTACCGTTTATTACCAGTTTCTGCGCACCAAGCTTGCTCTGATGTGGCGTCAGTGGCTATCGAACCATCTGTTCGGTCGCTTCTTCAGTGGTCACACTTACTACAAGCTGAACAGCGACTCTCGTATCGACAACCCCGACCAGCGCATGACGCAAGACGTGGAAACGTTTTGCAATTCGTCCGTTGGTCTGTTCGTTTCGGTACTTGATGCTTTCGTCAATATCGCAACCTTCATCGGCGTGCTCTGGTCGATCTCTTCGACTTTGACGTTCACCGTTGTGGCGTACTCTGCGATAGGGTCCATAGCATCACTCTGGATCGGCAACAAGCTTGTCGGTTTGAACTTCGTGCACGCTGGCTACGAAGCTAATTTGCGTCTCAGTCTCACTGATGTGCGCAAGGACGCCGAATCGATCGCGTTGTACAAAGGCGAAGAGCGCGAACATCGTGCGGCACGTGGCGCTTTGCAGCGCACCATGGCTAATCTCCTTGAGATGGCTTACGTGAATCGCAACCTCGGCTTCTTCACGATTCCGTTCAACCTGCTTGTACCGCTGATTCCGGCTGCTGTGATCGCTTCGCTGTACTTCGACAATCAGATCGATTTCGGTGAGATCACGCGTGCAGGTATGGCCTTCGGCACCATCTTCAGTGGCATGACTTTGCTGGTTCAGCAGTTCACGGGCATCAGCTCGTACGCTGCAAACATCAACCGAGTCGGCTCATTTGTCGATGTGCTCAACGAGTATGACGCTCAAACTAGCGACAGCGTTAACACCATTGAAATCGTGACTGCCGACAGGCTGTCCCTCGAAGACGTCACGGTGCTGACTCCTGATTCCAAAAGAACCCTGATAGCGAATTTGACTCTCGATCTCCCGGCCGGCAGCAGCTTGCTGATTATGGGACCGAGCGGTTGCGGAAAATCCACGCTTTTGCGTGCCATCGCAGGAATTTCAAGAACAGGTTGTGGCAGGGTTGTTCGCCCGCCAGTGGCCGAATTGTTGTTCCTCCCTCAAAGGGCTTACGTACCGGAATGCACACTGCGAGAAGCTCTGTGTTATCCCAGCACGAAAGTGTGTGGCAACGATGCTCAGTTGTTGGCGCTGCTGAAACTGGTCGGGCTCTCGCACCTACCGGTCGAAACAGGTGGACTGGACGTGCCGAGAAATTGGCGCCAACAACTTTCACCCGGACAGCAACAGCTTTTGAGTATGGCGCGGGTAATTTTGACTAAGCCCAAGTACGCCTTCCTCGATGAAGCGACAGCGGCTCTGGACCCCGTTAATGAGCGGATGCTCTACACCTTGCTGAAAAGCGTCGGCGCAACAGTGATCAGTGTCGGTCACCGCCCGGCCCTGGTCGAGCATCACACACACGTTCTCGAGCTTCTGGGAAATGCTTCCTGGAAGGTCTACTCGGCGAGCGAATACGGCCAAGTTTAACCAACGAGATACGACCATGAATAAACTCGCAAGTGCAACAGGCAAATCGCGCCGGTTGAGTGACGAGGCTGTCCTCGACCGCGTGCAGCGAGCAACCTTCCAATGGTTTCTCGACTGTCAAAACCACGAGACCGGTCTGATCTTCGACCGCACTCGCCCGGGCTGCCCTGCCACCATCGCTGGTGTCGGGTTTGCTCTCACGGCTTATCCGGTGGCAGTCAATCGCGCCTGGATTAGCCGCGATGAAGCTGCCGCTTATGCCATCAAGGTGCTGCGCATTCTTGCCAATGCTCCACAGGGCGACGGCAAGAGTGGCTTCAGCGGCTATCGTGGCTTCTTCTACCACTTCCTGGATCCGGCAACGGGTCTACGCGCTACAGCTCCGACCTTCTGGGACTCGGAGCTGTCCACGATCGACACGGGCTTGTTGATGGCTGGTGTGAGCTTCGCTCGCACTTACTTCAACAAGCGCAATGCGGTCGAGAAGGAAATCCGCAGCCTCTGCTCGGCGCTCCTGGAGCGTATCGACTGGGCTTGGATGATTCGTCAGGACATGAAAATCCATCACGGCTGGACGCCGGAAAATGGTGTCATTCCTCACATTTATGGCGGCTACAGCGAAGCGCTGTTGCTCTATCTGCAGGCCCTTGCGCCGAAGAATGATCCGGCGCCGGCTGCTTGCTGGAGGTCGCTGATGGATGGTGTCAAGGCCGAGAAGTTCGGCGGCAAGCCGTACATCGCCATGCCTGGCACGCCGCTCTTCTGCTACCAGTACCCACACTGCTGGATAGATTTTCGCGGCATCGCCGATGATACCAATCGTCGGCTTGGCTTCGACTATTTCCAGAACAGCGTGCGGGCAACGAAGGCTCAACACCGCTACTGCGTGGACAACCCCAACGGCTGGCGCGGCTACGATGAGCTCGACTGGGGGCTGACTGCTTGCGACGGACCGGGTGACGGCTCCAAGGTGGTGGACGGCAAGCAACGCGTCTTCCATGGCTACAGCGAACGCGGCAGCCCGCGCGGGTTTGACGACGGAACGATGGCGCCGACTGCGGCGGTAAGCTCAGTTGTCTTTACACCTGGCCAGTCTATTCGTACCATTCGCTTCTGGCTCAAGCATCGTCCCGAGCTGTTCTCGGAGATAAGTGGTTTCGCGGATGCGTTCAATCCTACTTTTGACACGACCAAGCCTTCCGGCTGGGTGGGTGTCGATCGGGTGGCAATCGACCAGGGCCCGATCGTGCTGATGATCGAGAACTATCGTAGTCAGTTCGTCTGGAAAGTGATGCACAAGGATGGTTCGCTGAAGCGAGCGCTTCGTCGTGCTGGGTTCACTGGTGGCTGGCTGCAGAAAGCAGCTGTTTATAAACATACGACAGTGCAGACGAGAGGGCTCGTCTGCGCTGTTCGAATTTGAGTCCCTCGCGGGATACGGAGACTATGAACATGACAAAGACAAACTACGACTCATCGCGGAGATGGAATGCGGCTCACAGCCCAGTTCCGATTCGCAAATTCGCTTTCGCCTCTGACTTCGTATATGGTGCCTCGACTTCGGCGTACCAGATCGAAGGCGGTGTCGGCGAAGAGACCGGGCGCGGTCCTTCCATCTGGGAGAAGTATTTCGCAGATCGTCCCCACCTCGATGACGGGGCGGTCTCCTGCGATCACTACAACCGCATGGAAGAAGACGTGCGCATGATCAAGCGCATGGGGCTGAAAGCTTATCGCTTCTCGATTTCGTGGTCTCGCGTTTTGCCGCTCGGCAAGGGCAAGATCAACGAGCAAGGACTCGATTTCTACAGCAATCTCGTGGACGCGCTCTTGCGTCACGGCATCGAGCCTTACGTGACGCTCTACCACTGGGATCTGCCGCAAGCGCTCGAAGACGAAGGCGGTTGGCTGAATCGCGACACCGCGTATTCGTTTGCCGATTTCGCCGCAGTGGTCGCGCATCGTCTCGGCGACCGCGTCAAATACTTCGGCACGCTCAACGAACCGGAAGTGATCGTCGCCGGCTACATAGGCGATGGTCTCGCTCCGGCGCTGCAAGACATGAGCCTGCGCGTCAAGGTTGCGCACAACCTGATGCTCGCGCACGGACTGGCGACGCAGGCTCTGCGTGCTATCGATCCTGATTTCAAGATCGGCGTCACCCTGAATCTGGTGCCTGCCGAACCTGCCGATGCTGCCAACCCTGCTTCGGTCAAGGCTGCTCGTCGGCACTGGCAGAAGAACTACGCACTGTACCTGGATGCGATCTTCAAGGCTCGCTATCCCGATGTCGTGCTCGATGAAATGGAAGCCACCGGTGCGGAAATCCGCCCGGGCGACATGGCAATCATCTCGCAACGTATCGATTACCTGGGCGTGAACTGGTACTTGCGCCATGTCGTCGACGAAAACGGCGGCATCGTCGATCTTCCCGGTGCGACGAAAACGCTGATGGGTTGGGAAATCCATGCTCCTGCGTTGACTCGCATGCTGGTTAGCATGAACAAAGAGTATCGTCTGCCGCCAATCTTGATCACGGAGAACGGCGCTGCCATGCCCGATACCTTCGCCAGGGGACGCGTGCGTGATGTCGGTCGCATGACTTACATTCACGATCACCTCGCTGCCCTGGAGTGCGCAGTCGCAGCTGGCGTCAATATCGCCGGCTACTTTGCCTGGAGCTTGATGGACAACCTCGAATGGTCGCTTGGCTTCAAGATGACTTTCGGCATCGTCCACGTCAATCGCAAAACCCTGAAGCGCACCGTCAAGGACAGCGGGCTGTGGTATCGCGACACGATCAAGTTCAATACCAGAGCCTGACGTTGGTCGGGCTTTGATTGCCAGACAACCCGAGCTTTCATGCTCGGGTTGTCTCTTCCAAGGCGGTGGCGCCTTTAGAGTTTTTCTTGGATTATCACAAGCGCTATGATGCGCTATCAGGAGACCCGACATGGACATACAAACCAAGTTTGATTCGCTCGGACACGGCTATCCGCGTCCCCAGCTAGAACGCTCGAACTGGACAAGCCTGAATGGGCAATGGCAGTTCAGCATCGATCGCGAAGCGCGTCTCAGTCACCCCAGGCAGGTCGCTTTCGGCAACACTCAAATCACAGTTCCTTTCGCGCCAGAGACGCCCTCCAGTGGAGTCAATGACACGAGCTTCTATAAGTCAGTCTGGTATCAACGCGAGATCGAGGTGCCCACCACTGAGCCTGGAGAGCGGCTGTTTCTGCACTTCGGTGCGGTCGACTGGAACGCTCGCGTCTGGGTGAACGGTCAGTTCGCAGTTGAGCACGATGGCGGCTACACACCATTCTCTGCCGAGATCACGCATTTGTTGCAACCGGGCACCAAACAGACAATTGCCGTGCGTGCGGAGGATAACCCCCACGACTTGGAGAAAAACCGCGGCAAGCAGGACTGGGAACAAGCCTCACACGGCATCTGGTATCCACGCACCACGGGGATCTGGCAGACTGTCTGGATCGAAGTCGTTCCAGCCGTTTCGCTTGTCGGCGTTGACTGGACGCCTCAGATCGCCGATTTCAGCCTGCACTTTTCTGTTCGCCTCGACGGCGTCATCACCGTTGGCACTAAGCTCGCGGTCAAGCTCGTGTGCGGTGACGAGGTACTTGCCGACAACGTCTACGGGCTAACTGCCGCCGACCTGCAGGTAGGCGAAGTGAAGCGAACAATTCAATTCGTTGACTTGCTAGAACGCAACCAGCTTCCAGACGGTTCAAGCGACCGCATCCGCGAGCGCTACTTCTGGCACCCGAATCATCCAAACCTGCTTGACGCGACGGTTTCGTTGCTTTCAGGCGATGGTAGCGTTCTCGATCAGGTCAAGTCGTACGCCCAGCTCATGAGCGTGCAGACAAGCGAAGATCGAGTCTTGGTCAACAACTGTCGCGATCAGCTGCGTCTGGTTTTGGATCAGGGCTACTGGTTGGACACAGGCATGACACCGCCGAGCGATGAAGCAATTCAGCGCGACATTCGCCTGGTCAAAGAAGCAGGATTCAACGGCGTGCGCAAGCACAACAAGTTGGAGGATCCGCGATTTCTTTACTGGGCGGACAAGATGGGACTTTTCGTTTGGGAGGAGCTTCCCAGCGCCTATCGATTCACCGAAAAGTCGATGGAGCGGTCGGTGCGCACGTGGACAGAAGCGATTCGGCGCGATCGCAACCATCGGTGCATCGTCGCCTGGGTGCCTATTAACGAGTCCTGGGGGGTCCTGCAGTTGCCCACATCGGCGTTGCAGCGCGATTATCAGCGCTCAATGTATCGCCTCACCAAGAGCCTTACCAGTGGTGCCATCGTGATCGGCAACGACGGCTGGGAGATGGTGGAAAGCGATATCGTCGCCATTCACGATTACGACGCCGACGTCGAACGGATCAGGCACCGCTATTCGCCAGAAAATCTGGATCATCTTTTCAGAGAGGAGAAACCGGGAGGTCGTACGCTGTTGCTGGACGAGATGACCTACACGGGCAAGCCTCTTATGATCACCGAGTTTGGTGGCATAAAGCTCTCGAAAGAATCCGGAAGTTGGGGATACTCGGAGGCCAAAAGTCCCGAAGAACTGGCCTCTCTGTACGCCCACCTGATGGCTGTCATCCATGCACTGCAAGTGCTCGGAGGCTTTTGCTACACCGAGTTTACAGACGTGTACCAGGAAGCCAACGGGCTTTTCTGGATGGATCGGACGGCCAAGTTTACGCTCGATGACATGCGCAAAGCCACACGAGGCGAGCGCTAACTCAGCTTCAGTCGGCAGTCGGAATAGATTGAGGTGTCCTCGTCTGTTTCGACTGTCGACTTTGTGCTTAGCAGGAGTTGAAAATGACTGCAACAAAGATGAAAAAACAAAAGAGGAACAGATCCGCAAAGTCTCTGTTTGGCCGCGAATTCGTAGTCGCCGCCGGAATTGAGGCTACTTCAGTGCTCGGCAACGAAGGCGCCGCCGACATGTTCCAGTACGAGCTAATCGATCACATCAACCAGCTCGAATCGGACTACCAGCTGATCTCTTCACTCGGCATCGATATCGCCCGAGTCATGGCTCCGTGGCATCTTTTCGAACCGCAGAATGGTGAGTTCGACTTCGCGATTACCGATCGGCTCTTTGCCGCTCTCAAGCTGCATGGTATTACTCCGATTTTGGAGATTTCGCACTACCATACGCCGGGCTGGACAAGTTTCGCAGACCCGGAATTTCCGCTGTACTTCGAGCGCGCTTTTCGCCAGATCATCGGACGATATGGGCACCAAGTGCGGCATTTTACACTCTGCAACGAGCCCACCATCGCTGCCCACTTTTGCGGCCGCACCGCACAGTGGCCACCGTTCCTCACGGGCGACGAAGGTGCTGCAACAGTCATGCTAGCACTGGCAGACAGCGTGCAACGCGCCGGTCACGCCATCCGCTCCTTGATACCGAATGCGGTGCTGCTGTCGGCTGAGGCAATGACTTGCTTCAACGAAGTGGCACCCGAGGCAGAACATGAAGCGGATCGGCTGCTCAGCTACGATTTGCTGCCATGGGACCTTTCGCGTGGCGCTGTCGATGAAAATCACCCATGGTACGAGTGGTTTCTCAGATTTGGTGCCACACCCGCGAGGATGCAGGCACTAAAGCTGAACGGAATTGAGCAGGATGTTCTGGGCTTTGCGATCTACCCGTGGAGTCTGTGCAACCTCTCCGTCGATCAATCTGGTGCTGTTGTCCGTACGCCAGCAAGCCCACACTCTAGTGCTGTGGTGAACACGCTAAAGCGCCTCGAAAAGCGCGTCTCTGCGTGGATTTACCTGTCCGAAACGAGTGCTGGCGATGACGTAGGCCGCTCGTACTGGACGAAGGGGATCATCGAAAGCTGCCGTCAGAGCCGCAAAGAAGGAATGAAGGTGCTGGGTGTCTGTGTCTATCCGATCCTGACGATGATCAGGTGGGATATGCAATGGAACAACCTGTCACCTTATCATTCAGATAATCTCCTCAATCTCGGTGCTTTTGACATCGAGGAAACTGAGCCCGGTGTGTTAACTCGCACCGAGACCGAGTTAGCTCCGTGCCTGCGGAAAATCACTGCTCGCCGCAGGACTGGTAAGAGATAACTTGCTCAGCAGATGCGATAAGGGCGCAGGAGTACATTACTCTTGCGCTCTTTTTCGTTTCTGATTCCATTTAATTTTTTTTCTAATTTATAGACGACCGGTCTACTTGAACGACCCAAAGAGTGCATTGGCTTCCATGGTGATGTTCATGGCTGTGCGACTACCTCTTTCCCTGCGGAATCTAGCGAAAACAACAAAAGCGCTGCAATCGAGAAAGCAGCGCCGGTTAGGAAAGTGGCTTGTGGTGAGATACTGTCCCAGAGCCAGCCAGCAAGCAAACTGGCAGGCAATAAACCCAGTCCAATAGACAAATTTATCAATCCAAACCCAGTCCCTCGCAGATCAGACGGCAGTCGGTCTGCCGTGATCGCAAGCAGCAGACCTTGATTGAGACCAAGAAAAAGCCCGTACAGAGAAAGTAAAAACCAGATCTGCCAGAAAGTTGTCGCAAAGGCCAGGCCCAGGTAGACCAATCCATAAAGTGCAAAGGAAAAAAGCAAAAGTCCTTTTCTCCCGATTCGATCTGATAGTTTGCCTGCTGGATATGCGCTCAGTGCGTAAGCAATGTTCATAACCACCAGCGCAAGCGGGACGAAGTTCGTGGGAACGCCCATTTGCTTGACTTTTAGAAGAATGAAAGCATCGCTTGAATTTCCCAGGGTAAATACTAGAGAAACAGCGAAGAGTAGCCAGAAGCCACCACTAAGCCGTTTCAACTGTTCAAGCCTGAGTGGATTTGTTCGCCGCTCCGCATTCAAACTTTTCTTTTGCGGTTCTCGAATGCCCAGGCAAAGCAACAACACAGCGAAAACGCCTGGTATCAGTGCCAGCCAAAAGACTCTTCTGAAATCGCTATTGGAAAGAGATAACAAAACAAATGCAATGGTAGGACCGATGAAAGCGCCAATACTATCCAGCGATTGGCGCAATCCATAAGCTGCGCCTCGATTTTCCGGGTCGGTCAGATCGGCAACCAACGCATCTCTTGGAGAAGCCCTGATACCTTTGCCGATTCGATCCATGCAACGAGCAGTCAACACCATGGACGGGTCCCAAGCAAGTGCAAACAGCGGCTTAACCGCCGCAGAAAGACCATAGCCAGCGATAAGAAGTGGTTTCCTAGATCCTAAATGATCGCTTAGAGCACCAGAGAACAGTTTGAGCATTGAGGCAATTGCTTCACCGAGCCCGTCAATCAATCCCACCATCGAAGCGCTGGCACCAAGCTCAATGATTAAAAAGAGCGGCAACACGGAATGAATCATCTCCGAGCTTATGTCTGTGAAAAGGCTAACCAGTCCAAGTATCCAGATGCTTCTGGGTATTGATGGTGCTTTCACAAGCTGCATTTTCTAGACATCGTATTCGGTGCCGAAAGGCCAGCTATTCTCCGCAATTAGTTTTGTCTTAGCGGTAACCGTCCCCTCGAAAATTGACATTGGTGTTTAGACCAGAATTGGGATTTGAATTGTAGTTCGAGTTGTAGTTATTGTAGTTACCGAACTTGCGTTTCCATCCGTGTCGATGAGCTTGTCGACGAGCTTGGTTATGGGCTTGTCCATGTTCGGCTGCCAAACGTGCGTCAAGAGCGGCATGCTCTGAAGGTGAAATTACTCCTTGGTTTAATAGCTGATGGACTTGTCGATGATCTTGGTTTAGGTTGTCATGGAGTTGATCGTGAGCCTGTTCTTGGTGGGCTGAACGATGCTGGGCTGCTAGACGAGCATCAAGAGCGTTATGTTCTGCCGGAGACAGTAGTCCATCGTTTAACAAATTGTGGACCTGAGTATGTTCCGCGTTTAATTGACCGTGGACTTCGGCATGCTCTTCATTTGCGCCATGAGCGAAAGCCATTGGAACACTTATAAATGCTGCTAACGCAGCTCCTAAAACTATTTTGCTTGTTTTCGACATGTCGTTTCTCCCATTTACTCTCTAACTCCTTGAGTTGACGTTAGCAAGCTTAGGAAGTTGCCCGCAAAGCACCATTTCTGTTAGATCTCGTATTACATTGCCGATATGGTGCTGCACCAGCCGTTTCCGAATGTGCTTATGATCCTGGAAAGAAGAAGCGGAAGTCAGTTTCGTCCGCACCAGGACGAATGATTGCCAGCTTGCCTTCACTTCTCTGCGGTCTTCCCGATCGGTTCAATTCCATGAACATGTTCGCTACGATATCGTCTGGAACGACTCTTTCTCTGTTTGCATTTCGCTTCAGGCAAACGTCTAACGGAACATCTAGTAACCACAGTTGAATGTCTGTATAACCGGCTTTCTGAGCTCTTTCGATTAGAGGTTTTCTCTGGCGGGGATTCAAGTTTGTATTGTCCACGATGATGTCTAATTCTTTCGCCAGGGCTGCTTCCAAACGTTCGAAGAATATTCTGAAGACTTCTTCTTTGTCGCCCTGTTCAGCGGCATTTCCATATAACTCCTGGCGAATTGGATCTGCACTCAGGCAGTGAAATCCTTTCTCCATGATCTTTTTTGCCAGCGTTGTTTTGCCCGCGCCTGGTATGCCAACTAGTAGTATGAGCCGCTTCAAGTTTGCCTCTTCCTTTGTTTAGTCTGTTATTGATTCGTTGTCGCTGCCACCACCACCACCACCACCACCACCACCACCACCACCACCACTGCTCTCGGAAGGTGTTGTCTTTTCGACGGCGGTTTTCTCTGCATCTTTTAGTTTGTTGTCCTCATAAGCCCACTTAACCCAAAATAATGACACGATCAACGCGAAGAACAAGTAAGAGGCAACGTGAGTGAGCCTGATCAGTATTTTTTGTGGCGTCACATCTGAGGAGTAAGCCTCGAGCCCAGTGTTCATGTAGAAATATAGTCCCACTGAGCAAAAGAATACGCAGGTTGCGATGTTTGCGCGTCTGGCCCATTTTGAATAAACACGCCAAGACCAGATTGTCTGCATGACATATCCCATACCGAATAGAAAAACTACGATACCTATGTGTTGGTATCTAGTCAGTGCAATGTAGTGCTGAAGCGGAGTCTTGAATGCAATCAAAGCGAGGATACTCATCGCCAGGATGAATCCGTACTTACTGATTCTTCTCCACAACGTCTTTAAAATGGAGTTACCGCTCATTGCTGTGATCTAATTAGTTCGAGGTTGAGTGGCTTGCAGAGAGTGTTGGCAGGTTCTGTTCGTCGCGATAGACTGGCTTGCCTTGATAGATGGTGAGCAGATTCTTTCCAGTCATTTGTCTTTCGTTGAACGGAGAGTTGATGCTCTTCGAAAAACCGTCTTTTGTTCTATAGGTCCAAGAAAGCTTTGGCTGTAGAACGGCTAAGTTCGCCAGTTCACCTTTCTCAAATTTGCAACTTCGTTTCAGAATACCTGCTGGATGTGTTGTGAGCAGGGCTAGCAGTTGATGCTCGTTAATTTCACCGGATAAAACCAGTCGTTCATAACATAGAGCAAAGGCGGTCTCTAAGCCGATTACGCCAAATGGAGCATGATCGAAAGTTTTTGCTTTGTCGGAACGACTGTGCGGAGCATGGTCAGTTGCGATTGCATCGAGAGTGCCGTCTTTTAGTCCACGCACACATTCCGCTTGATCCAACTTTGAGCGCAGAGGCGGATTCATCTTATAGGAAGTGTCGAAGTCCTTGATGTCTTCGTCTGTAAGCACGAGGTGGTGCGGTGTCACATCGGCGGTGACTCTTAATCCGTCCGCTTTTGCCCCACGAATCAAATTGACCGAAGCGGCAGTTGAGACATGCGCGAAATGCAGGCGACCGCCGGTTTGACGGACTACTTCAATTTCTCTCGCGATACATGCAGACTCGGCTGCCGGTGTGATCGATGGCAGACCCAATCTTGTCGCTGCAGGTGATTCGTTGATGCAACCACCGGCTGCTAAGTCTCTGTCTTCAGCGTGACTGATGATAAAGCGTTCGGCGAGTTCTGCATATTCCAGTGCGCGTCGTAGCACAGCTAAATTTGTCACCGGCAACCCATCGTCCGAGAATGCAGCTACGCCCATGGATGCGAGCTCGACCATTTCGGTCAATTCGTTTCCTGCCATACCTTTAGTAACGCAGGCGACCGGCAATACTTCAATGCAGGCGCGTTCAGAAATTAATTGTTTGATTCGAGACATGACCAAGACGTTGTCTGTAGGCGGATCTGTATTCGCCATCGCTACGACTGTGGTGAAGCCACCGCATGCGGCTGAACGTGTTCCTGTAAGAATGTCTTCTTTGTTTGACTGACCGAGATCGCGCAAGTG
>JBBQFO010000073.1:0-21670 GCA_038322035.1 Candidatus Obscuribacterales bacterium
TGGTGGCGATCCTCACCAGGCATAGCCTGGTATGGTTTTGGTTGCAACACTAAAACACATACAAAGAGGATCAACCATGAGTAAATCATCGAACGTCAGACGGATAACTGTCAACGAAGAGAACTCCAAGAAAGCGTCAGCATTTGGAATTGACGTGAAGGAGATCGACCTGCAGTCAGTGATTAAGATGGGTTTGGAAGAGGTGATGTTCCAAGCTGGCTTAATTGCGGTTCAGCAATTAATTGAAGCAGAGGTGGACAAGCTGGTCGGACCTCGTTATTCGCGTGCGCCAGGAAAGGTCGTGCACAGATGGGGAGAGCAACGAGGCATGCTCTACGTGGGCGGACAAAAAATCAATATAGACAAACCAAGAGTCACTCGCAAAACGAAGACAGGAGGGCGCCAGGAGGTTGAATTGGAGACATACAAACAGTTCTCCAAACCGGGTGCGATGAACAAGGCAGTCATGGCAAAAATGCTGGCAGGCGTCTCAACGAGGGACTACGCTGGCACTGTCGACCAGATCATTGATGGTCACGGCATTAGTCGCAGCGCCATTAGTCGACGCGGTGTGCGCGAGGCTGGTAAACAGCTTGAGCAGTTCTATTCGAGACGTTTCGAAGACCGAGAATTTGTGGTCATCATGATTGATGGCATCGGTGTCGGCGATGTCGACAACATCGTTGCGCTCGGCGTGGACATCTGGGGGAAGAAAGAAGTGCTCGGACTGCGGCAAGGTGCAAGTGAAAATACAACAGTCTGTACACAGCTCTTGGAGGATTTAGTCGAACGTGGTCTGCCGGCTGAAGGAGACTATCTCTTTGTCGTTGACGGTGCCAAAGCTCTGTCAAAAGCAATCAAGAAAATTTTCGGCGCGAATGCCGTGATTCAGCGCTGTCAATTGCACAAACGGAGAAACGTATCAGATAACCTGCCGAAGGAGCATCAGACTAGAATAGATAAGCGGCTCGCCGCTGCATACGGCATGAATGAAATCGGTAAAGCTCGCAAAGCTGTGGAATCTGTATTCGACGAACTCGTTGCGCTGAGCGAACCTGCGGCTGGAAGCTTGGCTGAAGGAATGGAAGAAACATTGACCGTCCACAAACTCGGTCTAGACGGCGATCTCAAACGGATTCTCTCTTCTACAAATTCCATTGAATCGATGTTCTCCATGGCCAGAAGATACAAAAGGAATGTGAAAAAATGGAAAAAGAATACGAATCATATTGAGCGAACACTCGTTGTGACACTTTTAGAAGCTGAGGCAAGATTCAGGCGTGTCCGCGGTTACAGAGAACTCAAAGGTTTGAAAGAAAAAATACAAAAACTTCGCGCCACCACTTGCAATGCAAAAGCTGCGTGATAGGATCTAATCGGACGGAATCAAATGCGCATCCAGAGCCATGATCGTCAAATTTCAACTAAGATAGGGACATTCCCGTTGCTTGTTGCATCCTGGACTATCGTTGGCTGGATAAAAGACGAGCACGACGAAAGAACCCGCTAAGCTCGATAGCGTTATATTTTGGCCAGTGGTCGCTTCCAGTGAAAACTCTGGTGCTTTCTCGTTTAGCATTTCGGTTTATCTTGCCGCCCCTGTAGAAGCGAATAGTACTGTTGATGCTTTAATCTGGGAGCCCCATAATGTGAGCAGTAAATTGATTTTGCTGCCCACTTCCTGTTTGAATTCTACTAGCCCATAGTGCTTGATGCCAATTTCAACGAATTTATTGAACTCATGTTCCAAGTATCCAAACAGCATACGCTCGTCGACTTCCTGTCGCATCACCATTTGATTCAAGAGGACATAAAGATGCATTCGTGGACGGAAGAAGTTCTGGACGTATGTGCAAAATTCTGTTGAGTCGACTGCGAATGTTTGCGGATTAAAGTCGCAATCAAGTTGCTCAAGTCGCTTTTCGAATTCGCGCAGTTCTTCTCGGTAGAGTTTTACAAACTCCCAGGAGCGCCGGTAGCGCTCCTGATCGTCGTTTTGGATCATTTGGGTATTCGTCTGTTTCATCTGCTGATAGATAAAAAATAGCACCACTGTACTACTCACGGCTTGCGCCCAATCAGCAGCTGAGCCTAAGTCGAAATTACCCATTGATTTTTCTACCAGCGAGACGAATTACATCAACTCGGCCATGATTTTGCCGAGTGCTTCTTTGCTTGGGCGCGTACGCTCTTCAGGTAGATTCGCCAAGGGCTGGTCAACTAGGGTTTGCATGCTGACAAAGTCTGGTTTCTTTTCGTCAATGAACAAAAGCCCCGTCAGGAATTGTTTTTCCTCAGTTGCTCTGAGCATTGTCGTGATTGCCAATTCGCGATTCTGCGGATCGTAGCCTTTGTCCAATTTCTTCAGGCGAAGATGTGAACCATCATGCAACTCAACGTCTTGTACAGAGCCTGGATCATAGTCTACGGTAATCTGTTCGTAGAATGGAATGAAGCCCAATTCGTGCAGTGGTGTTTCCATTTCTTTGGCATATTTGTAGCTCTTAGTTGAACCTTCGTGGTTGTTGAAGGTCACGCAAGGGCTGATTACATCAAGCACTGCAGTTCCTTTGTGCGATGCAGCAGCCTTAAGCAATGCCATTAGTTGCTTGGGATCGCCGGCAAAAGATCTGCCAACAAATCCGCAGCCTAATTCGATTGCCAGACCGCATAAATCGATTGGTGTGTATTCGTTCGACTTTCCGCCTTTGGCTTTTGAACCCAGATCGGCTGTGGCTGAGAATTGACCTTTCGTGAGACCATAGACACCGTTATTTTCAACGATGTAGATAATTGGCAAATTGCGGCGAATCAGGTGGCAGAATTGTCCCAGACCAATCGACGCAGTATCGCCGTCTCCACTGACTCCGATTAAAAGCAAGTCTTTGTTTGCCATATTGGCACCAGTGGCAACAGAAGGCATTCTTCCATGCACTGAGTTGAAGCCGTGAGCACGGTTTAAGAAGTAGGCTGGTGTCTTACTGGAACAACCGATGCCGCTTAGCTTTGCCACTTGATGTGGTGCTACGCCCAATTCATAGAATGCTTTGATGATTTGAGCGGTGATCGCATCGTGTCCGCAGCCGTCGCACAGAGTCGATGGCGCGCCTTTGTAGTCAGCTAGCGTCAGACCGATTCTGTTTGTGTTTTGTGCTGGACTTGAGGGTGTCTGAACCATGACTATTTCTTCTCCTGCTTCAAGATTTCATCGGTGACAAACTGAGCATCGATTGGCAAACCTGTGTAGTGTCTGACCGAATGCAGTTTCGTCGCCAAATCCGGTAACTCGAGTGTGATCAAATCGCGCAATTGAGCGTCGCGATTTTGTTCGACAACGTAGACGCGATCGTGTGACTCGACGAATTTGCGAAGTTCTTCTGTGAATGGAAGCGCTCGCAAGCGGTAATAGCTTGTCGGTACATTCGCATCTTTCAGTTGGTCTCGGCTTTCGTAAATAGCGAAGTGGGTTGACCCAAAAGCGATAATGCCAACTTTTGCCTTTGCGTCTGACTCAATCTCAGGTTTTGGCACAAACTGGCGCGACGTTTGGAATTTGCGTTCCAATCTGTCCATCAAGTTTTGATAGTCTTCTGGCTTTTCTGTGTATGTTGCTTTCTCAGTGTGTCCGCTACCTCTGACGAAGTATGGAGCGAGCGGATGATCCGTTCCCGGCAACGTGCGGTAGCAGATGCCATCTCCATCGATGTCTTTGTAGCGAGCAAATTCGCCGGCTTTTTCAAGCTGTTCGGCGTTGAGAACTTTGCCGCGATCGAGGGCTTTGGTTGGATATTCGAACGGGTCGGACATCCAGTTGTTCATGCCCAGATCTAGATCCGTCAACACGAATACCGGTGTTTGGAATCGTTCTGCTAGATCGAACGCTTCTCCTGCAAACGAATAACACTCTGCCACCGAACCTGGTAGCAAGATGATGTGCTTGGTATCACCATGCGAGAGCATGTAGGTACCGAACAAATCAGCTTGCGATGTACGTGTCGGCATTCCTGTTGATGGTCCGATGCGTTGTACGTCGAAGATTACTGTTGGAATTTCGGTGAAGTAACCGAAGCCAACAAATTCTGCCATCAACGAGATTCCAGGACCCGAGGTCGAGGTCATCGAACGAGCGCCAGCCCAACCGGCACCAAGAGCCATTCCGACCGCTGCTAGTTCGTCTTCGGCCTGAATAACTGCAAAAGTATTTTTGCCATCTTCGTCGACTCTGTACTCGTTTAGGTAATCGATTAGTGTTTCACAAAGACTTGACGATGGAGTGATCGGATACCAGGCAACAACAGTCACACCAGCAAAAAGTGAACCTAGTGCTGCAGCTGCGTTGCCATCGATGATGATCTTGCCGGCTGTCTTGTCCATCTTTTCGATCAAGTAGGGATCATCTTTCTTCAAATTTTCGCGAGTCCACTGACGACCGATCTGGATCGCATTAACGTTCAGTGGAACAACTTTTGGTTTCCCAGGGAATTGACCAGACACTGCTTTCTCTATTTCTTTGTCGTCAAGATTGAGCAACTCAGCCACTACGCCGACGTAAATCATATTCGTCAAAAGCTTTCTCAGCTTCAAGGTTTCAGTCGCTTTGCCTGCCAATTCTGTGAAGGGCACTTGATAGTGCTTGACGTCTGAGCGGACGTCGTTGAGCTTCAGTTCGGCCGGGCTAATGCAAATTGACCCCGGCGTCAGCGCTTTGACATCTTCAAATGCAGTTTGAGGATTCATCGCGACCAGAATATTGGTCTCGCGTTTTCGGGCGATGTAACCGTCTTTGTTGACCCGAATCGTAAACCACGTTGGCAGCCCAGCAATATTTGATGGGAATAGATTCTTTCCGCTTACCGGAATCCCCATTTGGAATATTGTGCGCATTAAAACGTTGTTCGAGGATTGGCTCCCAGACCCGTTTACAGTCGCGACTTGAATTGAAAAGTCATTTACAACACGTCCCTGTTCAGTTTTTTGGACGCTGTCAGCTGCTAGCGTTTTCACTATTGGAATACCCTATTTAAGACCGATACGGACTAAAGTTTAACAGCGACCATCGTCAAAGGCGCTCAAATACAACATTCGATAAGGTTTCGCAACAAGCTCTGATCGTGTCAGGCGTTTTCGTCGATGTGAACGTCTAGCAAAAATGGACCTGGTGTATCAAACATCTGCTTCAGCGCTTCTTCCAGATCAGCCATAAGTCCAACTGTTGTGCCTGGAACCCTCATTGCGCGAGACAGCTCAGTAAACGCCAGAGGCGGATTATCCAAAAATATTCTAGCTTCGCTTCTCACCGACTGAGTCAGTCGAACGTTGTAGTTGGTCCGACCGAGCGAGTTGACGACAATGAATTTGACGTGCAATCCATAGTGAGCAGCTGTCCACAAGGTTTGTGGATAGTAGAGAATTGATTCGTCAGAAGTGATGCAGACAACGACGCTCTCAGGGCTTGCCCATTGAACCCCGAGAGCTGCAGCGGGTCCATGCCCGGCGATGCCACCATTTGTGCCGAAGTAGGATGAGCTATTCTCCAGGCTAAGCGTCTCGAAAGGATCAGCGCTCTCACAAACGATGTCGTTGACGATCACTGAACTTTCTGGACGAACTGCGTCGACAAGCCTGAGAAGCCAACTTAAGGTGATTGCGGATTCTTGGGTTGGATAACCGGATGATTCTTCTTGCTTCTCGCGGCTTTTTGTGATCGTTGAAACAGTTCCACTGGCCCGGATTTTAGCCTTGGTAACCCAACTTGAATCGACGATCAACTGAACATCAGCACGCAGCCTTGACAAGCTCTCGCCGATATCTGCATTAGCAGTCAGATCGCAGGGCAGCGAACGCCCCGATAGACCAGGTTCTACGTTGAGTTGAATGACATAGACACCTGGCTGAATAAGGGGCGGATCTTGGGGTCGGGCCGGCAATCTCGTTTGCATGCCAATTACTAACAAGCAATCAAACGGCTGCAGGAGCGCATTCGCTTTGGGCAAATTCATCGGAAGGACGCCGGCAAACTGCGGGTGGCGGTTGGGAAAGTTGACTCCTGTCGGCATCGGCTCTGAAAACACGGGACAGCCGATCACTTCAGCGAGGGTGACGACTTCGCGTCGCGCTTTGTACGCTGAAACTTCGTTACCAACGATGATGGCAGGTCTTTGTGCCCCCACTAAGGCCTTGGCTGCCTTACGAAGGAAGCCCTGATCGGCGGCTCCCAGTGGACTGGTTTGCGGTGGCTTAATAATCCTCACATCGGTTGGTTCAAGCAAAATATTAATCGGCAGAGACATGAAGACTGGGCCTTTGGGCGGTGAGTTGGCCTCATGAAAAGCGCGTCTGACCAGGCGCGGAATTTCCGAGGCTGTGCGTAATTCGCAAGTCCATTTAGTGACTGGTTTAGCCAATTCGCACAAATCTCCCCAGAGTATTGGCTGATCATTGAGAATCTGTGTGTCTTGTTGATCCGCCAACACGATCATCGGCACACGAGCGTGTATGGCGTTATAGAGGCTGGACAGACTGTTGATCAGTCCCGTCGCTGCTGGCAGACTAACGACGCCGGAACGTCCTGATGCTTGAGCGTAACCAATCGCCATCGAGCCAGCGATCTCCTCGTGCAAGGCAGCCAGGTAATGGATGTCGGCGTTCATCTCCAGAGCCGCTCCGATTAGTGGAGAATCAGCCGAGCCTAAGCTGCCAAAAATAAATCGCGTTCCTTCAGCTGCAAGTTGTTCAAGTAATAGATGACTGGCTAGGTATTCAGGCATTCTCTCTCGTTCTCTGTAAGGTTAACTGAGTGCGGCTAAAGGTGGCGGACGGACTTTGGTTCCGGTGGTTAAACCGATATCGGTTTAACGACCTAATACTGTACAGCCTGAAGGTTGTCAGAGGTGGTCCAGTTCAAGAATTGGGCAGGGAAAGTAATCAACCCAACTCTCCAAATCGTCTTCAAACGGCATAAGCATCGGTCGCCCCCAAGTCCTTTGCGAATAAGTTAGTGGAGCAAAGGCCCGACCCTCTGTCAATTCACCGTCCAACATCTTGTCGATTCGAAATCCTGGAAAGAGATCTGTTGCAACTGACTCCCATCCCCTGATTTTATGCATTCGTTGAGTCAGTGCGTTTCCCACTAACTTACTCCAGAGTTGACGCCTGGCCTGCTCTGAGCCCACGACCTCCAGTACGCGAAGATTGTGTCCACCTCGTTCGGTCAACGCATATCCTGTCTGGATCCCGTTTTCTTCTGCATGGGTGATCTCGAGCCTTGGCCATGCCAGGGTTGAGTGGTCCGCCAGATAACGCTCTTTGCTCAATTTATACGACAAGTATGCTTCAGTGCGATGGAAGCCGAAAGGCTGCGTGCGTTGCCATTTGGAGTAGATTGAAATCATTGTCGGCACATCGGATGCTTCTACATATGTGGTTTCGACCGGCGCGTATTCTGTTACCACCTGGTCTTTTGGCAAATGGGCGCCAAAATCGGCAGATCCGAATTCAATGAAGCCGAGGCGCTCATAAAATTCTGGCTCAATCTCGGAAAAAAGTATTGTGCCATCGTAATTGTTGTTGAAGCAGTATTCGACAACGTCTTTGATGATTTCGCCGGCGAATCCGTTACCCCGAGACGCCTTCATCGTATAGATTGCGCCCAGTCCGCCAAATAGGTAGCGTTTCCCTTTGTGAGACAGATTGACGGTATAGAGTTTGCAGCTGCAGACGACTTTCGAACTGAGTTTAAGGACGAAAAACTTATAATTTCGGCGCGCCCAGGGATGGTTGATCTGGCGCCAAATGTATTCCTGGTACTGATCTTTTCGTAGCCCCGGCGACCAAATATCGTAGCTCTCATGCAGCACTGTCAAGATGTCGCTCCACTCTGCTAGAGCAATTGTCATTAGATCTCCTGATATGTCTGAGTACCACTAAATATTCTAGACGCTGTGAAAGGTCGTAAAATGATTACTTTCTTGCTCACAATATAATGAGCACAAAGCTAGTTGACGCAGTCGCAAAACTTGCCGTGAAACTATATTTGGTGCTCTCTTTCCGGAGAAAATCGTGCCTAATATCAGAGAAATATATTCTGCGCAAACGATCCAAGATCGCATTCGTGAACTTGGAAAAGAGATCAGCCGCGACTACGCTGATAAGGAAAAACCTGTCGTCATCGGCGTTATGAAAGGGGCTTTCTGTTTTCTCGCTGATCTGGTGCGTAACATCTCCGCTAAGGATCCATTGCAAATCGAGTTTGTTCGATTGAGCAGTTATGGCGCCGGCACGGAAAGTTCGGGGCATGTGCAAGCGCCCTGGTTGGACCTGCCTGATATACGCCATCGGCATATCCTGGTAGTGGAAGACATCGTCGACTCGGGTCGGACTGCAAAATTTTTCTTGGAATATTTAAAAGATCAATTCAATCCAAAGTCTTTGAAAATGGCTGTGTTTTTGGATAAACCATCGCGGCGCGTAGTGCCCTGTCAGCCTGACTACACTGGTTTTTCAATAGATGACCTGTTCGTGGTTGGCTTTGGACTCGACTACGCGGAAAATTATCGCGAGCTTCCTTTTCTGGGCGAGCTCAGTGGGCTCACAGAGGGATGACCTGACCTTAATAACCGATTCACGATTGCGCAATAACCATTTGTGCTTGCCCGCCAGTGGTTTAATATAGATGTTGTAGACAACACCCAAGCGTGAAGATGTTTGTTAGCAAATCTAATGTGAGTTCGAAGCCTCGCCATGTCTCCGGGCATAGTCTGGGTGAGATCGGTCTAGCCGTTCTTCTACTCACTGTCTTAGCTTTGTTAATCAGCAACGTGTTCGTCATGAACCTGGCGAAGAAGTATAACGAAGATGCTTGTAGGGCAGCCGTTGAATCAGCAGCCAAGGCGGCATTGAGCGGCAAAGACGCGATGCTGACGCAGAAAGCTGCACAAGATGGATTGAACGATGCGCCACAAGGTGGTTATTTTATCGAGCACCCGACTTTTCTTGAGTATAAGGACGAAAACAATGCCGGAGTCAGGCAACTGAAAGTCCAGACACAAACAGTGGCCCGTGTGCCATTTCCGATATTGATTTTGGATGATGAAACTCGAGAGCGTGGCGAGTTAGCCTTTAAGTCTACTTACATTGTTGAATTCGAGCACAAGAAACCATAGGAATGGATAGAGGCGATCAGTCTGTTCGCGATGATTTCGCGACTAGCGCCGTGCCGCTGGATCGACGTTACGGTCCTCTCAGTATGGGTCTATTGTGGATCACTATGGTGTCTGGATTTCCATCTGTGCTGGTGGGATTTGAATGGCACAAAGCGGGCTTTTCTCTCACTCAAGTAATCAGTGGTGCTTTTGTAAGTTGCATAATCTTGCTCGCTTACGTCCTCTGCGCTAGTCATTTAGGAGCAGCAACCGGACTCAATTTTGCCATGCTGACCAGGTCTGTGTTCGGTAAACGTGGCTCGCAAATAATTTCTGCCATACAAACTTTTTTGTTTTTGGTTTGGTACGCGATGATTGCTGGCTTCGTCGCCGTTGAACTAAAGGGATTGTTTGTCATTCCCTGTTTTGTTCAAATCGTGGCAGCTGTGGCAGCGATTTTGATGGCGGCAAATAATTTGTTTGGATTCGCCGGTGTGGCCAATTTCGCAAAATATTTTGCCGCACCAGTTTTGATATTTTGGATTTTCTCTCTGTGCTTGAAGACCAGTATGCTTACACCTTCTAGTGTTTGGACGGAGCCGGGCACTGGATCGTTCGCCAGTTGCCTTTCAGTGATTTCTTCATTTGTCATAGGTTACTCTGTCTGGGGCAATGAACCGGACTTCTGGCGCTTTGCCAAACCAAATCTATTTACCACGGCGGCACCGCTTGTGGTTGCAATTCTGGTTGGACAAATTGTCTTTCCTGTTTCGGGGTGGATGCTATCCCGGCTGGTACATGTTGCGGAGATGTCCACCGCCACTGGTGCTGTCACTAATTTCTCGTTTGGTAATGCACCGCTGCTTGCCGCCACGGTTTTGACTGCATCCTATTTTGCCGCAGGCGACGCCAACTTATATGGATCGATTAATTCGATTGAAAATTTGCTCAAATTTGACCGCGTTAAATTGGTATTGTCAATGATGGCATTTACTGCAAACGTTGCAGTAGTACTGACTTACTATGGAAAAGCATTTGAAATTCTCTCCTCCTTTAACAGTGTCGTCCTACCTTGCGTAACGATTATCTTGATCGGCGAATATTTTCTGATCAGGCGTTGGCGAACTGACTTGCAACCAGCGATTGATCAGTCCTCCGCAGGATTTGACCCGGGCGTGCTCTGGAAGGCGATGGTGTCTTTACTGCTTGGATGGACTGTAGGAATTTTTACCGCTGGCGTCATTAATGGCACTGAAGCACTGCACATCGGAGTCTGGCCACTGTATGCGTGGCTCACGTCCCTCGTCAGTTACTTGCTGTTGCGCATTTGCACCGCTGCGGATCCTGCAGCCATTTAAGTGACCAATTGATCGGTCAAGCGAGATCGAGCCGACCCGGATGTGCTTGATTTCTGGGGTAGGCAGCTGGGCAATAAGCGGATTTTAAGTTCGCTTCGAACCTAACTCAGTAAGCTGTGGGAATTCTTACAAGCTGGCCGGATTGGTTGGTGCGTCGCTACTTAATTTCCCTGTCGTGTCATAGACTTCCACTGGTGCAAAATATTGTAGGTCTTGTTTGATTTTGCTGGCGTCACCAACGACAGAGATAACAATGTTGTTGTTGTCGATCACCTTTCTGGCCACTTTGCGGATTTGATCTGGTGTGACTGCCATCACTTTGTCTGAATATGTTTCCAGATAGTTGTCTGGCAAGTCGTACAGCTTCAGCTCAAGCAGTCTCTGTGCCAATCCGGATTGAGTTTCTAGTCCCAACTGGAATGATCCGACGATGTAAGTTTTGGCGTCTTTCAACTCCTTGTCTGTCACTTTCACGTCTCTGATTCGGCTCAGCTCGTAGAGGAATTCTTCCAGTGATGGTGCAGTCACTTCAGTGCGCACTTCTGCCTCTGCGGAGAATGGGCCTGGTTGACGATGTGCTGAGACGGAACTGTAGGCACCGTAGGTGTACCCCTTCTGCTCGCGGATGTTCAAGAAGAGCCTGGAGTGCGCCGCGCCGCCTAAGATTTGGTTGGCCACCGCGACTGGGAAGTAGTCGATATCAGATTTGCTGATGCCAACGTTTCCGAGTTTGATTGATGATTGCACAGAGCCTGGTCGATCGACGAGATAGATCTTGCGTCCGGTTTGCTTTGGAAGTGGTGGCATTGTAGCAACTGGCATCGTTCCTGATTTCCAGATGCTGCTGCCGAATTTTGATTGAATATCCTGCTTCAGATGTGTTGGTTCGAAATCGCCAACAATAACTAAAGTCGCTTCGTTTGGCAGATAATGCCAGTCGTGAAATTCTTGCAAATCCTTGCGTGCGATTTTATCGATAGTGGCTGGAGTCGGTGCAACAACACCATAAGGATGATCACCGAACAAGACTTTGTGGAAACGCTCCTCAACCAGAAAATCCGGTTCGCTGCGTTTCATTGCTAGAGCCTGAGTCAAATTTGTTTTGGCCAGCGTCAACTCTTCTTCTGGAAAGGTCGGATGAAAGACGATGTCGCTGAGAAGATTTACCAGGCGGTCGCTATATTTTGAAAGTGCGGAGCCGCTGACGATGGTGAAGTCGAAGTCAGAGACCGCCTTCAATCCACCACCGATGAAGTCTGTTTCGTCGGCTATTTCTTTGCTTTTCTTTGATGTAGTGCCTTCGTTGAGCATGTCCGCTGTCATTTCTGCCAGACCTAATTTGTCCTTTGACTCAAATGCGGAACCAGCTTTGATGCCCAATGCCACTGTTAGAAACGGGACTCGATGATCTTCAATCAGTTGCACTTGCAGGCCGTTATCTAGCTTGTAGGAAGTGATTGTCGGCAGTTTAAATGGACGTGGTGCTGGCGCCGAGGGCGGATTTTTGCGCCATTGATCGCCTGAAAGCGCGGCGGATGGAACTTCGAGTTTTCCTGTCTCCGCTCTGGTTTCACTAGATTTGGTGACTGTAGTGCTGGCACTTGTTTTGCTCGTAACAGTCTCGGCGACGGCCGCCGTCTGGACTGTGGAGAGTGCGACTAGCAGACTCATAACTGAGTGTGCTGTTTTAGTTGAGAGATCCATGATTGCTCCTTCGACTGGCAATTTAGTTTTCTTATTACTTTGAGGATTCTGAGGCAGTTTTCTTTGTCGGCTGCACATCGATTATTGTGGTTTTTTCTTTGACGAAGTACTTGGCTGCGGCGCGTTGTATATCCGCCGGCGTAACCTTCATGTAACCCTCGATGTCGGCGTCGACGGCTTTGGGATCGTTAAAGAACGAACCATATTCAGCCAACATTTCCGCTCGGGCCAAGCCGCGTTGAACAGACGTGTAACTGTTGGATGAGAACAGCGCTCTCAGAACCTGGTTTTTCGACTTCTCCAGTTCTGTTTCGGAGACAGGAGTGGTCTTCAATTTATCCAATTCATTCCAGACAACGTCGCGGGCTTTTTCAGCTGTTGTTCCAGGCTTGAAGATGACGAACGTCTCAAAAGCTCCTGGACCTCGTCGTTCATCATATTGCGCATCTGCTTTCAAGGCGATCTGATCGCCTTTGATCATGCGTTGATAAAGTCGAGAGGAGTCGCCGGAAGAGAGCAAAAATTGAATGATGCCCAGAGCATAATAGTCAGGTTCACGTTTGCCAGGCGCTTTCCACGCCATCCAGAATGCCGGCATCTGCGCGTGTGGATCTTCCACCTTCAAATACTTTTCTTTCGTCTGTTCTGGCTCTGCCACGTTTGGAGCTTTTGGTTTTGGTTGGGCTGGAATGCCACCGAAGTACTTCTCTACCATTTTATGGACGACTTGCGGATCGAAGTCTCCAACAATTGCCATAACTGCGTTGTTCGGTGCGTAATACGTTTTGAAGAAGTTTCGAACATCAGTGATTGAAGAAGCTTCCAAGTCTTCGAACGAACCGATCACTGGATGTGAATTGGACCAGTTGTCGAACGTCACTTCTTCCAGTTTCAACGCTGCTGGAACATAAGGCTGGTTGTCGATGTGCGAGCGTTTCTCTTCTTTTACTGTCTGCAGCTGATTTTCGAAATTCTCTGGTGTCACTTTCAATGAACGCATGCGATCTGATTCCAGCCAGAGTGCAAGTTCAAGTTGATTGCTTGGCACTTTTTCGAAGTAGTTGGTGAAGTCCGCATGAGTAGATGCGTTTAGCGATCCGCCGGCGCTCTCGACATATTTGAAATGCTCAGTCTTGCCGACGTTTTCCGAACCTTCAAACATCATGTGCTCGAAAAGATGAGCAAAACCAGAGCGTCCCTTTTGCTCATTGCGAGCCCCGACGTCGTACACGATTGCGACGGCTGTAACTGGCACAGTGTGGTCTTCTGAGAGGATAACGCGCAGTCCGTTCGGGAGAGTGAAATCTTGTGTGACTGGGATCAGCGGTTTCTTCCAGGTGAATTTGTCGACAGCGGAGGCAGGCACGACAGCAAGTTTCCTGCCGGGCTCGGGAAGTGGTTGCGCTCGCACCGGTAGCGCGAAATTACCAACGAACACAGTGGCGCTGAGAAGCGCAACACTTAGTTTGAACATAGTTTTAATCGTCCTCATCTTCAGCTCCCAACAATACACATGACCAAAAAATCGCCACCACCAATGCCGAGAGGATGCCGGCTCCGACACAGATTCTGTCAGGCGCACCATATGTTTTCAGAACCATGTACGAACTTAACGCAAGCACTGCGCCAAGGACGGCCACGACATGATTGATTGATATTATCGGCATCGTTCATTGTCTTTGTGTTGATTTAGCGGTCGGACAAATTCCTTGGCTAAAACTGGGTCACAGAAGTGATCCGTTTTCACTCAAGTGACCTGCGTCACTCAAGTAATGGTTCAGCATATCAGAGCAGCTTAGCCTAGCCCTTAAACGCGATGTTAAAGGCTGGATTTGATTAAGGGTTCTTGACAGTCGGTTACGCGCGTGAGTGCAACAGCGTTTCAGCGCACTTACAAGTGGCGCGTTTGTCCGGTATGCTGCCCACAAACTTGACCAATAGGTTTTGCAGTTTGCCCAAGTTCTCGCCGAACACTTTAATCACTTCGGAGTGCGATACAGGCTCAACGTTTCCGTGCAGCCCTGAATCATAGTCAGTGATCAGAGAAATATTGACGACGCACATCTCGAGTTCGTGAGCCAGATGAGCTTCAGGGTATTGAGTCATGTTGATTACTTCCCATCCCTGAGCTCCGAACCACTTGGACTCAGCTTTGGACGAGAAACGAGGGCCCTGGATGACCACGACCGTGCCTTGTGGATGCATGGTGATGCCGCATGCCTCGCCAGCTTTGACTGCAAGCGGTCTTAATTCTGGACAGTATGTCTCAGCAGCCGAGACGTGAGTGGCGATAGGACCTTCGTAGAACGTGTCGATCCGGCCGCTGGTGCGGTCGACGAACTGATCGCAGACGACGAATTCGCCTGGTTTGACATGTGTTTGGAGACTGCCCGCCGCGCAAGGCGAGATCAATCGAGTCACACCGAGCGATTTCATCGCCCATAAGTTGGCGCGATAGTTGATTTTGTGTGGAGCAATCGTATGCTTGGCGCCATGTCGAGGAATGAAAGCCACTTTCTTGCCCGCCATGGTCCCGACTACGACGCTGTCGCTGGGGGGACCGTAAGGCGTCTCAATGATTCTTTCCTCGAACTGATCAAAGAGTTTGTAGAAACCTGACCCGCCGAATATGCCGATGTTTGCTGAAAGCTTCTCCACGACTGTGTCTTCTCCTCGATTGAACGCCAAGATGCGGCTCGACTTCGAGACGCTCGGCATAATACTAACACTCACGCAATCAAGCAAAATGTCTAGGAGTTGCGCATAATGGGTATATAGACTATGTCAAAGTCCTTCTGCAGAGCCATCATACCGAAGATCATTTGCCGAATCGAACTGCCTTCTGCAGGGCGAGACCATCGAAAACAGTGCATCGCCGCGCTACTGAGAAGTAGACCGACACTAAAAACAAGCTCCCGACAGTCTCCAGGATACTTATATGCGCCGGAAACTTTTACTTACAATTCCCTTTCTCCTCTCGTTTTCTTTAGCCGGTTCAAGTGTCATATCTAGCGACAGACCTTACGTCGCATCGGCCTCAGCCGATCAATTACCTAGATTGGCGCAGTCAATACGAAGCTCCAGAAACGCAGATCCAGAGCGGCTATACGATCGTGTTTTCAATTTGATCAAAGACGATTTCTACGAGCCAGATGTCCTGGGAAAACAAAATTGGGATAGGTGGCAGCACCGCTACGACGGCAAGCTAAAAACGCTTGATGACTCGCACAAGGCTATCGAGACCATGCTTGCCAGCCTGGGAGATCGTTATACGAGATTCTTGGATTTGGAAGCATTTGCCGATGAGAAGTCGCAAATCGACGCCAAGTTATTTGGAATTGGAATTCAAATTGGTATAGACAAAGACCATCGTGTTGTTGTTATTACGCCGATAGATGACACTCCCGCTTCACGAGCAGGATTACAAGCCGGCGATGAAATTGCCGAAATTGATGGCAAAACCACCAAAGGTTTTTCTGTTGAAGATGCCGCCAAATCAATTCGCGGCAAAATTGATTCACCTGTGAGCCTGGTGCTCATGCGCAGTAAGCAACGTATCAAGGTTACGGTCGTGCGCGCTGAGATTCCAATCAAAGCTGTGCAGACGGTCAAGATGCTGGATTCGCAAGTGGGCTACATTCGGCTCAGTAGCTTCATCTCGCAACAAGCGAATCGTGAAATGAGTGATGCTCTCGGCAAAATGTCATCAGCGAAAGGAATTATTCTCGACCTACGGGATAATCCAGGTGGACTGCTCACCAATGCTATCGATATTTCCAACATGTTTTTGGATTCAGGAATTATAGTCTCGACGGTCGATCGTGACGGTTACAAGAACGCTTCGCCATCAGATGGACGACCAATTTGCCGTCAACCAATGGTGGTGCTAGTCAATAAAGGCAGCGCCAGCGCTTCGGAAATTACAAGTGGTGCACTGAAAGATAACGGACGAGCCACCCTTGTTGGTCAAACAACCTTCGGCAAAGGGCTTGTACAGGGCATCAATAAGTTGGATGACGGTAGTGGTGTCAACATCACTATTGCCAGATATCTGACACCTAATGACACTGACATCAATAAGAAAGGAATTGGTCCCGACGTAAAAGTTGAACTCAGCGATAAGGACTACAAAGATGGCAAAGGTCCATGGTGGGCTGATCCTGAAGGACCAGCAGTGAAGCGTGCACCGGAAGATATGAAAGATATGCAACTCAAATCAGCGGTTGACGAAGTACACAGGAAGATTGATGATATAAATCCTGTGGCGATCAACGCTCGGAAATAGACCAGCAAGATCTCGGATTCACTTTTTGCAGTTGTAGAATATTGGCGCTTGTCGGTCAGGACTGATTCCGTGCAATCGACTAACGAGAAAAAGCCTGCTGATTGTCTGCCCATTGTCAAGTGCGGGTACCTTATTAAAGTTATCTGTTGTTTCAAGGGTTTTCCGCCAACCCATGTGAACATTGAGCCCAATACTGTGTGCGCAGTGATTGCATTGTGCCTGAGCGGGTGGTGTGGTGGAAAAGCACGAAAGTTCTGCCCTGGAAATTGAGTCGCCGTTTCCGACTGAAACACGCGAACTGATCGTCTTTACGATTTCAGACTCGAGCGGTGAGACTGCAGAGGCTGTTGCCCGAGCTGCTCTAGTGCAGTTCCAACCGGGACGCGCCTCCATTTACAGACTGCCGCAAGTTCGGAGCTGTCAACAGTTGGCTGGACTGGTTCGCGAAGTCTCGCATGGTAACGCAGTCATCGCTTTTACGCTGGTTTTGCCTGAGTATCGAGAGACTTTGGAAAACGAAGCGCGAAAATTCAACATCCCGACAGTGGATTTGCTCGGTCCATTAATCTCGAGAATATCTTCGTTGACCGGGACTGCACCAATGTCTCAGCCCGGTCGATTGCACTTGCTCGACGAAACTTATTTCCGCCGTATCGAAGCTGTGGATTTTGCAATTAGATTTGACGACGGAAAAAATCCAGATGGTATCACTCAAGCCGATGTGGTGTTGACCGGAGTTTCGCGCACCAGCAAGACTCCTAACTGCATGTACCTGGCTCATCACTATGGCTTGAAGGCTGCTAACGTGCCGATTGTTTCTGGCGTAGAGCCTCCGCTGGCACTATTTCAAATCAATCCGCGCAAGATTGTCGGTCTGCACATCGATCCCTTCCTCCTCCAGGATATCCGCACCACTCGAGCCAATGTCTTGGGCATGCCTTCGAGTACGGATTATGCGGATCCTGACCGTATCCGTCAGGAAGTCAGACAAGCCAAAAAACTATTTCGTGAATTGAAGTGTCACGTCATAGATGTCTCTGCAAAAGCCATTGAAGAAACATCCAGCGAAATTTACCTACATCTTCGTCAATAAAATCGGAAGCCAACAACCCACTCTCAGCAAACTGGAGAAAGCGAGCATGATCAGCACCACCGGATCAACCACAGTAAAAAAGAGCACCGATCTAAAACGAGTGCTTTTGTTCGCAGATGCCTACACAGCGTTTCAGGGGGATTCCAAAGAGTTGTCTGAAGCGACTCGTTCTGCCATGAAAGAGTATCTTGGTGGCAAAGGTGCCGGTCTTGCCGAGATGACTGCTAGTGGTGTAAATGTGCCACCAGGTCTGACGATCGCGACTTCAGTTTGCCGTCAATACCATGAGCAGGAGCAGAAGGTTCCTGCTGGGCTGTTCGACGAAGTTCTCGAAGAGTTGAGGCATGTAGAAAAGACTCTCGATCGAAAACTTGGTGACTTGGAAAAGCCGTTGCTTCTGTCCGTTCGTTCTGGCGCAAAGTTCTCTATGCCAGGGATGATGGATACGATTTTGAATCTCGGATTGAATGATAGGACAGTTGAATCGCTAGGTAAGCTGACTAATAATCCGCGTTTTGCCTGGGACAGTTATCGCCGCTTCATCCAGATGTACTGCAATGTGGTGCTCGACATCCATAAGGATAAGTTCGAAGACATCCTCGAAGACAAAAAGGATAATCTCGGCATCAAGAATGATCCGGATTTGACTGCCGAGCATTTGAAGGATCTGGTCAAAGAGTACAAAGAGTTGGTTCTTAAACTGCATGGCAAGCCATTCCCTCAAGACACAAAAGAGCAGCTGACTGGCGCTATTGAAGCAGTGTTCAAAAGCTGGAACAACAATCGCGCCATCTACTATCGCAATTTGAATAAGATCGATCACAATCTCGGCACAGCCGTGACTATCCAAGCCATGGTGTTTGGCAATCTCGACGACCAGTCTGGAACTGGTGTTTGCTTTACGCGTAACCCGAGCACTGGCGAAAAGCTTTTGTACGGTGAGTATCTAGTCAATGCTCAAGGTGAGGACGTTGTAGCTGGTACGCGTACTCCTAAGAAGATCACTGAGATGTCCAAAGAAATGCCGAAGGTGTATGAGGAGTTGCTGGCTATGGTCGGCAAACTAGAAAAGCACTATAGAGATATGCAGGATATTGAATTCACAGTCGAGCATGAGCGGCTCTTCATCTTGCAAACTCGCACTGGGAAACGCACAGCCGCTGCTGCTGTAAAGCTAGCTGTGGATATGAACAACGAAAAAATTATCGATGTAAATGAGGCGCTTTCTCGAGTTGAGCCGCTGCAATTGAATCAATTGCTTCTGCCAAGTTTTGTGCCAGCCGATAAAGCCAAGGCAAAGGCAGAAGGAAGATTGCTCACCACCGGTCTGAACGCTTCACCTGGAGCGGCAATTGGGGTGATCTGTTTCGATCCCAACGAATCAGAGAAACTAGCGGAGAAGAATGAAAAGGTAATTCTGGTTCGCATCGAAACTTGCCCAGACGATATCCATGGCATCGTACCCGCCCAGGGTGTTATCACTACTCGTGGTGGCATGACAAGTCACGCAGCAGTTGTTGCTAGAGGGATGGGGAAACCGTGCGTTGCCGGTTGTGAAGCCGTAAAAATCGACATGCAGAAGCAAGAGTTCACAGTCGCCGGTAAGACCTTTAAAAAGGGCGACACCATTTCAATCGACGGTTCGACTGGAGAAATTTTTAGTGGCGCGATTGCAAGACACGAACCTGAATTCTCGCAAGAGTTCAAAACATTATTGAGCTGGGCCGATCAAGTGCGCACTCTGAAAGTACGTGCTAATGCCGATACTCCAGAAGACGCGCATATTGCCCGCGAATTTGGTGCCGAAGGCATCGGCTTGTGCAGAACAGAGCACATGTTCATGAGTCAAGATAGGCTCCCAGCTGTGCAAGAAATGATTATGGCCACCAATTTGGATGAACGCAAAGCAGCTTTGGCAAAACTTCTACCGATGCAACGCGAAGACTTCAAGGGCATCTTCCGCGAAATGAAAGGTCTGCCTGTCACCATCCGCTTGCTGGATCCACCATTACACGAATTCCTTCCGAAGTTGGAAGCGCTGATCGAAGAGGTTGCTACACTGCGTGCCAAAGGAACCACAGGATCTCGACTGCGCGAGAAGGAAATACTACTTCAGAAAGTACATGAGTTGCACGAATCTAATCCGATGATGGGACTGCGTGGATGCCGTCTGGGCCTTGTCTATCCTGAAATCAACAAGATGCAAGTACAAGCAATTATCGAAGCTGCTATTGCTGTAAAGGAAGAGGGTGTGGAAGTTTTGCCCGAAATCATGATCCCACTTGTAGGTCATGTGAATGAGTTGAAAACCGCTCGCACTGTTTTGGAAGCAGAAGCAAAAGAAGTGATGGACCGTGAGAAAACAACTGTCGACTACAAGTTCGGCACGATGATTGAAATTCCTCGCGCCTGCGTCACAGCTGATGAAATTGCAGAACACGCAGAATTCTTCAGTTTCGGCACCAACGACCTGACGCAGATGACCTTCGGCTACAGTAGAGACGATGCGGAAGGCAAGTTCCTCAACCGTTACCTCGAGGGTATCGACGTTAACGGAACCAAGAGTAAAATTCTTGATGCCAATCCGTTCGAGGTTCTTGATCGAAACGGCGTTGGCAAACTGATGAAGATTGCCGTCGAGTACGGCTTGCAAACCCGTCCAGACCTGAAGTTGGGGATTTGTGGCGAGCATGGCGGGGAGCCCTCGTCGATCGCCTTTGCCCACCAAATCGGGCTTGCGTACGTAAGTTGCTCACCTTTCAGAGTGCCTGTCGCACGGTTAGCGGCAGCCCAGGCTGCTATCCAATCTGTCGAAAGAGACAAGTAAGGTCCATCCTCGGAGTTATACCGATATCGCTTTAAATTCCAGGACATTGTCGCACGCGTTAAGGGGACCGGCTTTGCGGACATCGCACGGCACACCGCAGGTACTGTAGAGTTCCCCAATTCGCTTGGTTGGCTGCTTTGTTATCATAGGTACGTAACCGGGCAAGGACTTTTATGGGCAATAAAATCGATACGCTAATGGAACTGTTGCCCGAGAAAGAGACTCTCTTGGGGAGCGACCATCCGCAATTCGCGGATTACCTGACAGCGGTCGGTCTCAGTCTCTATCACGAAAGCCGATTCGGCGAGGCTGAAGGTATTTTGAAGCGCGCCCTCGACATCCGAGAGCGTGCGTTAGCTGTAGACCATGAGGATGTCGGAGAATCCCTGAACAATCTTGCCCTGGTGTATCTAGCTGAAGGGCGATATACGGAGGCGGAGCCGCTCTTCAGCCGAGCCCTGCCAATCCAGGAGCGAAAACTTGGGGTCGAGCATTTGAGTACGGCCGCGGGCATGCTCAATCTTGCTGACCTCTATCGGATGATGAGTAAATACGCGCAGGCAGAGCCGCTCTATAAGCGTTCACTTCAGATCCGGGAGCGACAACTCGGGCATAACCATCTAGATGTCGCTCAGGTCCTGAACAATTTAGGCAAGCTCTATTTTGAGCAGGGGCGAAACAGTGATGCTGATTCAGTGCTGCGTAAGGTGCTTGAAATTCAGGAAAAGGTTTTAGGTTCAGATCATCCCGCGATCGCAAGTACTCTCACTGACCTGGCGTCTCTCTACACGGATAGGGATCAATTCGGCAAAGCTGAACCACTGCACTTGCGAGCCTTAAGTATTCGCGAGAAGCAGCATAGCAGCCAACATCCGAAGGTCGCTGAAAGTTTGAATAACCTTGGCTGGCTGTATCATCAACATGGAAACTACACCAGAGCCGAGTCGCTCTATGCTCGTGCCATTGAGATCTGGGAGAATACACTCGGGCCAGAGCATTCTAACGTTGCCGCTTGTTTGGAAAATTATGCTGACTTACTGCACAAGACGAACCGAGAAATTGACGCTGTGGCACTTGAGCAGCGCGTTTTCCTGATTCGCAGTCGGACAAATTGAGTCGAAGAAACGGGGACGCGATGGATGCAATGGTGCGCAGGTTAACGCCCGTGTCCTTTTTTTGTAGCGCAATCGGGTCGCATGTATAATTGCAGCTTGTTCAATTAGGAGCGACGACGTGTCTAAGAATGTTGTACTTACTGGAGTC
>JBBQFO010000074.1:0-21510 GCA_038322035.1 Candidatus Obscuribacterales bacterium
AGCATTTCTGACGCCGACTAAAGTGCGCAATGTTCTTGTTGCAGTGCTCAGTCCCCAAAACATCAACGCGATTGATGAGTCGATTCAGGCTCACGCCGGCGGTCCATACAAAATTCTGGCTCGCATAATCGGAGTCAAAAGAGTTTGCTACGAATGGCGCACTTTTCTGGAGAAAGAACCGGAAGAGTCGCAGAAAATCATTAACGACTTGATCAAAAGATTCGGCATGAGAGATCAAATTGCCATACAAATCGCCAACTTCGATATGCGTTCGTTGCCGCTGCAAACGATTGCGCGATTCAAACAAGATTTGGTCAGATTTGTAGAAACGTTCATTGTCGAGCATAAAGCTGATTTGATTGAATCAGTAAAGCGCGTTGAAGTCGAGGCAATGGGCACTGTGCGCTCGGCGATTGTGCGTTTCAATCCAGAATCAATTCCTGAAGCCTGGCTGAAAAGAGCGAAGATGGACATTTCTACTTTCGCCTACTCATATTTGAAGCGAGAACTCGGAGAACTGCTTGGAAAGGCAATCCCAGCGTTGGGAATGTATTCGTTGATTGCACGCAAGATCGATCAATTCAGCTCAGAGCAATTAGAAAATCTTGTCAAACGAATTTGTTCCAAAGAACTGCTTTTGTTGGAATGGCTCGGTGGTGGCATTGGACTAGGAATGGGGCTGATTCAAATCGTCATCAACGCGTGCGTTCCGTAAGTGCGCAATAACAATATGTTCAGTGCTGATGCGATAGCGTCGATGTTAGTTTCAATTCGACATGGTATCGCAGTTGGTGCAGAGTTCAGTCCGCCTGAATTGGGCCTGGCTAATTGTGCTTTTTGAAGTAATATTTGATTAGAGAGCGAAGGTTAAGGATGAAAACCCGTCAACTAAAGCGGCTTCTAACTAAACCAATATTGATGACCCCTGCCGTCACTCCAGTGCCAATGGCGAGCGGTCGCTTGCCCCGCTACAGAGTTTTCATCCCATCCGACGCCAAAGATTTACTCGTTGGCGCCCGCGTTGCCAATCGCTATTATGTGCTTTCAGTGCTTGGTCACGGTGGCATGAGCGTCGTCTACAAAGCAAAAGTGATGGGTAAGAACTCAAAAATCGTGGCCCTAAAAACTTTGCGCACGCAGGGTCTGAACGACGAATTGATCGTCAAGCGTTTTCAACGCGAAGCCGAACTACTGAGCAAACTAAACCACCCTCGTATCGTTCAGGTCTATGATTACGGAACAACAGTACGTGGGCAACCTTACTTCGTAATGGACTACCTGACGGGCGTCAACCTGGCGGAATTCCTGAAGATTCAAGGACCGTTGAGCGTGGAGAAATTCCGCGACATATTTTCTCAAGTTTGTGGCGCAGTCGATCATGCTCATCGATGCGGTGTGATTCATAGAGACTTGAAACCGGGCAACATCATGCTCTGTAAGGCTGATGGACAGAGCGATTTCGTCAAGGTCGTGGACTTTGGTATCGCCAGATTTGAAGAAGAGGCGCAGCGGTTGACCAGGCTTGGAGAAGTCTGGGGCAGTCCGATCTATATGAGCCCCGAGCAGTGCATGGGTGCGCCGCTCGATGCAAGATCCGATATCTATTCGATCGGTGTCGTCATGTACGAGGCTCTAACTGGTCAGGTGCCGTTCCTTGGTAGAAACTACGTCGATACGATGACCCAGCAAATTAGCACAGCAGCGCGTCCACTGACGGAAATACGACCCGATTTGAATTTGTCGGCAAAAGTCGACAGCATTGTGCTCAGAGCCCTTTCTAAGGAACCCGACACACGCTATCAGACGATGGCAGAATTGCGCGACGACATCGAAAAATCCATCTCACGCCCGTTGAAAATGGAAAAGTCTTATTCTGGAATGGCCGCGGTCCAAACTCCTAAAAACGCTCGATCGATGAGAGCGACAGCAATTAAGCAAGAGCAACGTTTGGAACTAAAAGGCAAGTTGCTGACAGTGGTATTGACTGTGGTGCTCCTGGTGGCCGTAGTTTTCGGTTGGATGCGCTACCGCGAAACAATCGACAAGACAAAGCAAGGGCTAGAAAACTACCAATTGCACGGCAGCGCGCCAATCTACAGACCGACAGGGTCTGCCGACTTTAAAATAACTAGGCCTTCGAACTAAGACTTGCCGCCGCCGTAGTACTCGTGCAATTCGCGTGCCAGGGTGCGAAATTCAGTCAGCCGTCCCGAGAATTTCAGGGCCGCATCAGCTCTGGCCAAGTCGCGTTGAGCGAAGGCATCAGAACCGGCTTTCGCAACAACTTCCAACTCTTGATCCAGGCAACCGAGAAGCGCCGAGAGAGCTTCTGAGAAACTGGCCGGCTTGGCTGGAGGCTGCGGCTGCTGCGGCGGCTGTTGATATAGCGGCTGTTGAGGCGGTCGCTGCTGGGGTTGCTGCTGCTGATATTGAGGTTGTGGCGGGTAGCCTGACTGCGGGGGGGGCTGCGTCGGCTGCTGCGGAATTTGCGGCGCTTGTTGCGTTTGCGGCGCCGGTGATTGCAGAGATGGCCACTGCGGATTCATCGTTGGCATGTGCTGCTGAGGAGCCTGTTGAGGATGCATTTGTGGTGGCATCTGCGGATGCATCTGTGGTGGCTGGTGCGTCTGCGGCGCCTGCTGCTGTGGCGCCGGTTGTTGCGCAGGCATTTGAGGAGCGGTCGGCTGTGGTCGCAGTTGAGCCGCTCGCTCGGCGAGATTGCGTGCGTTCTCGGGGTTGTGCAAATTGCCCTCCGGCACTTGCTTCCAGCCTCCCGTGCTGCTCGAAGCATTTTGCTGGGGCTGTGCTGGCTGTGGCAGTTGAGCCTGAGGTTGCGGTTGCGGCGCTGCCGGCTGTTGCGTTTCGGGTTTAGCGAAGTCTGGAACCTGCTTGACTGGCTGGAAATTTTCTCGCGAACGCATGTCCTGGAAGAACTGTTCTTGATACAGCTTTTTGCGTTCGTATTCTTCTTCTGCTTGTGTCTGCTTTGTGTCATTTGCCAGCGTGATGCCAATCTGGCGAAGCGAGAAAACCTCGTCAGCGTGTGCTTCTTCGCGTGCGAATCTGATCAATCCGTCAAACAGTTCTTTATAGATAGGCGGGAACAGCTCGTGCGGCATGATGTGGTCTTCGATTTGCCAGTGCACATCGAGCTTATCGCTGACCGGAGTCATGGAGAAGTATGGTTTGAAATTGTTGTGACTGAGGGCGAATCCAATCAGTTTGTCGGCTGGAAGAATGAACACTATCACTTCTTCGGTCGTCCCTTTGACCACCATGGTCCAGCGGCGTGTCGATACACGTCCACTGAAAATCAAGTTTGCGTTTTCTTGTTGATGCCAGTTCGCTGTTACCTCTTTTGAGAGAAACGGTCTAATCCAGTTGATCTCAAGCTCGGTACCGGCTGCAACTTTATTGAACTCGTAAGCACAGTTTTGGAATATGTCGAACATTTTGTCGACGGTGTTGATCATTACTTCCTGAACGTTGGCGCTCTTGTGACGATCACCGACTTCCAGAGCCGCTTTGCCATCAGAAATTTTTGCCAGAAGCGTGTTCGAGTCTTTCGAGCCCTTGCTCTTGTATGACGCAAGCACTCGGCTCTTCCACAGTCCACGAACGGTATCTTCCGATTGAGAGTCGCCTCTGGCAACAGCTTCTTTCTGAGCTCTAGCCTGAGCTTCTTGTTCGGCAGCGATCTTGGCCGCTTCCTGAGCCAGCTGGGCCGCCTGCATTTTGTACTTGGTGCTACCGGCTTTTTTCGCCCCCGGAGCAGCGCCCGGCTGGGCTTTAATCTTTGAAGAGCTGTCTTTTTGCGACATAACAAGTACTCCCGGACTCCACTGATCCCAAAAAAAAGAACTTCTCACGGCTCTCACACGTGAGTGAGGCCGCTAGGACGCCAGCCAGAAGACATAGTACGGTAACACGACAGCTTCCTAACAGATATTTACCCCTAGCGGGCGACGAACTAAACAGCCGACAGATAAAAATGCCCGCAAAACTCATCGATTCGAGACTGAAGCGTCGATCCGGAGCCGATTGCGTAACGTAAAAGGTTTTGGAAAAGAGTGTAAGAACGCTTCCAATCGAGATATATTTACCGAGGAAGGAAATGTTGGGCAAAGGTTCTCACCGAAGATGTTTGACTGGTCTTCGGAGAACGAACTTTGATGGTGTCGATTGAGCGTATTGCGCTCGCAAAAAGGATCTAATGGCTGGCGAAAAAAACGGCGCAAAAAATGGACGCAAGAGTGCACTCAATGATGATGCGATCGTCGTACGCGGCGCTCGTCAGCACAATCTCAAAAATATTGATATCAGCATTCCTCGCAACAAGTTGGTGGTTGTCACCGGTGTTAGTGGCTCAGGAAAATCTTCACTAGCCTTTGATACCATCTTTGCTGAAGGTCAAAGACGTTACGTAGAGTCGCTATCAGCATATGCCCGTCAATTCTTGGGTCAGTTAGATAAACCGGATGTCGATGCGATTGAAGGTTTGAGTCCGGCAATTTCCATCGATCAAAAATCGACCAGCCACAATCCTCGATCGACTGTCGGCACAGTCACCGAAGTTTATGACTATCTGCGTTTGCTCTATGCCAGATGTGGAACCCCGCATTGCCCGCAGTGCGATCGTCTGATCAATCCACAGACCATAGACCAAATTGTTGATGGTGTCATAGCGTTGCCTGAAGGCACTAAGATACAAATTCTGGCGCCGTTGATATCCGGGCGGAAGGGTGAGTATCAGTCTTTGTTTCAGGATTTGCGCAAAGAAGGTTTCGTTCGCGTTCGCATCGACGGAGTCGTTCATGCACTTGAAGATGACATCGAATTGGACAAGCAGAAAAAACATACAATCGAGCTTGTCATCGATCGTCTCGTTGTTAAAGCTAGCATCCAATCTCGGCTAGCAGACAGTCTTTCGCTCGGTCTCAAATGGGGTAAGTCAAACATTCTCATCGATCTGGTCGATGCTCACGAGGGCGAAAAGAAAGAACTCTTGTTCTCGGAAAAATTTGCCTGCGCTAACTGCAATATCAGTTTTTCTGAAATTTCACCCCGCATTTTCAGTTTTAACAGTCCCTACGGCGCCTGCGCCGACTGTCACGGACTGGGATCGGTTTTTGAAGTGGATCCATCGCTGGTGGTGCCTGATGCAAAGAAAACTTTAGCTGAGGGAGCAATCTATCCATGGGCAAAAACAGGCAATCCGTATTACGAGCAGATTCTTACTTCGCTGGCCAAGCATTACAAATTCAAAATGGATGTACCATTTGAAGACTTGCCTAAACCGGCTCAGAAAGTACTTCTGTACGGTTCCGGTGAGGAGAAGATCAAACTTGCTCATGACTCTTATGACGGACGTGAGTTCTGGGAATATAAAAAACCTTTTGAGGGACTGATCCCAAATTTGACTCGCCGTCATGATGAGACTAACTCCGATCGTGCTCGCGCCGATATCGAAAATTATATGACTCAAATGCCCTGTGCAGCTTGTTCAGGTTCTCGTTTGAAGCCCGAGAGTTTGGCGATTCGCACAGGCAATTTGTCTATCGCTCAAGTCTGTGCACTGTCTGTGGTCAAAGCGCTGAAATTTTTCGAGACGCTGCCCGAGCATTTGACTGCTCGTCAACAGGCGATCGCTCATCAAGTATTGATTGAAATAAGCGCTCGTCTTAAGTTTCTTTCTGATGTAGGCTTGGATTATCTAACCATAGATCGACAGGCTAACACCTTATCTGGTGGCGAGGCTCAGCGCATCAGATTGGCGACTCAGATCGGTTCTGGTCTCTCCGGCGTACTTTATGTATTGGACGAACCGTCGGTTGGTCTGCATCAAAGAGACAATAACCGGTTGATCCATACCTTGAAGAAACTGCGCGACCTGGGCAACACACTGCTTGTCGTCGAGCACGACGAAGATACGATGCGTCAGGCCGATTGGTTGATTGATATCGGCCCTGGTGCCGGTGTTCATGGTGGTCATCTGGTGGCAGAAGGCACCATCCAGGATATTTGCAAGTCAAAAACTTCATCGACCGGTGCATATTTGTCCGGACGTAAAGCAATCGAAGTGCCCAAGAAGCGCCGTCCCGGCAACGGGCAATCCCTCAAAGTTATCGGCGCCAAGCTCAATAACTTGAAAAATGTCAGCGTCACAATTCCGCTCAACAAATTTGTTGCTGTCACCGGTGTTAGTGGCTCTGGTAAATCAAGCTTCGTCAATGACTTGCTCTATCAATATCTCAAACACGAGCTTGGCAGCCCCGTTCCACTGCCTAAGGGCGTCACCAGCGTCACTGGCATCGACAATTTGGACAAAGTTATCGACATCGATCAATCGCCGATTGGACGAACGCCCCGTTCCAATCCCGCTACTTACACAGGATTGTTTGACGTGGTGCGCGACATTTTTTCTTTGACGAATGAAGCGAAAGCGCGTGGCTACCTGCCTGGCAGATTCTCCTTCAACGTCAAAGGGGGACGCTGCGAAGCTTGCCGCGGTGAAGGCATGAATGAAATTGAAATGAATTTCTTACCTTCCGTTTTCGTCACATGCGACGTCTGCAAAGGGGCGCGCTATAACCGTGAAACTCTGGAAGTCAAATTCAAAGGCAAATCCATCGGTGACGTCCTTGAAATGACAGTAGAAGACGCTCTAGTGTTTTTTCAGAATGTGCCGAAGGCTGAAGCTAAATTGACTACGATGCAGGAAGTTGGACTCAATTACATAAAATTGGGACAATCCGCTACCACCTTATCTGGTGGCGAAGCACAACGCGTCAAATTGGCTGAACAGCTGTCGAAACGTTCGACGGGCAAGACAATCTTTATCCTGGACGAGCCTACGACAGGCTTATCCTTTGCTGATGTAGACAAGCTTTTGCATGTTCTCAATCGCCTTGTCGACGCAGGCAACACTGTCTTGATTATCGAGCATAATTTAGACGTCATTAAGCAAGCAGATTGGGTGATCGACTTGGGTCCGGAAGGTGGCGACCGCGGTGGCACAATCGTCGCTGAAGGAACACCTGAAAAATTAGCTGCGACCAAGGAATCGCATACCGGACAATTCTTGCGTGAATGTCTTAATTTGAACAAAGCGCTGGTCTAAAAGCTCCTTTTGGTTGTTATGACATCGTTGGTGTTTTATGATGTATGCGGACACCCCTGTGTTCTCACATAGCCAGGAGCTTCTGTGACCGACCCCAATGACGTCAAACCGTTGCAGCAAGACGGTCAGAGCCCCTCTGATCCCGTTTTTGACTCTTTGCGCAAGCGTGGACATCGCATCACCGCCCAGCGCGAGACTATCCTGCAAATATTTCGTGACTTGCCGCACGGCAACCACCTCTCAGCTGAAGAATTGCATGCAAAACTGCTTGAGTTAGGCTCCAACGTCAGTCTTGCCACCGCCTACAGAACGTTGAAACTGCTTTCATCGCTCGGGTTGCTGAGAGAACTGGACTTCGCTGAAGGCCACAAGCATTACGAACTGAAGCAAGACACTCTGCCGCATCAACACATTATCTGCATCGGTTGCAATATGACCCTGGAGTTTGAAGATCACTTCCTGGAGGAAGCGGGTCAGAAAATTGGTGCGCGCCACAACTTTGAAGTGATTGACGCGCAGTTCAAGATTTTTGGACTTTGTCCGACCTGCCGCGAGCAAAAGAAGCCGCCATTGCAGGCGGGAAGCCGTTCCGCAGGCGAACCGCGAAAAGCGACGAGCCGATTGGTTGGCAAAACCAACTTGATTAGATAAAGTTCACGTAGATTTTTTTGAGGTGTCGGCTTGACTTTAAGTGAGGCAAAAGATGGTCAATGGTTGTTCGTCGAACGCACTCTCAATGACGAAATAACCTACCAGGCGCTGCGTTTCGGCATCGGTGAAGGTTCGAGAATTCAAGTCCAAAAAAATATTCCGGGCGGTCCGATAATAATTTCGAAGAATCATTTGGAGATAGCAATAGGCAGGCAGCTAGCCAATTTCATCGAAGTATCGCATAGTGATATGGAAGGCAAGAGCAAGAGATGACATGCTGCAAAATCGACTAGTTTGTCCGCAGTGTAACTGCCCATTAAGCCCATCATCAGGGCAAAGTACGGGTATGCACTGCCCTCGTTGCAACACCTGGTTGGATATCGATGCGCAATGCAAAGGCAGCTGTATGGCCTGTCATAAAACGCTTCAAAACGACACCACAAGCTGTGTTGAGCCGGCCGAACTAAAATCAAGCTGCTGCAGTGAGAATTCCGACTCAAATGTGGTACAGAAAGAACAGTGGGCTGGTGCTTCTAGATCCAGCAGGACACTTGCAGATGCCTGGAAAGCTCTGTGTAGCAAGTTGTTCCCTGTAAGATAAAGGTGAGAATGAAAGCTGCAGCTTCGCTACGCGGTCAAGGTAAGCATAAGGGTTCTCGATGAGTCCGTTGAATCCCTGGAAATTATCGGGATATAAAGCTGGTCAAAACGTAGTCTGCAAGGTCGTTAAAGATGAACCTGGCGGATACGCAGTCATTATTCCGAAAGACAATCTTCCTGGCTTTCTCCCTACCCAAGCGCTTCTGCGCACGGGAGAAGAGATCCTTGCACAGTTTGTGTGCGTCCATAATCACCGTATTTTGCTCTCCGCACGCTTCTCGAATAACGTCAGCAAACTTTCAGCGACTCCGAATGTTCGCTGGGAGGAGCATTTAGACGAAATCGATATTACGGGCGGTCAGAGTGCCGAAGAAGAAGGCTATTCTCAGTCGGCATCACTCGAGCAGCAGTCTCAGACGATTACGCCCCAGCAGCAGGTGGCTGCACAGCAGGCAGCTCAGGCAGCGTCGCAGCAGCAGCAGGCTACATCGCAGCCACAGGCAGCGATACCCCAGCAACCTGCGCAGGGCAACGTGCTCGTGCCGCCATCCACGCGTCCAGATGATGGCATGTACAAAAATTACCAGTCTTCCTCCATTAAGACCCTTCCAGCTGAGCCTTTCTCTCCACCACCGCCGCCGCCGCAACCGCCGCAGGGTGCTCCTCCTAAGACCGGTGGTCTGAACGGGTCAATGCCTTACTCGGCCAATTCGCCGCCACAACAAGATGTCGTGCCCAATCGACTGATATCGATTCCGGCCAACCAGTCTATCCAGCTTGAGCAAGAAGCCGAGGCTGAGGCCGCTTTCGGAGTTTGGGCATCAACCCCACGCAAGTTTCACCTCAAGCGCGCCACCGATTTGATCTTGCCACCAATAGACAAAGACTCTCTCAACGAGTTCAAAATTGTCGACTATGACCTCGAGTGGCTTATAACTGATTTGGAAGGCGGCATGCGAACTGGTTGCGTCAAAGCGGCTTGTGAAAGCAAGCTCTCCCGCTCAGCGATGTTGCTTTATCGCGGACGCGCAGTTGGTTGCATATATGGTTGCAAGTCGATGCCGGATACTCAGCCCACTGAGCAATCGTTGCAGAACATGCTCTCTGATTTGGAAGTTCCGGATACTGACGTCAAGATTTACGATCTGCCGGAAAACGTCACTCTGGCAATGTCTGCACTCTTCCTCGGCTACCCTGTGCAACGAAACGATGACTACGACGCACGCGCTTACATGGACTACATTTGCGGTTGGTTTGAGAGCAAAGGGAACACCGCCTGTCTTGCCATAACGTTGCCGTCAAACTCTGCCACTTGCCTTGGTTACGTCTACAAAGGACAGTTCTGCGGCGCTTTCTACGTTGAAGACCAGCAATTCAGAACTGACAAGGAGTTCGTCTACGATTTGCTCAAAAACGATCCAAGAGCAAACGTCGAAGCCAGCATTTTGCCACCGGAGATGACATCATCCGCGGTGCGCTTCGGCTTTAGCTTGAGTATGGCAAAAAAACGCGTAGACGGACGGTAATGGCTATAAATGCAGACTGAAGATCCTCGCGTTAACGAGCTCTTCGGCGGCAAATATATTGTCCGCTCTTTAATTGGCAAGGGCGGCATGGGTGTGGTCTACAAAGTAGACCATGCGATATTGCGCAAACCTCTGGCCGTCAAAGTTTTGCGAGTCGATGCCAGCCTCGGCGATTCAGCCGTGGAGAGATTCGAACAGGAAGCCAAAGCCGCTAGCGTTCTCAGTCATATCAACCTTGTCGGAGTTCATGACTATGGAGTGACCAAGACTGGTGCACCATATCTGGTGATGGATTATTTTGAAGGCGACAGCATTGCCCAGCTGATCAGAAAGAAAGGGATTTTCTCAATCGACCAGGCCATGCCGGTCTTCATCCAGATCTGTTCAGGCATCGCTTACATGCACGCCAAAGGCATCATTCACCGAGATATCAAGCCGAGCAACATCGTCGTGACCAAGGACGAGCACGGATTACCAGTGGCGAAGCTGTTGGACTTCGGACTGGCGAAATTTTTGCCCACCGTCAATACGACGATGAAAACGCTGACCAAGACTGGAGAGATCTTTGGCAGTCCTCAGTACATGAGCCCTGAGCAGTGCCGCGGCGAAGTGGTTGATGAGCGCTCAGATTTGTATTCTCTGGCCTGCGTTATGTACGAGATGGTTACAGGGCAAGCACCACTGACCGGCGAAACAGCAGTGCTGACGATTTACAAGCATATAAATGAACAACCATTGCCTGCCTCTCAAGTGAATGCACTTGTGCCTGAATCGATTAGTCAGATCATCATGCGTGCCTTGTCTAAAGATTTGCAGATTCGTTATCAGAACATAGACGAATTAAAGCAAGACCTGACGCGCGTTGCGGAGGGCGGTCAACCGAAAGAACTGCCCGTGTCAGAGTTGGAAGTGTGCGCAGAAAACAAGAAAAAATTGATCACCCGCATCGCTGGTGGTGCTGGGGTGGTTCTGGTTTTGGTTGTTGCATTTTTTGCCCTCACTCACAAATCAACCCCGCCCTGGCGCGCCACTCTTGAGCAAGCTAAAGAACAAATTCAAAAGGGCGACTTTGTCATGGCAGAGCTCACCTATAAGGAAGCGACAGCTCAGGCTAAGAATGCGACACCAAGCGAGAAAGCAGAAATCGACATCGCCTGGGGAGATCTCTCCAAGCGTATGGGCGCAGATAAGAGCAAGAAAGACATCGAGAATGCGCTGGCTCATTACACTGCGGCTCTGCCAATGATCGATGCTTCAAACCATGCTGCTATCGCACACACAAACGAAGGTGTGGGCGACTGTCTGCATGTTCTCAAGTTATATGATGATGCCGAAATCTACTTTGCTAACGCCGCCGAAGATCGCAGGGAAGATCAGTCTATAGATCCCTATGCACTGGCTGCGGTGCTGATGAAGCAGGGCAGAAATTTCAAAGACAACGGCAAGTATGAGAAAGCCGAACCTGTATTGCGCGAGGCCGTGGCGGTTTCGCAGAAGTTTGGTTTCATTCAGCAAGCTTACCTGCCACAGTGCTTGATCGGCTTATCCCAAATGGCAGCCCGCCACAGAGAGAACCACCGTGCTGCATTACTCAAGCAAGCAGCAGAGGTGCACAAACGTATTACTGGTCCGGAAGACCCTCAGCTCACTTCTTTGATTGAGAAACGCAACAAACTAATCGAGCAAGCATTCGCCTCACTTCGCTAGTTTGACTTCGTTGATCTTCATGATATTGCAACCACCGGCTTGCGCTAGCCAGCCAACCACGTGAACACGCTTTGCCATAAACGGCATCAACAGCTCTTTGCAGCCCTTGTAGCCTTTGTTCTTGGCAGCAATATAGAGAGTGCCTTTGTCATCGACAATGCCGAGCGTGACGCCGCCGGCAGCACAGGCGAGCCCGCAGGCTTGATGACGATAGCCACGACCCGGTCCCATTGTTTGCGAGGTGAAACACCAGGTATCAACAACTTCGCCAGTCACTTCGAATTGATGAGCGCGGGGAGGAAATGGACCTTTGAAAATCGGCTCAGCCATGCCTTTTGCCAGCGTCGGCGCCGCTGTTATGAAAAGCAATGAGAGCAGGGTGCCTATCCTATTTGGCATTTATTTGTACATCAAATGGTATTACCGATGGTATCGATTGCTGCATGGAATCTTTCAATTGCCATGCCAGGTCGTTTGCCCTGTTTTTGTAGCGGTTACCCAGGCGCAGAAAGTACGATGCGATTTCTGGGTCATTGGGAGCCATTACACTGGCTTGAGAATAGAGCATCAGCGCTGCCTTGTAGTCGCGTCTTGCCTGTTCAAAGTCTTTGCCCAATCTGAACAAACCTCGAGCGAAACCTGGTTCTAATCGCAAACCGGCGTAGAATTGTCCGATCGCTATGTCGTTCAAATCGACACGATCCAGCGTATCACCAAGGGCAAAATAATAGGCGGCATTTGGCTTGATCTTCTGTATGGAGTCGCTCAGTGCGGGCAATTCCTTTTCCACGTAGGACTTTGGCAGATGTTCCAAAATCGTTCCCACCATCTTTTTTGCCACCGGATCGTTCGACGTTAAATTAGAAGTGGAATTGAGATACATTAATGCTGGAGTCAGACCTTCCTGATAAAGTCCGCACCAGATGCAGGCTCTAGCATAAGTCCTCGCTACGATCGCTTTGGATGGGTAGTTTGCGTATGCCACTCTCAGCGGTATCAATGCTTGATCTGGTCTGTGCAATCCCATCAAGGCAAAGGCTTTCACTTTATAAGCGAGCCAGAATTGTGGATGCGCTATTATCTCCTCATTAGCTAAATTGAGGGCATCTCCATAGCGTAACCGTTCGAGGCAAACCTCTCCTAGAGCTGATCTCAGTCCCTCGATTTCGGGATTTTTTTTGAGAGCCAGGTTGTATGCAAAAGCAGCATCATCGACTTTACTTTTCGCGGCAAAGTAGTTTCCATACCAGAAGAGCACTTCTGGATCTTCAGCGAATCGGTCGTGCGCTGATTCGATCAGGTGCATTGCCACTTCAGATCGACCAGCCTTGAGTTCTTGTTTGACTCGCAGCATCCACAAATGCGGATTGTTAGGCGCTGCTTTGATGGCGGCGGCGTATTGTTCACGTGCCAAGTCAGGCAAGGCCAGCTGGTCATAGCAGGCTCCCAACTGGCAGCGAGCGCTGACATCGTTTGGATTCTTCTCTACAGCTTGAGCCAGTCGATTCAGCGTTTTCTGGTCAGGTTTATCTTCAGTTACCGGCCGCACATCGTTACCGAGAGCCAGCGCCCGCACTGTATATGGTGCACAGAAGATTGCCAGCGTTGCCGCCGCCAATGCCAATCCATACAACTTGCGCATCTTCTACCTGCCAACAGCCTTGAAAGATAAAACCATCACGGTTCTGTAGCCCGGAATTTTGTTCGGGCTAATCCGCACAGTGAAAGTGTTTCCGTCTTTTACCGCGGTCAACGTTTTTCCGTCTGGCGCGAAAGGGAGCAACTTCCACGAATACGTGGCGAGTGCGCCTTTGTACCATTCCATGACCTGAACTTCGTCTTCTGTCGCCGCGTAAGTCAAGCCTATGCGGTAGCCAGAACGATCGTTTGGATAGCGCAGTCCGGAAAGAAACTTCGCTTTGCCAGTAAACATAGGCACACCCGGTATCTCTACCGGTTGTGTCAAATTCTCGCAGGCGTACTCTCTGTCAGCTGTGACCGGTCGAAAAACTCTCGGTGCAGAGATCTTTGCGTTTGAGTTCGTGTCGGCTATCGCAGCAGATGCTGTCGATGCCATTAACGCTAGACAAAGAACACCAGTGGTCCGAACCATCATCCTTTTCACTTTCAAGCTCCCGCTTAGCAGGGGCAGTGCCATGGCTGTCCAGCATCGGTGGCGCAGTTGGAGAAACGCATGATACCTTGCAAGCAATTGAAACCGGATGAATTAGTCCAATTCAAGTTGTTTCTGTATGAGGCGCTGCCGTTGCAATCCCATGGGTTAGGGAATCCTTGTTCACCTGGGATGTTGACGAAGGCCGGCACTACAGGCAGGTCGCCTGTCGTTGCGTTGATTGTTGATCCATCAGCGAGGATGCTGGTTTGATTAATCCAGCTTGGCAGGTTGCCCTGGTCAGTCACCTTGAAGTTTCCAGTTGCACTATCCAACCAGATGAAGCGCTGTGCGCCCATCGGTAAAGGTGCATTCATCACTGTTTGAATATCAGATGCTGATGCTGATGGCTTAATCTGTTTCAACTTGAGGGTCATGATGCTGAGGATTTGCGATTCTGCAGCAGCAGTCTGTGGGTAGGATGAGAATCCGGCGAGCAAGCTGCCGATCGTTCCTACTTGTCCAAATTGAATTGGATCGTTTGGTCCAATCTGGGTCGGGAATGCTTTCAGTCCTGTGCACACTCCACCATTGATTGAGGCAGGCAGATCGTTGATTACTGCTGGTCCTCCGCCTGGACGAGGGTTGATAACACCAGCTTTCTCACGCTCTAGAGCCATCAATCCGTTCAGTTGTCCGGCGCCACCTTGTGATGGAAGGTTGGTTCCGTAGACAGATGCCATCGAACTCAAGTTGTTGACACAATTTGAGTTGGCACCTGCTTCTCCGGATGAGGAGTTGGTGTTTGTGCAAGCAGATGGTGTTTCGTTCGGGTTGATACCATCGGCATAACTTTGTTTTGGACTTGGTCCATCAAGACCATCAGCCAGATTGGTTGGTACTGGTGATGTTGGGTTGCCCGCTTGCTGTTGCGCTTTCATCCAGTTTTGGATGTCGACAATCTTTTGTGGATTCTGTGACATGGCACCATTGCCGGTGACATAAACAGTGTTGTACATCAGCACATCTGCGAAGATGTCGCGTCCGCCGCCACCGTAGCCATCAGCTGTCAGACCTGCAGCAGGCGGTTGTGTATTGACAGCGCCAGTGCCGGAAAGAGGTGTCATACCAGGTCCGTTCATGACGGCGATGAAGCCGCATGGAATGCTGGCGGTGTATTGTCCTTGCACCGCTACAGTTCCCGCGATTGCGCATGACTGAGCGTTAACTTGACCACCCTGGTGCGATTCCATACCGAAGCCGCCAGATTTGAAGGCATTGGGAGGAATGCGACTGGCCACCGTAGATGTCGCTCCACCTAGTGGAGTTGGTTTCAAGCGGTTGAAGTCGAAGTCGCTAACTAAGTGTGGATTCGTCATTGGTCTAAGCGGCACTCCCATCAAAGGGAAGCCAGCGTTGTCGGTGATCGTCGGGATATTGATGAAAGAATATCCTTTCAAGTAGGTTGAGCCTGCCTGACTGACGATGTTGTTGGCGACGAAGTTTGTATTGTTGGCGAGGAATGAAGGAGGAATAGTGGCTGGGTTCAACTGCAAGTTGGTGGCAGTGTTGGGAGCCATGTAGGAGATATCTTTGACACTGCTTACGTTCCCAGCTGACGTTCCTGGTTTGTTGAGCATCCTTATAGAGGCGAGTTGAGCGAGATTGGAGAAACTTACATCCATCTGCTGGTCGCCTGCCAACTTGTTTGCAAGGGCTCTGCCGAGGCCGTCGCTTGGATTGGAGAGCAGATCGATCAGAGTCTTAGCATCTGCCAGACCGAGTGCATTGGTGTCGGAGCTTGCGTTCATCGCCACGAGCATGGCTTGTCCGACAGCTCTGTTGTAGGTGAGCAAGTCTAGCTCCCCGGTGGCTGGGTCTTTCAGCTGACCAAAGTTCTGTTGCGCAAGAGCCAACCGCGGACCCGACATGTCGAATGGTCCGGAGCTGAATAATCTAAGAGGTGGATAGCGAAGGCTCTGTTTGGCGACGTTCAAGTTGCCTGAGTCAGTTGCGTTCTGCAACTCTCTGGCTCCGCCAAGTAACTTGCTGAGAAAGAAAATCGCCATGCCAGCTACCATAATTACTAAAGTGGTGACGACCACTAAAGATAGCGTTGCACCGCGTTTATCATGACGTCGTCGCATATTAACCTCGCGAAGTGGTTGTAACTCAAAGTCTATATTGATGCCGAAGGACAGCCTAAGACTACCAATTCAACAGCCTCGGGGCCGCTGAGTGTAAGTTAGAAAACGCATAGGTGAAGCCTGTGCGTGACCTGCCGTATCATTATTATCGATTGCTAATCTGTTCACGTCAATGCGTAAAAGTACGAATGAGGAGGCTTGAACGCTCTGTTGTAGGGCTTTTTTCGTTCTCATCAAACGTAATACTCCAGCAAGAGAGCGCATTTGCTCTTGATTTTGCTTAGTTTTGCTTGCAGCTAAGTAGATGATTGCCTACCTAGCTGAGCAAAATTTGAGGAACCAACAGTCGCTTGCTAAGCGGCAATTCGGTCGTTTAACCACCCTGGACATTCCAGCAGCTCAGCTTTAGGAACGTCTTTGATGATTGACCTATAAAGAACTGGTAAGAACTTTATAGTAGCGGTAAATTATTACCGAATTGTTGCTAGCTAGCCGTTGTCTTCGCTCCGTTGGGAACCAGAATAGACACTCTGCTCTTGCGGTTCGTCTTGCTGGTCTTCAGTCTTTGACTCAGCATCACCAGTGGTGTCGTTCCAGGTTGTTGAACCAGCTTCAGGAGAGTGGTTGTGCTCGCCCTGGTGCTCGTGCGACGCCTGATTGAACAGATGCAATTGCTCACCATGTTTGGATTCTGACTCCGAGCCAGCTTCATGCGAGCCATGCTCCTGTCCGTGTCCGTGTTGCTCATGACTGTGCTCATGGCTATGGCTTTCTGCACCACCTTCATGTTGATGCTCTTCACGAGCCTTCAGTCTGTAAGTGCCGGTGACTGGGTCGTATTCAGTCGCGAAAGGACTACTGTCGGCGAATGACACGGGATCATCCTCTACTTCCACTTCAACATCGCCATGACTTGCTGCTTCAACAGTCGCGTCTGGTGCAGTCGGGGCAATCTGTTCAACGTGGTCGTGACTATCATGATCTGAATGCTCGTGGTCAGCTTGACGCTGATGAACTTCCTCCACCTCGACTGCAACCTGCTCAGCGGGCGCTTCCGGGCGTGGACGTGAACCCATGTCGTTGAACACATGTTCAACGGCAGTGATGTTCTCGCTCAATGAAGTCGATTCTTCCTCGTCTTCATCATCATCATCATCATCACCATCGCTGAAGCTTTCTTCAAAAAGATTCGCCTTTGGTGCGAAGTCTTCATTCTGCACTTCGAAATGCAGCTGGTCGGTCTCGTCGTCGTCAGTCTCTAATTCACTGCCGTATGGCGCACGCTTAACTCCGCCTTTTAACTCACGTGTGGCTGGATCGACGAGCAAGTCATCAGGCATTTGATCGAGGATTTCTTCTGGAACGTCTGAGTATTCCTCTGCTTCTGATTCATCAACGGTTGGCATGATTCTGCCGTTGTGAGCAGATGCTGATCGCAACTGTCCGCCGCCGGAGCTCTGCTGTCTCAGTGGTCTGCGGCCACCACGACCCTTGGCTGCTTCTTCCTGGCTTTTGAAGCTGATCACGCGACGGTGTTCAGCGGTTCCCAACTCGAGCGTCGGCACAACGCCGAGTCCCGAGCAGCCTGTGCAGTGAACTGTAAAGAGTTCACGCAAACTTTGTCCTTGACGACGACGGGTTAGTTCAACCAGCCCGAGATCTGACAACTGTCCAACTTGTGGCTTGGCGCGGTCTTCTTCAAGCACTCGTTGGAATACTTCGAGAACTTGCTGTTGGTCTTTGCGGCTATCCATGTCGATGAAGTCCACAATCACCATGCCACCAATATTGCGCAATCGCAATTGACGCGGAATTTCTTGCGCCGCTTCCACGTTCGTTCTGCGCACAGTTTCAGCCTGTGTACGTGAACTTGTGAAGCGACCGGAGTTAACGTCGATTACAGTTAAGGCCTCTGTTGGTTGGATGTTTAAGTGACCGCCGCTTGGCAGTTCGACTCGATCTGAAAGTGCCGCTTCAATCTCTTTGTCGACACCCTTGGAGACGAGCAAGCTGTCATCACCTGTGTGATAGGTGACGCGAGTGGTGCGTCCCGCCCAACCCTGCAGATATTCTTGGGCGCGCTTTTGACCATCTTGACTGTCGCAAATAATTTCGCTGACATCATTTGAATAAGCATCGCGGATCACCCGGTACAACAGATCCTGATCTCTATATATCAGAGTTGGTCCGATCGAAGCTTCACCTTCCGAAACCACTGTCTGCCAGCGATCCCAGAGTTGTTCGAAATCTTCGAAGAGCTCGCCTTCACCTTGTGCTTTAGCTTCGGTACGGATAATTAGACCGACGCCGGGAGGCTTCATCAAGTTAACGACTGATTTCAAGCGAGCTCTTTCTCTAGCTTCGCTGATCCGACGCGAAATCGAAACTCCGCGCTCTTCAGGCACGAGGACCAGAAAACGGCCCGGCAAACTGATTGCCGTCGATACTCTCGGACCTTTGTGTCCAGTCGGTTCTTTGGTGATTTGAACCAGTAATTTTTGTTTTGGTACCAGGCGCTCTTTTAACAAGCCCTGCCCTGGCACATCGTTCGCATGGAGAAAGCCCATTTTATCTTTGCCGAGATTGACGAACGCTGCGTCGATACCCGGAAGAATGTTCTCCACTGTTGCAGAATAGATGTCACCCAGCAGCAATTCACCGCGGTTAACGAAGAACTCAACAACGCGTTCGTTTTCGAGTATCGCCGCAATGCTGTCTTGCTCGGAGATCACAAGTGACTTTTTCATAAGGTTCCTCTTATTGGTCTAAAAAAATTGAGTTGGTGCGCACCGTATTAGGAGCGCAAACAAAGTGATTTGAAAATATGTTCGATTTTGATTTGGTCGATTTGAACATTTGGGTTGTTTACACGTTGAACAAAGGCGTATCGCCCTGTCCCTTCAGCTGAGTGCGGGAGATCCGCCAAACAGTTTCGGGGAAAGGTTGTTCGTCTGGTTGCAAGCACTTAAGAACGTGATCCGGCTTCACATGCATTACTGGTCCGTGAGCCAATTCCAATTCAAGAGTGCCAGTTGAGGGATCAACCAGCTTCATGGACAGGATTCCTGGGCGAATGTTTTTTCTTTTTGCAGCGTTGGACGCTGCGTGATCAGTTGAGCCTTTATGCGAATTTTTTTGGGAGGATGAACCACCCGCTTTATCCGCTTCAGGTAACTGTAAGAAGACTTCTTCTTTAGCGAGAATTTCCTGGATAAGTTCTTCCAGGAGGGCTCGATAGCTTTCCAACTGAGCACGATCGGCGTTGCTATCCGCGAATCGAACCAGAGTAGCTCTGTAAGTGGCAGAGCCGAGGATGGACGCTAGTGAGATGTTCGTAACCGGAATTTCTCTGGCTTCTAACATCTGAATCTCAGGCGGTAACTGTGCGTTGAACCGCTCAACAAAATCGTCGGTTTTGACGATGGCGGAAAGATCCACTTCACCAACCTCACTTTCTGACTCCTGGAACAGCGCCAGTGGTGCTGCAAGATTCAGTCGTGGAGCTGGGTTGAACCCCTTGGTGTAGGCAACATTCAAAACTGCCCGACGCGAAGCGCGAGCGAGAAGATGTTGCAAATCGAGGTGAGAAATAAATCGCAAATCACCGTGCTTGGTGAATCTGAATCTGATTCTCTGTAAAACTTCGTTTTCCGGCGTCTCCGGTGGTGCCGTGAAGAACAGTGATGGATGGCTGTCTTCATCGTCTTCTTCTACGCTAACTGCCAACTCTTTGACGAAAGGATTTTTCTTCATCACTTCCGGTTTTGGTGCGGCCAGTTCATGTGTGGTATCAAGCTCAGTGCAGATTCCACAGGCGTGACAAATGTTCTCGGTGCAAGGAGCGGTTTCGACTGCAACGACTGCCTTTTCCCATTCTTTAACAAGCCACCAGTTGTTCAGACCGACGTGAATTGTGTCCCACGGTTGTTCTGAACCAACTTCACGATCCGTGCAAGCTAACTGGAGTAGAGTGGTGTTCATGCGAGCGGCAACGGTATGCCAAATTTGCGGTTTAAAGTGTTCGTCCCATGCATCGAATACGGCACCGTCTTTCCATGCTTCGTAGATCATCGTGCTGACGTTGCGATCGCCACGAGAGATGACTGCTTCAAGCAGGCTAATAGCCGTGTCGGTCAAATTGAGTTGGACATTCCGTAGTCCGGATTCTCTCAATTTCTGTCGCAGCACTTTATGGCGACGGTCTGTCTCTTCAGGCGTAACCTGACCGAACCACTGGAACGGTGTGAATGGCTTCGGCACAAAGTTCGAGATCGTGCATGTGAACTCGATATCTTTTTTGTATTTGATCGGATCTGTTTTCTTGATGACGCGACAGTGAATCGTCGCTTCTTTCAATATGTCGACAATGCCGGCCAGATCTAAGTCTTCCTCGAGCGGCAAACCACACATGAAGTAGAGTTTGACCGAAGTCCATCCCGACTGATAGGCAGCTTCAATCGCTGAAATTATCTGCTGGTGTGAAAGTCCTTTGTTGATGATTGCCCGCAGTCTTTCCGACCCTGCCTCTGGCGCAAGAGTGATACCACTTTTACGAACAGCTTTCAGTTCTTCCGCCAACTCCAAACTCATGCGATCCGCACGTTGACTTGGAAACGATAGTGATGAACGCTTCGCGGCATGTTCTTGATTGAGGGCTCGAACGGACTCATGCAAGCTTGTGTAATCGCTCACGCACAAAGACAACATTGAATATTCTTGATGTCCACTGTTCGCCAGAGCTTCAGCTGAGAGCTTCAATAAGTCTTCGGTGGATCGTTCTCTGACCGGCAAGAATGTGTAGCCAGGCTGGCAGAAGCGGCAACCCCGATCGCAGCCGCGGCGCACTTCTAACACTTCGCGGTCGTGGACCAATGAGAGGTAAGGAACTAAAGATGCGGTCGGTTGATTGCTATTTGAAAGAGCAACGGTCTGTCTTAAAACTCGCTCCGGGAGAGGCTTTTCACAGTCGGCTGAAGAACAGTGCTCGTGCGCTAGGCTGCACTCTTTGGCCAGATCCAACTGTTTCAGGTCGACTGGTTTAGGTGCTTTGCCATCGTTTTTATATTCATATAACGAGGGAACATAAACTCCTTCCACTTTGGTGGCAAGTTCAGCAAGCAGTTTCTGCCGATAACACTTGCCCTGAGCGGTTGGATAGCGTTCTTTGAACTCGCGTACTACGTTCATTGTATTTGGTATCGCAGCTTCGCCGTCACCAATGATGAAGAAGTCCATGAAATGTGCCATCGGCTCTGGATTGACCGAGGATGGACCGCCTCCGAAGACGAGCGGGAAAACCGCAGTACGCTCGGCTGCCAGTACTGGCAACTGCGCTAAATCGAGCATGTTCAGTACATTTGTGTAGCAAAGCTCGTACTGGAGAGAGAATCCGATCAGCTCAAATTCTTTGAGCGGGCGGCGTGACTCCCAGCCCCAGAGTGGAACTTTCTTCGCTCTCAGGATCGCTTCCAAGTCTGAACCGGGAGCGTAGCTGCGATCTACAAGCAGTCCGTCTGTCGAGTTGACAATCTGATAGAGGATCTTCAGACCGAAATTGGACATTCCAAGTTCGTACAAATCTGGGAAGGACAGGGAAAGCCGTACTGACGCCTGGTCGAAATCTTTGTGTGCAGCGCCCCACTCGTT
>JBBQFO010000075.1:0-21291 GCA_038322035.1 Candidatus Obscuribacterales bacterium
TTCTCTTCTTGAGGAATAGTTTGTGCTTGCGGAAGGTCGGACTGAAAGGACGTCAAAATATTTGCCTGAGTTGTTCACGTCAGCATTTATATTCCCAGTCTTAAGCCAGATTCCCTGACTACATCAGGTATTTCGGTCTCAATTGAGAGAATTTAGCTGACTATTTACTAGACTCTTCCGACCCCTTGGGCTCGGAAGACTTTTCTGTAGCCGGTAGGCTACCAACTAACTTCTGAGCGAGGGGATCTGGCGGCGCAATAAAGAGCGCTTTTACAGCCCATTGGTTTTTGACTTTGCCAACGTCCATGATCAAATCGTTCTTTTCAAATGTCATTAAGCGATATCGGAAGGCGCCAGTGCCGGGGTTAGCCATAGCGATAATTTTGAAAGGAAGTCCAGCAGTGCGATTCAAGCCAATGTATTTTGGAATGCTGAGCAGTCGAGGGTCAGCCAACCATCCTTTGGCCAAGTCGAGATGCCCTTGTTGAACGGCTTGGACGAACTGAAGAGCTATTAACGCAGGTCCTTCTTCGTTGGTTCTGGCATCGAGTGAATAGCGTCCGTCAACGTAATGAAGCACAATTTTGTAACCTGAAGACTGCGGCTGTGGTTTTCCCGACGCTGACTTGGCTCCGCCGACCGAGAGCACGAGGTCGTTTCCAGAGAACGATGCTTTGCCAACAAGATTCTGCGTCAAAAATGGAGGCACAGTCGAGAAGGCATCGCTAGTTTCGGTCCACTGTCCTTCGGCAATTTTGTAGGCTTGCAGCCAAACTGCGCCGGTGCCTCTGATGTTTCCGGTCAAAGTAAGAGCATGCCCGCCAGTCGCCAAATGAGCGTCGTTGAGAACCACTCCTGGCGGAATCAGCAAAGTCTGAATGTGCGGAACAGTTGTAACAGCCACCTGACTGACCATTTTGTGGCGCCGTCCAACTGGACGTTGAACGGTTGTGGACACTGAACCCGACCATTGCAAGATCACGTTTTGAGCTTCTGCCACTTTTGGAAACGCCCAAATGCGCGAACCTTCGCCATCAATGATCGAGACACTGAGCTCAGAAAGTGGTGGATAAGAAGCGAGAATCGAGGCAGCGCTGGCCTTTACTGTCGCCGGTTGAGAGAGTATCTCTCGCACTATACGCCAAACACCTTCCCACGAGTAGGGATCGGGCTTTGCTTTATACTGTTTGACTGCGCTGGTTAGTGCGTTTTGTCTTGCCACGGCTGGGCTTTCAGCTCCCGCCGGCTCGACTGACGCTGCAGCGGTTGCACCTAGGGTGGCGGCTTTCTTTGCCGAAGCGGCTGTTTTCGCAGCTGGTACTGCCGCTTTTACAGGCGGATTGGCAGCAAGTCTGGCTGTTTGACCGTAAGCATGAGGTGACAAAGGCAAGCCGATGGCGACTGCTAGACAGGCCAGCGAGAGGGTTTGCCTGATCGGAATTGTCATTATCATCTCCAGAAGTGAGGTGGCGGCGCTGTTTCCACCGCCAAAGGTGATTATACTAACCGGCGCCAGTTGATGCGTGAGAAATCTCCTAGAGGCACAACTGCGGATATATACGGTTGATAGCATCGGAAACCGCATTCCAAGCCAGTCGCGAATCGGCGCATAAGTTAAAAGCAAGCAAGGTTTGACTGTGAATTCACGAAACGTTTGCGCGAAATACGCTAAATCGGGCTCAGAGCATGGGAATCCTCCCACTAATGCTTTGACTTGCCCCTACGCTTTATGTACATTGAATTCAGCTAGACGGCACCCCGAAGGAAGACATGTCGAGATTCGGTTTCAATCCTGAAATGAGCGCAAGCGCCAACTTCACCCCATCGGGCGGAGAATCGTCGGCAGCCTCAGCGATAGATATGCATCGGGCAACAGTTTTCCAACCTGGCATCGAGTCGCACGCTGCGGCTATAGCCCCAGGCGCCGAGCAGAGCATCATGACTGCAATGCAGGCAGCCGCGCAGCCAATCTCTCCATTGATTCAAATGATCATGCGCATGCCTGGTCAAATCGGACTACTCAGTTCGATGTTCGAAGCATTAGGCAATTTCCTCATGGGACATGCCAACTTGCTCGCAGGTTTCGACCCATCCATTCTTGCTGGTGCACATGCTGCTCTTACCTCGATGCCAGTCGGTGAGCACATGGGCATCAGCCTCAGCTTGTTGCCAAACGGGGCGCCAATTTTCCAGAACTTGGGCGGACTGGGCAGCAATGGTGGTGACATGTTGGGCGTCGTCGGCAAGGGCGCGGCAGGACAATTCAACACACCAGACATACTTAAAGATAGCGTTGCCTTCCGCGACCAACTAAAGGTTTCCGGTTCACTCGATTTGAACAAACCCCAGTTCGAAATGGGTAAGCTGAGCAACCAGGTTGATGGCTTGTCTGGAAAAGGAGATGCACTCTCCGGACCAGCTATGAGAGAAGCTAGCGCTGCTAATCATTTGGCAGGAGCGAACCGCCTGTTTGGCGATCGCCCTGTATCCCTCACCTCACATTCACCGATGGCTAGTACCCAGTCAGTGGCATCAGCACAGACAGTGCCAATCTCTGGTCAAGTGCCGAGCTCGCTCAATGTAAATGGAAGCAATTTTAACTCCGATCTGTCCGCCACCGGTAGCATGAGCGACGCTGCTCCTGCTGCTTCCGCGTCACAGAATGTCGGCAGTTTCAACGTCAGTCAACTGGGCAGATCAGCAATGGATTCGAGCACCGGCAGTAGTGTCGGACCGTCCGGCGCACTTGGCGATCATCTCGGCGCTAATAAATTTGTAGCGATGGACAAGGGCGTTGCCACTTTCCACCCAACACTGGGAGCACCTGATGCCAGCACAGCTACGGGATACGATGCGAGTTATTTGCAGCATCAAACTCCGACAGCCGACACTTCGCACAATCTAGGTGGATTGAAGGCTAAAGAACTTTCTTTGGATAGCGTCGTAGGCAAAACACATGTTGTTCAACCACACGCTACTCCCACAGCTCATGCCCCTGCTGCTCAACATGCGGCTCCAGCCGCTGACCATGTTGCTCATGCGAAATCTGTAATGGATCATCAGGGTCATCAAACCGCTGGCTCATCACACAGTCACTCGTCAGCATTTAGCGGTCGCGATGGAATTTCTCATATTAATCGCGCTCCTGCTCACGTTGCACAACCACGCATCGCGGCTCAACAGATGAGCAAGCCAGCTGCACCGGCTGCAACTAACGCATCGTTCGAGCAAGCTGCTATCCCAAATCAACAAATGGTTGCAGATGGATCGCAATTGCAACAACCAATCGCAGACGGCTCGCAAGTTGCGCCTGATGGAACACAAGTTGCAGACGGCACTCAAATCGCCCAAGCCGGTGATGCATCCCAAGTTCCAGCCGGCAGTGACGCCACTCAAGCTGCACCTGCTGCTCCTTCCACTTATACAATCCGCGCTGGAGATTGCTTGTGGAACATCGCTAAAGATAACCTCGGCGCACCAACTCGTTGGTCAGAAATTTATAAGATGAATGCGGACGTTCTGGGATCGAATCCTTCTTTGATTCACCCAGGCACTAACATCAACTTGCCTGGCGGCGGAAGCGAAGTCGCTTCGACCGGAATGGAACATGGCGAATACATCGTCAAATCTGGCGACAACCTCTGGGACATTTCCAAACACACAACTGGCGATGGCAGCAAATGGGGCGAAATCTACAACCTCAATAAAGATGTGATTGGTGCAAATCCAAGTCTAATCTTGCCTGGACAACATCTGCAATTGCCTGGAACAGGCGCTGAAGCCAGTGGAACATTGGCTCAAGCCCCGACAGCGGCGGCAACACAACAATTGGCTAGTGCTCCACAAGCAGCAGGCGCTCCATCAGCAGCCCCTACCGGTGGTGACTCACTGCGTATGGAAGGCGGCACTCCTATCTCAGCCGACGGCACAATTTCTCAAACTCCTGTTCAATCGTATTCGCCAGGTGAACTGCAAGCGCAGACACCAACTGCTGCACCAGAAGCAGCGATGGAAGCGCCACAGGCACCAGCTCCACAGGCAGATCCAGCTCAAGCAGCAGCGGCACCAGTAGTTGGTGGACCGGGAGCAGCAGCGGCAGCAACACTGCCACCACAACAACCAACTCCAGCCGAACTGCATCAATTGACAGCACCAAAGAATGACATTGTCTCGTCGAATCTGACTGCTGATCTAGCTCAGTTCATTCGCAAGACTAAGTAATAGTTCAGTCGTACAGCTTGCACAAATCGAATGCGGCCGCCTGAACGCTGGCTTCATCAGCCATTCTTCCGTGTGCAGATGTTTGCAAAATCTTGTGCACTCCGTAAGAGTGCCAATCCACATTAGGAACAGCGACCGCTGGCACAGCCCACAGTTGTTTGCCATATTTCGTGCACAACTTTGCCAACTCGCCGATAGCTTTTCCACTGATGGATTGGTTATCCAGACAGCCTTCGCCGGTGATGACGACGTCACACGCACTAATCTTTTCTTCCAGATTGATTACAGAAGAGAGCCAAGAGAAACCCGAAATCATTTCTGCACCAATCGCAGCATTGATACCAAATGCAGTGCCACCGGCAGCACCAGCGCCGGGAAGATCCTTACATGCACGTCCGACAGCAGCTTCCAAAACCAGCGCGAATTGTGCCAATCCATCATTCAAACGTTCAACGGCTGGAATTCCAGCACCTTTCTGCGGACCATACACGGCAGCAGCACCATACTCACCTAGTAATGGATTGTCTACATCAACAGCAACTTTAATGGACTCGACACCACTCTGGCTAATCAGTGCATTCAACTCGGACAGATCGCAACTGCGAATATGAAAAAGGTCATTTCCACCCAGTTCAATGGAGTTTCCGTTACCATCAAAAAACTTTGCCCCCATCGCCATGAGCATTCCGGCGCCACCGTCGGTGGAGGCACTGCCACCAACGCAAACAAACAAATTCTTTGGTCTGGTTAGTAATGCATCTCTGGCAACTTCTCCCAAACCGTATGTGTGAGCCATTAATGCATTAAGCAACTCGTAGCTGAGGATCAATGCAAGTCCGCTGGAACTGGCCAACTCAATCACAGCAGTTTCGCCGAACGACAGCCACTTGGCACGAACGGGACGGCCGATAGAATCCTGAGCATCAACGTAACGAAACTCGCCCCCGATCGCTGTGTGCAGCGCATCTAGAGTGCCGTCACCGCCATCGGCAATCGGTGCCAGCAAAATTTCAGCGTCGGGCAAGGCGTCTCGAATTCCTTTCGAAATAGCCTCGCACAGCTGCAAAGCTGACAATGTCCCCTTGTATGCACATGGACTAACAAGAAACCGCAACTTACGCCCTCTAAAGTTTAAAACCGAAGCGACAATATGATACTTTGTCTAATGCAGGACGACAACGTTAACTGCCGTTGTTGAATTCATCGAGGCGTCACATGACTCTCCTAACCAAACCGAAGACCGGCGGACACATCTTTCTCTTTGATGGTGTGTGCGGACTATGCAGCAAAGTCGTACAGTTTGTCTTGCCAAAAGATCCACAAGGAAAGTTCCAATTCGCATCCCTGCAAAGCGAATTCGCGACTGAATTTTTGAAGCAATACAACATCAATCCAAAAGATTTGAACACGTTTTTCGTTGTCGCAGACTACGAGCTTCCGACTCAACGGGTATTATCCAAATCAGATGCAGCAGCATTCGTACTTTCAAATTTAGGCGGAGTCTGGTCTCTAATTTCCCTGATCAAATACCTGCCAGAGCCGCTCAGAAACTGGGGTTACGATTTGGTGGCAACAAACCGCTACAAAGTTTTCGGCAAGAAGGACTCCTGCCAGTTACCAAATGAATCAACAAAAGATCGATTCATCGAAGTCTGAACCTTCCCCTGGGCATTCCTTGGTTCGTACGCTTGTAGAACTGAAAAGCAGTCAGGACTGTTCCGTCTCATTGGCACCATTGTTGGTGCCAGGCTCGCCTGCTGCTGGCGGTGAGATGACAGTCGGTTTCGGATTTACTTCGGAGGCAAGCTTCATTGGACTGAACATGTACACGGCACCGAGTCCGATTACTCCAAGTATGAAACCCGGCAAAATGAAACTGAAGTCCAATTTAGCAGGCTTGTGGTCGACTTTAACGCCTTTAACCGCCATTTGGTCGACGACTTCTTGTTTGATTTCTACGGGCATCACAACTTCTCGCGCAGGTTGTCCATCTATTTGCACATCGAGACTGTTGGTTCCGTCAATCACATCGACATGAGTGATGGTGCTAGCTTTGTTCTCGAGGAGTATTGTGGCCAGTCCTGAGCAAGTCAGGTCCCCACTGGTATCTCGATTGCCGCTGAACTTGTATTTGACCCAATCAATCAAGTTGTCGTGGATAGTGAGCGGCACTGCGCTGGCAATCACCTGCTGAATAAGCTTTTTCCGCTCTTCCTCTTTTACGTCCACTGTTTGGTCGGTATTTTTGTCCGCAACCTTCACATCGAATAGAGGTTGTCCGTTTGTGATACTGACGTGCTTTATGGAGTCTTTTTGACAGTCAAGGATTTTTTGGAGCTGTTCAACGGTCAGCTTATTGTCATCTGCACGTGCGGCGGCAAAACAGTTCAGTAGCAAGAGGAGAAGCAAACAGGCTATGTGTTTCACGGATACTAAGACCTTTGAGTACTTCTGTTAATTCTACCGTATTTAATTTCAAAGGGTTTTGCTCTTAGTAATGTCTTTCAAATCTGGCAATCGCTCTGGCACCGCATATGATACCAGTAGCAAAATCCACCTAGATCGACCCAATACTCCAGACTCTTCTCACCAAAATTGTTAGCCACACAACAATTTGGATATACCGAAACGCCGTGCAACGGGCGTTTCAGCTGATCAGAGAAATTTCTTTCACTTTTAATGCATAAATGAGTTTAGGTATACCAGGCCAGTGGCAGATAAGTAGTAGACGAGTCGCATCGCGCGGTTACAGCGAGTGCGAAGTTGATTTTAAACCCGGCCACTGCGTCCGACTGCCCTAAACACGGTCATAGCGTCCGACCTGCCCTGATTTTTGACAAACCAGATTTTAGAGGACTGTAACCCAGTTACTCCTTCTAACGCACCACAGATGGCGCCATCGTTCTCCGATGACGCCATCTGTGTGTGGACTTGTGTCTGGCTCCGGCCGGCAAATAATCGCTTGTTCAGGACAGGTCGAATAATGCCTGCAACGCAACAGCTAAAGAATCATCATTGTTACTGCCAACGACTTGGCTGGCCACACTGAGCAGATTCGCATGTGCGTGAGCCATCGCGATACCATATCCGGCGTTTCGAAGCATGCTGATGTCGTTCTCACCGTCGCCACATACGACTAGCTCGGGCAGTGTTATGCCAACCTGGCGAGCAGCGTGTTCCACCCCGGTTCCCTTATCAACGCCGGATGCAGTTATTTCAACGTATTCTGGAGCTGAGCGTGATACCACAACGCTTGCATTTTCTTGCGCGACGAAAGTGCTAAGGGATGCTGCTAGCTCAGGTTCAGCCATAAGAAGAATTTTTTCTATTGGCCCAATCGCATTGAAATCATTGACTATCACAGGTTCGAATCCGACAGCGGCGCGCTCAATCTCGATCCGTCTATCGACTTTGGAAATGAACCACCCATCCCCTGCATAGATACATAGGCTGATGCGCTGATTTCCAGCAAACTGAGTTGTTAAACTTCGGGCAGTGGCGCTTGGAATTGAGAAACGGGAAACGATCTCTCCATCTGCTTTCAAAATCAGTGAACCGTTGAGGGAGCATAGAGGACCACTAGATCCAATCATTTCTCCAATTTTCCGAACTGATTTTGGCGGACGAGCGCTGGCAATGCTTAACCAAACCCCTTGCTGTATCAGCTTCTTGCATGTCTCACGCATGCGCTCGGATACGGTATATGCGCTTGTGAATAATGTGCCGTCTACATCAAATACAACACCCTTGAACTGACGATTTGTCATTAACTTCTGCGCCAAGATTCTTCTGCTGCGCGGGCCTTCTCAATTTTCTCCACTCTAAGCTGATGCCTGCCGCCTTCGAATTCAGTTTCCATCCAGGTCTTGATGATCTTCTCGCACTGATCTGCGCTGGTGCGACGTCCCGCCAAACAGAGAATATTTGCATTATTGTGCTTCCGACTAGTCTCCGCGTCTACCTGATCATGGCAAAGAGCAGCGCGAATTCCGCGTACTTTGTTCGCCACTATCGAGACACCGATTCCAGATCCGCAGCAGATGATCCCACGTTTGAACTTATCCTCGGACACCGCGTCTGCAACCGCACGCGCATAATCTGGATAATCACACGAATCCGTTGACTTCGTGCCCATGTCCTCCCACCCGAGATTCATGTCCTCGAGGATTTTTTTGATCTTCTCCTTGAGTTCGAATCCAGCGTGGTCGCTGCCAATCGCTATCTTTTCCATTGTTGCCTCAAACTGTGAATCGGTTAGATTCTAGCAGTAGGCGGCGAATGGTTCTTGCTTTCTTTGACTGAAGTTGCGCGGAGTTTCAAAATGTTCTGTTGTCTCGACAACATTTTTGATTCGGTCGATACGGAAAATCATCAGATCATCTAACTCATGGCAGTATGCCACCATGCGCCACATGCCTTCCTCTCTCATTATGCTGAGCGGGTCGAGAGTCAATGTATCTATAGATTCTCGGGCGAGGCTGTAGTATTCAACGGATACCGCAACGTGCGTGATCAAGGCGCGCTCAAGCAACGGCAAACTCGTATCTATGGAATACATGGGATAGTTAAAACCGGCACCGCCACCATCAGTACTAGCTTCAACAAAATCTCTGTCGGAAATATCGTGAGGGCAGAAGAAATCATCGTCTTGCTCTTCATCGGTGCCCAGAACCGAATCGACAATCGCGTCAGCCAATTCATCAGACATCGTCGCCAGCGCTGGCGACACAGCTAGCGACAGCTTGTCGATAATGTCTCGAATTAACTCATCCCGCTCTTGGGCATGAATCGTCACCCCGGCAACCAGCTTGTCTAACAGTCTCGCGCTGGTCAAAAGGAGGATGCCCTCTTCCTGGCTCAGCTCCAGCGAAAACTTTTCTTCCATCTGCATAGAAAGTTCCTTATGGCTCTGGGGATAAAGATAGCCGGCATATGTTCAGCGAGTGCTGACTCTAGGCGACAGCTAAACTTTCTTCTTCTAGCATACGCGCTGCGTGGGGATCTGGCACGCCAATGAGCAAGCGCCAGTAATTATTTATTCCGCGTCGGTCTTACATCCTCTCGGGGGCTGACACGCCTATTATTCCCAGGACATTCGCTAATACTTGCTTCGTCGCCATTATCAGACCAAGTCTGGCTTTGGTCACGTCTTTGTCATCAGTGATGACGCGCGAGACCTCATAGAATTTCTGCAGTGCGTTAGCGACTTCGAAAGCATAGCGAGCTAGTCTGCCGGGCTGGCGATTGACTGCCGAGTCCCTAACTTCAGAAGGAAAGGACTGGAGCGCCATCACTAGCGCCTTCTGATCCGCAAAAATCGCTGGGTCAGAATCAAACGCAGGCAAAAACACATCTGCTGATTTCTTAAATTCATCCTGGAAATCAGCCCACTCTTTGACGCTCAACACTGGAGGCTCGGTGGTCTGCTTCTCAGTATTGACGTAAGGTTCGAGGGCACGCCGGAGAATGGCAGAGCATCTGGCATGCGCATACTGAATATAGAAGGCGGGATTCTCACGACTGGTCTTCTTCGCCAATTCAAGGTCGAAGGCAATCGGATTCTGCGGGCTAGACTCGGCCAGATAATATCGCACCGCATCCTTACCGACTTCTTCCATCACCTCACTCAAAGTGACGACTGTGCCGCGTCTCTTGGACATTCTCACCGACTTTCCATCTCTGGAAAGGTTGACGATTTGAGTGAGAATGATCTCCATCAAATCAGGATCTTTTCCGAGCGCCTTTACTGCAGCTCTCAATCCCGGAACTTGTCCATGGTGATCGGCACCCCATATGGTGACAAAGCCATCAAAATCACGTGAATATTTATCTTTGTGATATGCCGCATCAGCAGCCAGATACGTCGTTTTACCGGCACTCTTTCGCAGTACTCTATCTCTTTCATCGCCCAACTCTTTCGACTTGAGCCACAACGCACCTTCCGCTTCATAACTGAAATTGTTCTTGGCGAAAATTTCCAGTACTTCCTGAACCTGTCCATTGTGCAACGTTGATTCAGAGAACCAATTGTCGAAATGAATGCCGAGCGACTCAAGGAGCTGTTTCTGGTCTGCCAAAATGACTTCCTTGGTGGCCAGCGAAAGTTGCTCAATGCCTTCTTCGAGGTGCAAGTTGATGAATTTGTCTTTGTGCGATTCAACTACTTGATCGACGAAGTGACTGATCGATTCCTCAGGATAACCACCTTCAGGATATTCAACTTGTTTGCCGTTCTTTCGCTGATAGAGAGCCCATGCCTGCGCTCCAAGCTGCTCAATTTGCGCACCGGTATCGTTCAGATAGAACTCTTGCTCGACCTTGAAACCAGCGAATTTAAACAAGTTGGCCAAACAACTACCGAACACTGCATTGCGTCCGTGACCGATATGCAACTCACCGGTCGGATTGGCTGAAACATACTCAATCAACAATTTCTTGTTGGCGCCAACATCGCTCTTGCCAAAATCAGCGCCACGCTGATGAATATCCTGAAGCGAATTGGCCAGCCAACGCTTGCCCAACTGGAAATTGATAAATCCCGGTGGCGCTACGCTGAATTTGGAAATGGCGTCTGAATTTGCGTCAGGATTGCTTTTAATGTATTCAGAAATCGATTCTGCAATTTTAATCGGAGCCGTCTTTGCCTGCCCAGCTAGCTTCATTGCCACACCGCAAGCCAAATCTCCATGCTCAGGAAGGCGCGGACGTTCGATGACAACCGGCACAGAGCGTTCTGTGACGTTTCCGAGCTTACCGTCCTTAACAGCACCATCTATGGCGCTTTCGACAATTTGCTGGAGTTTTTCTTCAATCATCGCAGTCCCCTTCTCGACTCGGACCTGCGCCGACCGGAGAGGTTGGCAAGCCAAGTGTTTGTTGCAAAATTAAATGATAGTACAAGATCAGGTATATTCTTTCACTAAGTGAAGTTCGTTATACTTTTTCTAGTGGTCAGAGAGAGGCTTTGACACTGTCAGCGATACCAACCAGGTGACCATGAATAATAAGCTCTTACTGAGCATGTCATTCTCTCTTTGCATAAGCGCTACAACTGCTGCTTTGTCCTTGGCCGCAGCAACTGTAAGCACTCCGGTCGAGCCAATTCAAAGGTACTTCAATCAGGCTGTGGAAGCCGTTTTGGCCGCCGACAAGCCCACACTTCGCAAAATCTACGACTACGATGTTTTAAATGGAATAACCGATTGCGACGCCTCACCCAAATCACTCAACGACTTAATGAAAAAAGTTCACAAAGATGCCAAAGCTTCGTACAGAAAAGGAGAGATCGCTAAAGCCGCAGACCGACTGGAGTTAACTTTCGATTTCACCGCCTATGTCGCGGACAAACTCGATCACGATGTCAACACTCCCGATCGAACTCCTGAATATTGGTTGGCGGGTTGGAAACTACCAGCGCTAAAAATGGACCGTGAAGTCTACATATCAGCGCTTAATGATTATGGACTGTATTTGCAGAAACTCGACCAGGACGCTGAGTCCATGCGAGTCTTAGCAGCAGTCATTTCAGCCGAACCGCAGCGTGAAATCGCATATCTTAATCTCGCCGATACCCTCTGGCACATGGGACGTAAAGAAGATTCGCTCCCGTACTTTCAAAAGTACAACGAAATTCGCAACGAAGAAAACATAGAGTCGGTTAAGCTTCATCAACCGAGTCAGGCTGTGCTGCACGTTTCGTGCGTCGCCTGCCCGAAAACAAACTCTCAAGTTGCTGAACCCAAAGGGCGAATCGATTTAGCTAACTATTTCCTCGGCATTGAAAAACTGATCCGCGCAAACTGGCATCCACCCAAAGGTGACAAGACTGAAATTATCGTTTTGCGATTCGACGTTGGCGCTAGTGGCAAAGTGTCAAATATCTTAGCAAGCAAGCCTTTCGCCGATACTTATAAACAAGCTGCCATCCAAGCATTGAAAAATTCCAAGCTGCCACCATTACCATCAGACGCACCAGATTCGATATCACTTGATTTTACGTTCAGCTATAATGTTGTGAATAAATTCGATAAAGAAGACCTGGCAGTAAAACAATGGTTGTCCAAACTGACACAAAGAAGAAGCGCTGAAAACCACGCTGGACTGGCCGAAGCGTATGACGATGACGGAGACTTCCAGAGAGCGAGAGAACAGCTACTGCTGGCAATTGCAAAAGAGCGAGGTCCGCAATTGAAACATTACGAAGAACTTCTTCGCGATGTGGAATTGCAAATAGCTGAAGTGAAACGCCAGATTGCCGAACTTGGAAAAGAGGCTCCCAAACCCAATAAACCGATGGGCATGCCGCAAGCGGCGTTAAACAATCAAGGAGCGACTGCACTGAACGCCGGTGATTACCCTGCTGCAATTCAGAAACTCTCCCAAGCTCTGAACACGGATCCTGGATACAAAATGGCGCGAAACAACCTGGGCATGGTCTTCAACAACAGAGGCATCAAAGAGAAAACAAACAAAGTAAAAGCTCTGCTCGACTTTCATCGCGCCCAACTACTAAGAACAGATGACACGGCATCCGAGCGAAATATCTCAACTTCAATCAAAACAATAATCAAAGGACGCGATTCATATTCGCTGCGAAAGGAGCTTGCAGACAGTCTTGCAGCGCGCCATGACGACGTCGGAGCGATCTGCGAATATCGCCGCGCTCTGGAAATCAAAGACGATCCAAAAATCCGCGAACCACTGCAAGCAATCACCGATCGAGTCATGTCACCGTCTTACAACGACAATGCCTTCCTCACCGATCCCTGGTAGATACTTTTATGGACCAGCTGTTGGCCAAATATTGCGGACGCGTTCGATCAAGCTCTGAACGCGGTCTGGCATGACTTCAGTTGCCCCGCCTGGACTATTCTGACGCTGGCGCATGGCGACCGCGTTCTTGACCATAATTTCCAAACTGAACTGTTGACTCTCAGTTAGTACCTGACGCTTCTTCAGGTAGTTTGCCGTAGCTAACTGATTTAAAGACTCTTTCTTACGTGCCACAGTTTGCTGGACTGACATGATTTCGACTGGATCAGAATTGTGATCGGACAACAACTTGGACAAATGTTGCTGCTCTTGGAGAATCACAGGTCGAATTTCAGAATACTGCTTATTCCAATCTGTTTCTAAAGCCGTGATCTGCTGCTGCTGGACATCAGTCAATTTCAACTTGGTCCAATCAATATTGCAGTGATCTTCGGCAGAGGCCGCACCACAGCTGATGCCCATTGAAACCGATAACAACGCCAACCGTAGTCTCTGTCGTTTAGTTTTACTTCTGCTCATATACCGCAGCCTCGGCAACATCCGTTGGTTCCTTAAGTGCAGATTCAATCAAATATCCTTCTGAGCTAACAGTGTCTGCCGTTACTGGTTGCGGAGTACCGAACCAGAATGCTAACGAACCGACAACTGCAATCACGGCCGCAGCTGCTGCAGTTGTGTACATGCGCTGCCCACCGAATTTTTTCTTCGCGGTTTCCTGGTGTTTGCCGGTGAAAGGCACCACCTGTAGTTTCGATTTAATTCCTGGCCAGAGGTCAAAGCTCTCAGGCATTTCAGGTTGATATGCGTCGCGAATCAAGTCACCGACTGATGCGATGCCGTTGAAGCGAATGCGACAATCCGGGCAATCAATCAGATGAGCCGTGATGATGCGATGACGCACTGACGGCACTTCTTGATCTACGTAAGATGAGAGCTCGGTATTGATCAGCGCGCAATCTTCGTTGAGCTGCGCTTTCACCGAAGTCCACAGATCAACCTTTATGTGTGCAGGCAGTTCAAGCCCTCTAACGAGCAGCCGGTTAGTGCTGTTCAGTAGTTTGAATTCAGTCATACAGTCAGTACAATCTTTCAGATGTTTGTTCACACCCTCTTGAGCAGCGGCAGTCAGTTCGCCATCTAGATAAGCGGACAGCTCCGTGCGCATGAGTTCGCACATAGAAGGCATTGAATCTTGCAAAGCCTCCCAAATGTTGGGAACGTTTTGATCATCTAATTTCAAACCGGAACTTAAAAAGCTGGTCAACGACTTAAGAGTGTTCAGTTCACTCGTACATTGTTCGCAGTTGCCGACATGCACCTGAACTTCAGTGTGCTGCTCTTTCTCGAGCTGACCATCGATAAACGCAGATAGTTCCGTTCTATAGCGAGTACAAGAATTTTCCATAAATTAGCCAGAAACCTCGCTCGTCGAAGACGTATTGTTTTCAAGATAAGGCTTAAGCAATTCTTGCAGCTTTGTACGTGCACGGGCTATCCGGGATTTGACCGTACCCATTTCTGTCTTCGTAATGACTGCAATTTCTTCGTAGCTAAGACCTTCCACTTCTCTTAAGACGATGGAGGTCCTAAACTGTTCCGGCAATCTGAGCATGGCTCTCCGAATCACATCTGACATCTCATTGCTAAGAAGCTTTTCATCGGGTTGCGGGTGCACGTCAGCGATATCGCGGGTTACGTCGGTCTGTTCTTCATCGTCCATAGGCTCGTCCATTGAGACTGTAGGCAAGCGGCGGGGACGTTTCCGCAATTCGTCATAGAACAGATTAGTGACGATCTGAGTCAGCCAAGATCTAAAAGATGAGGGGTTGCGAAGATTATTGATTGAGCGCCAGACCCTGATGAAGACTTCCTGCGCCAGATCGGAGGTATCGGTCCAATCAGGAGCCAATTGGTACAGCAACGCATATACTGTGCGCTGATGCCGCTTTACTAGCTCTTCAAATGCTGCCGGCTCGCGTCTCTGACAGGCGAGAACCAAATCTCTATCACTCTTCTGGCTGTAAGCTGTGGCCATCTTTGTAATCCTTTTTTGTCTCCCGGAGACCTACCACTCCGACCTTTAGACGCCGGAGTGTGGCAGCCGTTCCTGAGATTTTCACCATCTCAGCAATTGACTAACAACGTAGTCGATTGCGGTTATATCCTAACACTCAGCTCGAACAGTGTTTTCAAAAAATGACTTGGTGAGGTGATCGGCCGCGCTTCAAAAAATCAATTGTGACAAGTCGTGTCGGCCTAAAACGCTGCCAGGCTGATTTTGTTCAAGATGTTTAATTCATGACAGCTCGATCGTTGATAGCATACGCAATGTGCAAGCCTCTGTGCTGTGGGTTTCCAAACCAACACAGATGTGTAAATGTTGATCTAACACTGATTAGGTCAAGGTTTGCTTCAAATTTAAAGCCTCCTTTTAAGGAGTGCCACCAGTGAATATAGGAGTGAAGACATTGGCTAAGAGATATCTGTTCACGTCGGAATCAGTTACAGAGGGTCATCCGGATAAGGTCTGCGACCAAATCTCTGATGCCATCCTCGACACCATTTTGGCGCAAGACCCCAAGGGTCGCGTCGCAGCTGAAGTTTCAGTTTCGACCGGTCTTGTCCTTGTCAGTGGCGAAATCAGCGCCAACGCTAACGTAGACTTCCAAGAGCTTGTACGTGGCGTTATCCGCGACATTGGTTACGTAGGCGAAAGTGGCGGCGGCTTCGATGCCAACTCCTGCGCCGTTTTGACAGCCATCAACAAACAATCTCCAGACATCGCACACGGCGTCACCAACTCTTTGGAAACCCGCAGCGATGACGAAAAAGCGGCCGACATCGGCGCTGGCGACCAGGGCATGATGTTCGGTTTCGCTTGTAATGAAACTCCTGAACTGATGCCTATGCCTGTTTCAGCAGCTCATAGACTGGCACTTCGCCTTTCTGAAGTGCGCAAGAAAGGAACGCTGAAATATCTTCGCCCAGACGGCAAGACACAAGTGACTATTGAATACGAAAATGACAAACCAGTGCGAATCGATGCGATCGTTATTTCCACCCAGCACGACCCAGTGATTGACGGCATCGATGATAACGACAAAGTTCAAGCTCGCATCGCCGCTGACCTGAAAGCCTATGTGATTCAGCCTGTAATCAAAGAGTTGGGTATCCCAGCAGATGAAAAGACCCGCTACTTGATCAATCCTTCCGGCAGATTCGTTGTCGGCGGACCTCATGGTGACGCTGGTTTGACTGGACGTAAGATTATCGTCGACACCTACGGCGGCTATTCACGCCACGGCGGCGGCGCTTTCTCCGGCAAAGATCCAACGAAGGTAGACCGTTCAGCAGCTTATGCAGCTCGCCACGTTGCCAAAAACATCGTCGGCGCCGGATTAGCTGACAAAGCTGAGGTTCAGATTGCCTATGCAATCGGCGTAGCCAAACCAGTTTCGATCCACGTGACCACCTTCGGCACTGGCAAAGTCGCCGATGATGAAATCACCGAAGTCGTCCAACGCATTTTTGACCTTCGTCCTGCGGCAATTATCAACACATTTAAGTTGAATGAACTGCCAAAGAAACATGGCGGCAAATTCTATCGCAATGTGGCAGCCTATGGTCATTTCGGTCGCCCTGACCTGGAACTGCCATGGGAAAAGCTGGATCGCGTCGAAGATCTGAAGAAAGCACTAGCAAAGACGGCCAGCGCTAGCTAGAGCGCGAAACCAATCTAGTCAGCACTAATCCTCAAATCAATCGAACGATGTTACCTGGTGACATCGTTCGATTGTCTCTGTAGCTATAATATTTAGGGAATTCCAGTCTGTGGTTTTCATGAGCGGCATTTTTCAACGCATTTTCGGCAAAGGTAGACAATGACGACCGGACTTATAACAGTAAATCCGAACTCGCCAGAAAGCTATTCGGTCGAAGTGCAAGAAGGAGAAATTCTCGAAATTGGTCGCAAACCCGCGCCGACGGGAAAACGCAAACTAGTTTTGCCGTTTCCGGAAGTCTCGGGACAGCACGCTGAGATTCGCTGCAAAACGAACGGCTGGACAGTAATCGATTCCGGCAGCACAAACGGAACTTCATTGAACGGCTCTCGACTGACGCCTGGCAAAGAGTATCCGCTGCGTACCGGCGATGTGGTTCAAATCGCTCAGTACGATTTGCTGGTTAGTCCTCCCAGTGACACTTCCTATGAAGAGGAAGAAGATCGAAATCAGCAGGACAAAACTCAATTTCGCATTCACTTGATCAATGCCACCATTTTAGTTGGTGACATCAAAGGATTTACTGCCCTGTCTGAGCAATACGCCGACAAGCCTGGTGTTGTGATGCAAGCAGCACAGAGCTTCTTCGAAACTTTGAAAGAAGAGATCAATCGCAATTACGGACAGTTGGAAAAAATTGTCGGTGACGCGATTATGGCCTACTGGCATGGTGATGATTCGAAAACCGGTGCCAGTCTGCAAGCATTTCAAGCTTGCAAAACCGCACTGCAACTGAAGATAATCTCGAAAGATCTGGCCAAGAATCCGGAACTCTGGCCGTTCAAAGATCATCCAATGATGTTAGATATGGCACTTGCAACGGGACCGGTGGCAGCTGGTGCGCTCGGACAAACTGCCAATCCAGCTTTGCTCGGAGATACGGCGAACCTCGTATTTCGGCTTGAGAAGCTGATTGGTGACGATCGCCCTGGTGACATCGTTGTCGAGAATGTCACCTTCGAGTTGGCAAAAGAACATTTCAATTTTGAATATGTCGGACAGTTCAGTGTAAAAGGCAGACAACGTCCAGTAGATGTTCACCGATTGTTGGGGCTGAAGTAGACGTGAATGATGATGAGAAGCTCAGACAAAGTGTAGGTCGTCTTCTCGTTGCCAGAATTCCTGGGCTGACGTTAGATCAAGTTTCACAGCAGGCGCTCAACAACGGCACCATCGGTGGTGCTGTGCTTTTCAAAGAAAACGCCAACGATCTTCAACAACTGCATGCGCTTTGTACCGCAATCGTCAAGCAATCGCTGCACGTGCCAGTGTTGACTGTGGATCAGGAAGGCGGCGCAGTTCAGCGCTTCGACCACGTTCTCACTCCCATTCCTTCGCCGATGGCACTGGCAGCGGCCGGTGGAAGCGTGGCACATCGGATCTCCACGATCAACGCCTCTCAGCTCAAATCGCTAGGCTTCAATTGCCTTCTGGCACCGTGTTTGGACGTCCTAACAAATCCACTCAACCCGATCATCGGCACCCGGGCATTTTCTGATAATCCTCGCCAGGTTTGCCATTTTGGCTTGCTGGTCAGTGAAGGAATTAAAGAAGGTGGACTGATCGCCGTCGGAAAACATTTCCCAGGGCATGGATCAACGCTCGAAGATTCGCATACAGACTTGGCTGTCAGCCCAATGGACAGCCGTGTGCTGTGGCAACTGGATCTCCTGCCATTTAGAACTTTGATGCAGGATTTGCCGTCTATTTTAGTCGGTCACATCTGGCTCAGTTCAGTCGATCCCGAACCACTCCCAGCCACTCTTTCCAAGCGCGTTACTCAAGGAATTCTTCGCGATTACTTGAATTACGAGGGACTGATCATGACAGACGACATGGTCATGAAAGCTATAACAGCGAAATGGGGACTTGCTGAAGCATGCGTTATGACGCTCGAAGCCGGCGTAGATTTGATCCTCATCTGCGGTCCGATCGCCGAGACACTGGAAGTGCATCAATACATCGTAGATGCGGTGAAGAGCGGCAGATTGCCAGAGTCGCGCTTGGACGATGCGGTTAGAAGAGTTGACAAACTTTTTCCGAAACGACCAAAAGTTATTCCGAAAAAGGGATTACCGGAATTCCAAAAAGTATTGCATTCGCAATTCGACCAATGTTTACAGGCCTCGTGTCGCGCTGTAACTGTGTTGCGAGGCGAGGTTCCATGTATCCATTCTGGAAACTGGGTTGTCCTCGTGCCAAACCATGCGCGATATCCAATGAATCTCGTTGAACATCTAAACGCGATCGCAAAGGACCGATTCACTGCGTTGGAGTTCTCTGAGATCCGCTATAGCATTGATCCTTCACCGGAAGAGTCAAAAGCATTGCAGGCGCAATGTAGCGAACGCAATTGCATTTTCCTCACTTATCGAGCCCTTACAAACCAGGGACAACTGCATCTTGGCTCTGAGATCGCACTTGATGCTCGAGAGAAAGTGCAAGTCGCGGTTGACGTTCCCTTTGACTGCGTGGGCTTGCCAGCTTGGGATAACGCAGTGGCCACTTACGATCCATCAGACCTTGCCATGCGCGCCCTGGCCAAAATATTATTGGGCGAATTCACGCCAATCGGAACTTGCCCTGTCAGCCTGGAATTTCAAGTTGCTAGTAGTCGCTGAATCCCAATCTAGAGGACGATATTCATGTCATCAGAGCTGAAAACCAAAGGCGAAGAGTGGCGCGCTCGCATCTTCAAAATGATCTTGTTTTTTGCGATTATGGGCACGATAGTGCTCGGAGCCGGCGGTTATCTGGTTAGCAAAACATTGACGGATGCGCTGAAACAAGACTTGCCATCAACGACGACGACATCAACGACTACTTCTCCGTAAACGAGACGTGACCGAGAACTACATGTGGTGCTCAACACCGTAGTTCGGTCTCTCATGACCGGCAATTGCCGGAACATTGTCTTCGTTATCGACGTAGTCGCGCTTGTAGAGACTCTTGGGTAGATACTCATTGCCATGCTCGAACTTCGAAAGGTCGGCAATGTCTGAGCGCACTGACTCAATCTGCCTGGTCCTCTCATCTGCAATCGCTTTTGACTGTAGTGACTCTCTTTGGCCAATTGACGCCGTCGAAGATGGAGACTGAACATGGTCGGGGACTTGTGCTAGCGTCGCTGCTGGACCGAAAGCAAAACTAGTTGCGATTAGTAAGAGAGCAAATTTAAATGGCTGCATGACCCATCTCCCGGATTCCGAGCTACAGATCTATAGTTGTACTCCTTCCTATGAATGTTCCCGAAGTGAGCGAAGCTGCCCAAAACAAGCTTGGAAGCGTTACCGCAGCAAACAGGACATCGACAATTTTCAAGTCGCTACTGCTTATAGAGCGACTGGAAGAGCACTATGGGCACGCCTTTCTCGCGAGAGTTCTTCTTAGCTTCCACTGCAGCCGGCAAAAGTACACCTAGAGTTTGACCATCTTGAGGTATACCAGCCACTCCAACAGCGATCGATAGATCACCACTATTAGTTGCACCGCCAATGGTGCTAGCCCTCACTTCTTCAACCAATCTGCTGGCAAAGAATGAGGCGCTATGCACATCTGTATGCGGCAGAATCACACCGAACTCGAATGTTCTGAAGTGTCCCAGCCAATCAATATCACGCTTGATGGCATCGACAATATCAGTAAGTCCCCTGACTGCATTCCCGGCGATTGGCTCTGGTCCTTTCTCTTTGTTGACCATGACGTCAAAGATGACGAGAGAGAATGGTGAACGCGTAAATTCAAAACGTGAGAATTCCTGTTCGAGAAATCCGAGAAACATAGGAAAAGTGAGCATGCCAGTCTCTGGACGCAAGATTGAATTCTTCGCTGCGGTTACGAGGGACTGATCGACTCCAATTTCTTGCAACGACGATTGCTTGGCAGCGAGAGTTGGCATGTCGGACATCTCAATCAAGTTGCAAGAGATCAGGTTGTACCAAAGCGGCACCCACTGCGACTTTACGAGCGGTCTAGCCCTGAGAATTTCGGCAAATGTTCTTCGATTATCGACGAGTTGATACATCTGCTTCTGGAAGTTCATATCAAGCGGTGCCGCTTCGCGCAGTGCACCTTCAAACTCTTGCTCGGAGATATTAGGGAACTTGCGACGCATGTAAGAACCGAGCTTCAATCCCTTTTTCGTCAAAAACTGGTGCTGATCGACGAGCGCCGCACCTTCCATTAAGATTCCTTCTAGACGCCGATTGATGCTGCGTTCTGGAGTTCTTTCCATGGGAATAAAATTGAACTGCCCTTCTTCCCAAGTGAGCAAATCCATGATCGCTGCGTCGCCGGTGGACTCCATTGATACTGCGTGGACAGGTACGCCTTCTTCAAAATGAATGGTGATGTCGTTGCCAGCATTGTCGACGACCAATTGGCCAGTCATCTTGGTCATGCTGATAGATTGCAGCACCCCAGAAACCTGCATCTCCTTCAAACTGCCTTGCAGGGACGATGCAACATTCGATTTTGGTTTCTCCGCAGTCGATGTGGAAGTAGGACTGGCACTGGT